>NZ_DAOMOQ010000039.1:0-24534 GCF_035444425.1 Ottowia sp. | reverse complement strand
CTTCGGACTCCTTCTTCCTCTACGGTAAGGTGTCCGTGAAAAGGGGTCAACTTCATTGAGCTATCTGATGAGTTCAGCGAGCACTTCTGTTCATTTGGGCAATTGACCGAAGTTCGTCGAGGAATCACAACAGGAAAAGACGACTTCTTCTACCCAAAAGATGCCACTGCGGAGTGTCTCGCGGCCTTCGCCGATCCAATTGGCTTCGAGCATGAATATGGCGTGCCGCGCTCCGAGGTCGAGAACGGCAAGGTCAAACTGGTTCTCGCGGGGGATAAGCGCGGCGAACTGCACGCCATCGAATCCGAGTACCTTGAACCCGAAGTCCACAGCCTCATGGAAGTCAAGGGTTTCATCGCGCGTGCGAGCGACTGCTCCCGATTGATCTTCCTCGCTCCATCCCCAAAGGGTGCCCTGAAGCCCCGGGCTAAAGCCTATGTCGAATGGGGGGAAGAACGGCGCGTGCACCTGGGATCCACTTGTGCGCAACGGGTGACCAAGGAGAAGGCGTGGTACGACCTGACTGGGCATCGGCGTGGCGCCGCCTTTTGGCCCAAGGCTCAACAATACAAACACGCCATACCGCTCAACAGCGACAACCTGCAAGCCAACTGCAACCTCTACGATTTGTTCCCGATGGAAGGCGTCAGTGGCAAAGCACTCGCAGCGCTGCTGAACAGTACGCTGGTCATTCTCGCCAAGCATCAATTTGGTCGGCCCGTGGGCGTTGAGGGCAACCTGAAAACAGAGATTGTCGATGTTTCGATGATGCTCGTGCCAGATCTCAGACTCGCTCCTCGCAAGACCACTCTCGCGTTGGAAGCGGCGCTGGATGCCATGGCCGAGCGTGAGCCGAAGCAATTGCTTTCTGAGCGCAGGCTTAGAACCATGGCGTTCGAAAAATCGGGGAAGTACGCGGAACTGGCGTTGCTGCCTGACGACTGCGAACTGGACATGCCGGATCGCCGAGCGCTCGACCACGCAGTGTTTGAACTCCTCGGCGTCAAGTCCAAGAAAGAGCGAGACGAATGGATCAATCGGCTGTACGACCACTTGCGCCAGTTCTTTGAAGATACCCGACGCAAGGAAGAGCAGGCTATCGTCAACAAAACCACCACCAAGCGCAAGGGCGCAGTGAGTCCGCAAGAACTGGCCGCGCAACTGGCTGCCGAACTCAATACGCAGGAACCCCTGCTGTTCCGCTCGTACAAAGACTTCTTCAACGAGTCGGGCGTTGGCGACAGCTGGATCGCCCGAGAAGTGCCCGCCGAAGGGATGCCCGAACTCCACGCCGATCTCCACGACGTGGGCGTGCGCTTCATGCGTGGCAAGAAGCAGACAGATTTCATTAGCATGCCCTCGGAAGCGCATGCTGAACTGGCGGTGGTAGCGATTCGCGAGATGCGACGAGAAACTGTCCAGCTACCCCGTTCTGATATAGCGTGCGTTACCTTGCTCCGTGAATACCAGGCGTTCCTCGACAAGCGTGATCAGCGCCTTCGCAGCGCCATATCCGAGCGAGTGGCTGATGAAGACGTGCAAGTTATTGTGTTGAACCTATTGCTGGAAACCGTTCGACGAGGAGCGCAACTGCCCAAAACGTGAGTCGTCGAAAGGGCGCCACGCCAAGCACTGCGCCGGCGATCACACCGGCATGAAAAAGCGGGCACCCTGGGTGCCCGCTTTTGCTTGCGCCTGAACGGCGCGGCGGATCTAGGCGCGCGCCGCCTGCTTCTGCTCCCAGCGCGACTTGCAGGCCACGCAGTGCTGCGTCATCGGCTCGATCTTAAGGCGCTCGAACGGGATGTGGCAGCCGCATTCGTCGCACAGGCCGTAGGTGCCCTCGTCCATCGCCTCCAGCGCGCGGTCGATGCGCGTCAGGTCGGCGGCGTCGAGGTTGGTGAGCCGGGAATCGACCTCGCGCGTCAGGTTCTTCAGCCGCGCGCTCTCGTCCTGCGACACGCTGCTGGTGCGCTCGGCCGGCGCCAGGTTGGCGAGGTTCTGCTCCATCTCGTCCTGCAACTCCTTGCGGCGTGTCAGCAGCAAGTCCTTCAGCTCCTTCAGCTGGTCCGCGGTCAAGGCATCGCTCATCTTCATCTCTCCTGCAAACAATGAATGCCCGCTGTCGCGCGCCATGCGCAACCTTACATCCCGCAGAATACCACCCGCATGGACGCTTTCTCCGCCGCCATTGATCCCGCGCTATGCCCCTTGTGCGGCCAGCCGAATCGCTGCGCGATGCAAGCCGAGCAGGCCATCGGCCAAGCGCAGCCGCCATGCTGGTGCACCGGGGTCGAATTCACGCCGGAACTGCTCGCCCAGGTGCCGCCCGCGGCGCGCAGACAGGCCTGCATCTGCCGCACCTGCGCCGAGAAGGCCAGCGCGCAGAACTGATCGCTCGAGCCGCACAGCCGGCACGTGACCGCCAGCAACCCGGCTCAGGCTGACGAAAGAATCGTGGCACTGTTGGAAATAACCGACACCACGATGACCGATGTGTCACTACCTTCAGGCTCCATCAAGCACACCAGAGGAGCCTCCATGCCAAAGACCCTGATCGAACCCTTCCGCATCAAAAGCGTCGAGCCGATCCGCATGACCACGCGCGCCGACCGCGAACGGCTGCTGGAGCAGGCGCACCTGAACCCCTTCCTGCTGCACGCCGAGGACGTGCTGATCGACTGGCTGACCGATTCCGGCACCGGCGCCATGTCGTCGCGCCAGTGGGGCGCCATCATGGAAGGCGACGAGAGCTACGCCGGCGCGCGCAGCTTCTACCGGCTGGAGAAGGTGGTGCAGGACATCACCGGCATGCCGCACTTCATCCCCACGCACCAGGGCCGCGCGGCCGAGAAGGTGCTGTTCTCCGCCGCCTGCCAGCCAGGCCAGGTGGTGCCCAACAACTGCCACTTCGACACCACGCGCGCCAACCTGGAGGTGCTGGGCGTCGAAGCGCTGGACCTGGTCATCGCTGAAGGGCTGCAGCCGGCCTTCGACCACCCGTTCAAGGGCAACATCGACCTGGCGCGCGCCGAGGCGCTGCTGAACGAGCGCGGCGACGCCATCCCGTTCGGCATGCTGACCGTGACCAACAACACCGGCGGCGGCCAGCCGGTGTCGATGGCCAACATCCGCGCCTGGGCCGCGCTGCTGAAGCGCTACGGCAAGCCGCTGGTGATGGACATCTGCCGCTTCGCCGAGAACGCCATGTTCATCAAGCTGCGCGAGCCCGGCTACGCCGACATGCCGGTGCGCGCGATCGCGCAGGAGATGCTGTCGCATGCCGACGGCTGCACCATGAGCGCCAAGAAGGACGGCATGGTCAACATCGGCGGCTTCATCGCGCTCAAGGACGATCGTTGGCTGGAAGACGCGCGCAACGCGCTGATCCTGTCCGAGGGCTTCCCCACCTACGGCGGTCTGGCCGGGCGCGACCTCGAGGCGCTGGCGGTGGGCCTGGAAGAAGGCCTGCAGGAGGACTACCTGCGCTACCGCCTGCGCACCGCCGAGTACCTGGGCGAGCGGCTGGAGGCGGCCGGCATCGGCTTCGTCAAGCCGACCGGCGGCCACGCGGTCTACATCGACGCGCGCACCGTGCTGCCCGACATGCCGCAGGCGCACTACCCGGCCTGGGCGCTGTGCAACGCGCTGTACCTGGAAGGCGGCATCCGCGGCGTGGAGGTCGGCTCGGTGATGTTCGGCAAGCGGCTGGCCGACGGCAGCGAGGCCTACCATTCGATGGAACTGGTGCGGCTGGCGTTTCCGCGCCGCATGTACACGCAATCGCACTTCGACTACGCGGCCGAGGTGATCGCCGAGGTGAAGCAGCGCGCCGCCGACATCCGCGGCGTGCGCATCGTCAAGCAGCCGCCGCTGCTGCGCCATTTCACGGCGGAGTTCGCCTGGGTTTGACGCCGTCTGGCGTTCCGCGGTCCTGATGGAAGACGGCATCGGGCGCGGCGAATTCCTTGAACAGCCGGACGCGAAGGACGCGAAAACTACGCAAAGGTCGCGAAAGAGAACCGAAATCCTTTAATGGTTTTCTTTCGCGACTTTCGCGGAACCTTGGCGTTCTTCGCGTCCGGCTGTTCAGGCTGCCCGCCACCACGGCCCGGCGGCGCTGCATACTGCGGGTCATGTGCCAGCTGCTCGGGATGAACTGCAACACGCCGACCGACGTGACCTTCTCGTTCGCCGGCTTCGCGCAGCGCGGCGGGCGCACCGACCACCACGCCGACGGCTGGGGCATCGCCTTCTTCGAGGGGCGCGGCGCGCGCCTGTTCATCGACCCCGGCGCGGCCGCCGATTCGCCGGTGGCCGAGCTGATCCGGCGCTATCCGATCAAGAGCCGCAACGTCATCTCGCACATCCGCAAGGCCACCATCGGCGCGGTCGGGCTGGAGAACTGCCACCCCTTCGTGCGCGAGCTGTGGGGCCGCTACTGGGTATTCGCCCACAACGGCGACCTGCACGGCTACGCGCCGCGCCTGCACGGGCAGTTCCGCCCGGTCGGCACCACCGACAGCGAGCAGGCCTTCTGCTGGCTGATGCAGGAGCTGGCCAAGGCGCACGCCAGCGTGCCGCCGGTGGCCGAGCTCACGCACACGCTGCGCGAGCTGCTGCCGCAGGTGGCGCGCCACGGCAGTTTCAACATGCTGCTGTCCAACGGCGAGGCACTGTGGGCGCATGCCTCGACCAGGCTGTGCTACCTGGTGCGCCAGCACCCGTTCGCCAGCGCGCGCCTGGCCGACGAGGACCTGAGCGTCAACTTCGCCGACCACACCACGCCCGACGACCGCGTGGCGGTGGTGGCGACCACGCCGCTGACTTCCGACGAGGCCTGGACGCCATTCGCCGCCGGCGAACTGAAGGTGTTCGTCGACGGCGCGCCGCTGGCGGCCTGAAGGGAGGATGACGGAATGACCTCGCTGCGCGTCGATGACGGCGGGTGCGCCGCCATGACACAGACTGACGCCAAGTCGCTTGGTGCACGGCTGGTGTCATTTCGTCATTAACGCCGCGCAGCGGCGAAGTCATTCCGTCACTCCATCATTCCGTCACTCCGCCATCGCGCGGCGTGGTCTAGAAGCGCATGCTCAGCGCCACGTTGAACGAGCGCCCGCGCCCCGGCACGCTCACGCCCCAGGGCACGCCGGTGCCGGCCATGGTGCGGCCCTGGCCCAGGTAGGCGCCGCCCAGCGGCAGTTCGTAGTAACGGTCGAACACGTTGTCGATGCCGAAGTCCAGCCGCACCTGCTTCCAGGCGTAGCCGGCACGCAGGTTCAAGAGGCCGTAGCCACCGGTGGTCATCTCGTTGCGTTCGCGCGAGACCTTGGTCTTACCCGCCACGCCAACCCACTCGGCGGTGCCGCTCCAGCCGCCCAGGCGGTGCGTCAGCGCCAGCCGCGCGTTCAGCGGCATCATGTTGATCAGGTTGTCGCCGGTGTCGGTGTTCTTGCCGCGCACGTAGTTGATGCCGCCGCTAAGCACGAACTGGCCCCAGCGCGGGCTGCGCCCGAGTTCGGCGAAACCGTTCAGGTCGATGCCGTACAGGCGCACCGTCTGGTTGGTGAAGCGCAGGTAGACGAAGGCGTCGCGGGCCGCCAAGTTGGCGTCATTGCACACCGCCGTCGCACCGGCGCCGCCACCGCAGCGCAGCGCGCCGACGTAGTTGCGCACGTGCGTGTAGTACGGCGTGACACGTACACCCCACTTCTCTCCGCTGGCATCGTGCCAGTCGGCGGTGGCGCTGAGCGTGGTGGCCTGCTCGGGCTTGAGGTCGGGGTTGCCGACGTAGCCGTTGCCGTCACCGACCAGGTTGACCATGCGCATCGCCATGCCGCCGGTCGACCAGGCGTAGCGCTCGTACAGGTTGGGCGAGCGCATCTTGTGCGCGACGCCGAATTCGTAGGTGGCGTTGGCGTTGGGCGTGAAGCGCGCCAGCGCCGCCAGATCCCAGTTGTGGTCGGTGCGGCGGCGGTCGCGCGCGTTGAAGGCGTTGGCGTCGGCGTCGTAGCTGGCGTTGTAGCCCTGCACGGGGCCGGCGTCGGTGCGGGTGTTGGCGCTGCGCAGGCCGATCAGGGTCAGCCACTGCGGACTCCAGCGCGCCTGCCATTCGGCGAACAGGTCGAGCCGGTCGCGCTGGCCGTCGCGGATGTTCCAGAAGGTGTTGGGCGCCATGCCGCCGCCGGACGGCAGCCACCAGTCGTCCAACCGGTAGCGCAGTGCTTCGGCGCCGACGCGCACCGTGTCGCGCTCGGATACCGGCAGCTCGCCCATCACGCGCAGGCCGCTGGTGCGCCCGCGCGTGTCCATCGGCATGCCGGGCACGTCGCCCTTGGGGCCGTACCAGTACTGCTTGTCGTCGCCGAACTGCATGCCGTGGCGGGTGTGCTCGTGCCAGGCGCGCGCCTCGAGCCGGCCCCAGTCGAAGCGGCCCTCGTAGCGCAGGTTGGCATGCCAGGCGTCGTTGCGCGTCATGTCCATGCGCTGGTTCGGGTAGTACTGGTAGGGGATGTCCTGCACGCCGACCCCGAGTTGCAGCAGCTGGCCGTCGCCGCGCCAGGCGCCGGTGAGCTCGTGGTTGCGGGTCTTGTAGGCGGTCGAACCGACCTCGTCGGCGCGCAGCCAGTGCTCGGGCTTGTCGCTGGACGCCGGGCCGGCCGGCTTGAAGTCGCCGCCGGCGCGATAGTTGTCGGCCTGCGCCAGCGAGCCGTCGTAACGCAGGCTGAAAGTCTCGGTCGCGTAGTGCGCCGATGCCCGTGCATCCAGGGCATTGCCGTTGCTGCGCCCCCCCACGCCCAGTTCGCCGCCCACCACGGCGGGCGCGCCGGGTTCGGCGAACACCGGCTCAGCGGCGTCGACCTGCACCGTGGCACCGATGCTGTCGCCGCCAACGCTGACCGGCACCACGCCGGCGAACACGCGCACGCGCTCGACCCGGCCGGGGTCGACGTAGGACAGCGGCGGGTTCATGTGGTTGCCGCAGGACGAGATCAGCGGCATGCCGTTGAGCTCGATGCGCAGCCGGTCGTCGCCCAGGCCGCGGATCGCCGGCAGGCTGGAGACGCCGCCGGCCGCCTGCGCCGCGTAGCCTGGGAAGTCGCGCAGCAGTTCAGCCGTGTCGGCACTGATCGGCCGGCGCGTACGCAGCAACTCGGCATCGAGGCTGTCGCTGCCGAGCGGTTCGGTGCGGGCATGCGGCGCAGTCACGGTGACCGGCGCCAGGCTGCCGGCGACGGCTTCGCCGGCCGCCGGCTCGGGCTGCTGGGCCGCCGCGCACAGCGGCAGCAAGGCCACCAGGGCGTGCAAGGGAATGGAGTTTAGTGGGTGGGCGCGCTCGGGCGCCAGGTGTCTGGTCTTCATCGGATCGGCAAGCTGATCACCGCACCGCGCCCATGGCGCCGGTCGGCGGAGAACCTAGGAACAATGCGTGGCGCCGTGCACCCGGCAGCACTCAGGCCACGGGCGCTGCGCCCCGAAGCCCGAACGGAACTGGCCGCTCGGTCGTCGGTGCACGAAAGCAGGAACTCAGGTGCTTGCCGGCGGACCCTGCGCCGGTGGCAACAGGTGCGGCGGCGCCGGGAATGAAGCGCGAGCGACCGCCCACGCCAGGCGCCCCTGCGCCATCGGCGCGGGCGGCAGTGCCTCGGGTGCGGGCCGTGGCCCGAGCAGCGGCATGACCGCCACCGCGCACAAGGGGCATTGCGCCCGCCACTGACCGGGTCCGCCATCCGGACCCTGGTCGCCCAGGTCGGCCAGGGACACCGGGGCTCCAGAACCCGTGCACACCTGGCTGCCCAGCCAATTCGTCGACAGCATGCCCGCCAGGTGCCCGGTGCTGGCCTGCACCGCCAGCGCCTGCGCGAGCAGCGCCAGCAGGGCCAGCACAACGGCCCAGCGCCTCAGCAGGGAACGGGAACGACGGAATGGCACGGCTGCGATTCTGCCGCCGCGCAGCCGGGGGACGACTTGACCCAGGCCAAGGATGCGGCGCTTCGGCGCTTCGGCGCAGCACTCAGGTCATGGGGCTTGCGCTCCGCGAAGCGTCGGCTCGGATCGTCGCCACCTCAGCGGCCGACGTCGGCGGCGCCGAAGCTCATGCGCCCGCTGCGCACCGTGGTCTCGCGCAGCGTGCGGTGCACCACCGGCGGCTCCTCGCCGAGGTGGTAGCCCAGCTTGCGCTCGCGCAGCGCCACGTCGGCGGCGCTGGTGCGCTCGAAGCGGCGCAGGTGGTCGATCCAGGACGCGTCCTCGATCACCTCGACGAAGCGCCCCGGGTCGTTGATGTCCGACAGCAACTCCCAGGCCACCGCGCCCTGGCGCAGGCGCGAGCGCCGGCTCTCGTCCATCAGGGCCCGAAAGGCCGGCGCGTCGGCCGGGTCGATGCGGTACTCCACCGTCACCAGCACGTGGCCGCTCTCGGGCGGCCGCGTCACCTGCGGCCGTGGCAGCGGGCCGGCCGGCGTCGGGTCTTCCATCACGCCGCGGTCCGGCATCAGCCAGGTCGCCAGGCCCATGGCGACGATGGCGCTGGCCGCACCCAGCCCCAGCGCGGTCGGCACGCTGGCCCAGGTGGCAACCTGGCCCCACACTGCCGCGCCGCCCGCGCTGGCGCCCATGATGGCCATCTGGAACATCGACATGCCGCGCGCGCGCACCCAGTCCGGCAGGCTGATCTGCGCTGATACGCTGAGCGAGTTGGCGGTGGTCATCCAAGCCGCGCCGCCCAGCGCCATGGCAGCGACGCCGAACCAGATGCTGCTGTTGACCGCCATCATCGCCATGGTCAATGCCTGGGTGGTGGCGCCCAGCAGCACCAGGCGGTCGCGCGACATGGCCTGGCGCAGCTGCGGCAGCGCGAAGGTGGAGGCGATCGCGCCGGCGCCCATGGCGGCCAGCAGCACGGTGAAGGTGCCGGCGTCGCCGCCTTCGATCTGCAGCGCCACCAGCGGCAGCAGCGCCATCAGCGTGGTCGAGTGGAAGAAGAACAGCGCGATGCGCAGCAGCACGCCCTTCAGGTGGTAGGACTGCATCACGTACTGCAGGCCCACGCGCATGGCGCCGCGCAGGCTTTCACGCCCCAGCGGGTCGGGCCGGTGCTCGCGGCGCCAGCGCGTGATCACCATGGCCGCCACCACCGACAGCACGGCGTTGAGCAGGAATACCCAGGCACTGCCAAGACTGGCGATCACGCTGCCGGCGACCAGTGGCCCCAGGATGCGCGAGGCGTTCATCGACACGCCGTTCAGCGCCAGCGCCGCCGGCAGCTGCGCGCGCGGCACCAGCTCCGGTACGATGGCCGAGAACACCGGCCAGCGCAGCGCCAGGCCGATGCCGTTGAGGAACAGCAGCATCAGCAGCAGCGGCGGCGTGATCACGCCCATGAACACCGCCACCGACAGCAGCGCCCCGATCGTCGCCACCCAGAGCTGGGTGAAGAACAGGAAGCGCTTGCGGTCCAGGATGTCGGCCAGCGCGCCCGACGGCAGGCCGAGCAGGAACACCGGCAGCATCGCCGCCGTCTGCACCAGTGCCACCCAGATCGGCTTGGACGTCAGCGTGGTCATCAGCCAGGCCGCCGCCACGTCGTTCATCCACATGCAGAGGTTGGCGATCAGCCAGGTGCTCCACAGCATGGCGAACACGCCGTGCCGGAACGGCGCCAGCGGACCCAGATCGTCTTCGGCGACGGAAGCGGGCGGCGTCAGGTCACGGTCGGCATCGGGCATGGCCGACCGATGATAGAAGAAGCCCGGCCGGCGCGTCGGTGGCTACAGCTTCGGGATGCGGATGCGGCTGATCATCAGCGAGCCCGAGAGCAGGTACAGCAGCACCAGCGGGTGCAGCGTGTAGCCGGCGATGCGGATCGCGCCACCCCACAGCTGCGGGCCGATGGCGCCGACGACGGCGGCGATCCACAGCAGCAGCACCAGCAGCACCGAGGTCGGAATCGGCGTGCCCTCGAAGTACCTGACCTTGTCACCGCCGGCCGACAGCGCGTCGGCGGTGACGTTGAAGCGCGCCAGCCGCGACACGCCGCAAGCGACAAAGAAGGCCAGGATCACGCGATCCCACAGCCCCTGCATGCCGACGCCGTAGGCGATCAGCGCCGGCGCGACACCGAACGAGATCACGTCGGCGAGTGAATCCAGTTCGCGCCCCAGCAGCGAGGATTTCTGCCGCCAGCGTGCCACCCGACCATCGAAGATGTCGAACACCAGCGCCGCCAGCACCAGCGTGCAGGCGTAGTGCACATGCTTGAGTGCGCCGCTCTGGATGAAGCTGACGATGGCGAACATCGCCCCCACGCCACAGACCGCGTTGCCCAGCGTGAACCAGTCCGCCAGGTGGAACTCGCGGATCATCGAGAAAGGTTTCTTCTTCGGTGCGGCGTTCTCGCTCATTGCACCAGTGTGCCCGAGCGTTGGCGCCAGACGTGTCAGCCGAGGGCGATTCGTAGTCTGGGTTATGGCGCGTTGTGTGGCGTCTGGGGGACCGGGCAGAAACGGCGCATCAGCGGAAGTTTGCCGGCGACGGTCCGGTCTGGAAACAGGCCTTCAAAGTCTGGGGGCGACCGGCAGTTTTCTCGACCCTATGCGATCGGTCATCGCATTTAGCGAGCTGGCTGCTTTGCTGGAGCAGTTCGTCTGACGAGGTTGTCGGCGGCCGCGCATCGACTCGCATCCGCGTCACGGCAAGGTCATCGTGCCATCGGGCCAGTCGTGGCTCAGAACCGATGCGTGTAGTACAGCATCAGGAAGTCCATGCCGGGGTTCGGCTTCTTGATGCCGAAGTTGGACAGATGCTGGAAACGCACGCCCAGCGTGGAGCGCCCCTCGCGTCCCCACTGCATGCCGGCCCCCAGCATATCGGAGAACTGGAACGCGCTGCCCATTGAATGGTCCGCCGCCAGACGCGCATGAGACAGCAGGCGCACGCCGATCGAGCCCTCGACGAACAAGTTGCGTGCACCGCCGGACAGCGGACGCTCCAGCCGCAGCACGGGCGAATAGCCCAGCTCGACCAGATCCCGTGCCCTCGGCACGTTCCAGGCCGCCAGCTCGAACTCGTGCCGCAGCCGCAGCTGCCAACGCTGTCCTTGCCAAAGGGGTTCGGGACGGGTCCAGCCCGCGATCACGCCGAGCTTCCTGACATCAGCCTCTTTCGCACGGGCGGCGCTCAGGCTCCAGTCGGGGCCCTGGGCAGCTGCGTTCGGCAGGCCAGTCAGGGCGACGGTCAACGCCAGCAGCACGCCATAGGATGGCTTGCGCCGCAGCGACACAGCCGCAAGCACTGCCGATGCGCCAGGGCGATGTGGGCGCACCCGATCAGCAACTGATCTCATGATTCTTGTACTTCGGTTGATTCGTTGTTGATCCGACCCCATGAAGACCAGGCTCCAGAAGCTGGATCGAGCACACCGACAGTCAGCAACATGCGCACGGCCATGCCGGTGGCCTTTTCAGTTGGCGATGATGCGGCGCTCGCAGCGCCACTGTCAATTAGCTGCGCTCGCCGATCGCTGGGCGCTGGCCCTTGGCGAAGGCTTCGCGGGTCTGCTGGCGCACTTCGGCGCGGGTCACAGCCGAGTCGCTGGCAACGGCCACGACACCCGACTGCTCGCCCGAGGCGAGCTGCTGGATCGATACCGCGTCGCGCACATTGCTGCTGCTGACCATGGCGGCTTCATTCAGGAACAGCGGGCCTTCGCCAGCGGCGGGCATTTGCGCGAAGGCGCCGCCAGCGAACAGCAGGGCGGCGGCGGAAGCGAAGGTGGCGGTGAACTTGGTCATGGTGAATCTCCTGAAGAAACGATGAGTCGATGAGCTTTCAAACATCCGGCGTTGCCGCTGGTCTTGGGTCGGTGTCTGCGGTGCAGCGCGTCCGATGGGATGTAGTTTCGGGTTTCAGGTTGGTTTAAAAAACCACCTGATCATGAACTGCCTATTTCCAATTTGGAATCAATAGGCTTGTGCGCTGTCACCCGTCCCGGCAACGCACCGGCAAGAACGACGGCAGCGTCGTCGCCTGGGGCAATCCGAGCGAGGGCGGCGGCCCGATTCCCTTGCTTGCCTACGAAGTCGTGAAGACTTGCAGCACCGACACCGCATTTGCCGTCCTCAAGTACGACGGAAGTGTCGCCACTTGGGGACAACGCAACAGTGGCGACGACAGCAGCAGTGTGGCCAGCCAACTGACCGATGTCGTCGCCCTTGCCGACCCCTCCACGGATGACACCTTCGTGCCCACGAGGCTGTGGCGGATCAGCGCCAGCAACCCTGACGGGGCGTACACGGTGAGCAGCAAGATCAACATCTCGCTGCAGGTCTCAACTCGTTGCGGTCCCTGCGTAATTCAATAAACCGTCATTCGCCTTCACGCAGGTGTGCACCAAGGCATCTGCTTGCTGGAAAGCGCAAGCTGGCTGCGCTTGCGCACCAGCCTGCTAACCGTTCGGCGGCGGTTTGTGCCGGCGGATGGTGCCCATGTCGCCAGTTCGATCGCGCCCGGCACTCAGACTCAGGTACGGCGTCGCAGTCTGCTCATACCCAGGCCCCCTGCAGCCAGTGCCATGAGCATCAGACCCAGCTCCGACAGTGTTGGTACCTTTGGTCAAGGCGAAGCGGCTTTCCGCCCACGCATAGTTGCTCGCATCAGACATCCACCGCTGCCGCTCACCACGCGGGTCGACACGGCCGCCTGATCAGCAGACCCAGTGGCAAAGGGCTATCGGCTCAACGGCCGGCTAAAGCCCCAACTGGCGCGACGCCAGCTCCTTCATGATCTCGTCGGTGCCGCCGCCGATGGTCATGACCTTGACCTCGCGGTAGATGCGCTCGCAGGCGGTGCCTTCCATGAAGCCCATGCCGCCCAGGATCTGCACCGCGGCGTCGGCGCAGAACTGCATCGCCTGGGTGGCGTGGTTCTTCAGCAGGCAGACCTGCGCCACCCATTCGGCGCCCTTGTCCGCCTTGTCGCCGCTGTCGGCGCGCGCCACCACGGCATTCAGCCAGGCGCGCGTGGATTCGATGCGCGTCTTCATGTCCATCAGCTTGTGGCGGATCACCTGGTGGTCGACGATCGCCATGCCGAAGGTCTTGCGCTGGCGCGCCCAGGACAGCGCCTCGTCGTAGCAGCGCTCGCTGAAGCCCAGCGCCAGCGCCGCCATCGACAGGCGCTCGCCGTTGAAGTTGGTCAGGATCATCTTGAAGCCCTGCCCCTCCTCGCCGACCAGGTAGCGCGCCGGCACGCGCACGCCGTCGAAGCGCAGCTGCGCGGTGTCGGAGCAGTGCCAGCCCATCTTCTTCAGCCGGCTGCGGCTGAGGCCCGCCGCGTCGCCCGGAATCACCAGCATGGAGATGCCCATCGGACCCTTGTCCTTCGGGTCGGTGCGCACGGCGGCGGTGATCCAGTCGGCGCGCATGCCGGAGGTGATGAAGATCTTCTCGCCGTCGACCACATACTCGTCGCCCTCACGCCGGGCCGTGGTGCGCAGCGCCGACACGTCGGTGCCGCCGCCCGGCTCGGTGATCGCCAGCGAGGAGATCTGCTCGCCCCGCAGCACGCCGGGAATCACCTCGGCCTGCAGCGCGGCGCTGCCGTGGCGATGGATCGGTGGCAGGCCGATGTTGTGGCTGAACAGGCTGGCCATCAGGCCCCCGCTGCCGCCATGGCGCGCCAGCACCTCGGCCAGCGTCGTGCGCATGGCCCAGGACGCCGGCGTGCCGCCCAGCTCCTCGGCGTAGCCGAGGCCGAGCCAGCCCAGTTCGGCCACGCGCCGGTGCAGCGCGCGCGGCAGTTCGCCGGCCGCCTCCCACTCGGCCAGGTGCGGCACGATGTCGGACTTGGCAAAGCGCGCCGCAGTGTCGGCCAGCAGGGCCAGTTCTTCCTTGGTTTCGGTCATGGGTGTTTGCTCCTGGTGTGCGCTTCGCGCACGTCGACGTTCGAAATGACGAATGACAAATGACTTCGCTGCGCTTCAATGACTAATGAGGCATGCGTCATTGGTCATGCCGGCGCCAGCCGGCGGTCATTCTTCATGCCTTGGAAAACAGCTTGGGCGTGACGGCCCGGTGAAAGCCCTCGAAGGGCGCGATCGCCGGCCGCGCACGCATGGCCTCGTCGGCCGGGCGCATCGGCCAGCCCAGGCGCACCTGCGGGCGGCCGCCGTCGATGCGCAGCGTGCTGCCGTTGACGAAGGCCGCCGCCGGGCTGAGCAGGTAGACGATGCCGGCCGACACCTCGGCCTCGGTGCCGAAGCGCCCGCTGGGCACGGTTTTGGTCATCTCGCGCACCAGCGGCGCCATCTCGGCCGGGTACTTGTCCATGCCGCTGGAGGCGATGTAGCCCGGCGCCACGGCGTTGACGCGCACGCCGCGCGGCCCCCACTCGACCGCCGCGGTCTCGGTCAGGCTGACCATGCCGGCGCGCGCCGCGCCGCTGTGGCCCATGCCGGGCATCGAGCCCCACATGTCGGCCACGATGTTGACGATGGCGCCGCCGTGCCGGCTCATCGCCTGCGTGAAGCACTCGCGCGCCACCAGGAAGCCGCCGGTCAGGTTGGTGTTGACCACCGCCTCCCAGCCCTTGGCGCTGATGGCTTCCAGCGGCGTCATGTACTGGCCGCCGGCGTTGTTGACCAGGCCGTCGATGCGGCCGTGCTCCGCCAGCACGGCGGCGACCATGGCGCGCACCGCGTCTTCCTGGCGGATGTCGCAGGCGTGCACACTGGCCTGGCCGCCGTCCTCGGCGATTTCGGCCGCCACCGCCTGCAGCTTGTCCAGCTTGCGGCCGACCAGCGCCACGCGCGCGCCCAGCGCTGCCAGCTCGTGCGCGGTGCAGCGGCCGATGCCGGAGCCACCGCCGGTCACCAGCACCACCTGGCCGGCGAACAGGCCGGGCGCGAAGATCGATCGGTAGCTCATGCGGGGTTTCCTTCCTGGTACATCGCCTCGACCAGCGCGCGGTGGCGCTCGATCACCGCGTTGCGGCGGATCTTCATGGTCGCCGTCAGCGCGCCGCCGTCGATCGACAGCGGCTCGGGCAGCAGGCTGAACTTGCGGATCCAGGCCACGCGCGACTGCTCGGCGTTGACGGCGTCGATGCCGCGCTGCAGTTCGGCCAGCACGCGCGGGTGGCGGCAGGCCGCCGCCATCGACAACTCGCCCAGCCCGTTGGCGGCCAGGAACGCCTGCAGCGCCGTCGGCTCCAGCGTCAGCAGCGCGGCCAGGAAATGGCGGCCGTCGCCGCACACGATGGCGTGCTCGACCAGCGGCAGCGCCATCAGCGCCGCCTCCAGGTTGGCCGGCGACACGTTCTTGCCGCCGGAGGTGATCAGCAGGTCCTTCTTGCGGCCGGACACGTAGACGTAGCCGTCCTCGTCCATGTGGCCGAGGTCGCCCGAATGCAGCCAGCCGTGCACCAGCGCCTGCGCCGTGTCCTCGGGCCGGCCCTGGTAGCCCTGGAACACGTGCGGGTCGCGCACCAGGATCTCTCCGTCGTCGGCGATGCGCACCTCGGTGCCCGGCAGCGGCCGGCCGACCGCGCCGATGCGCACGGCGCCGGGCATGCTGACCGAGGTCGGGCCGCAGTCCTCGCTCTGGCCGTAGCTCTCGCAGATCAGCAGGTCGAGCCCGGTGAAGAAGCGCAGTGCCTCGGGCGAGATCGGCGCCGCGGCCGAGATCAGCAGCCGCGCCTGGTCCAGCCCCAGCGCCGCCTTCACCTTGCGGTGCACCAGCCGGCCGGCCAGCCGGTGGCGCAGCCGAAGGCCGGCGCAGGGCGCGCGGCCGGCCAGTCGCGCCGCGTGCCAGCGCTCGCCCGCGGCCAGGGC
Source organism: Ottowia sp. (assembly GCF_035444425.1). Taxonomy (GTDB): domain Bacteria; phylum Pseudomonadota; class Gammaproteobacteria; order Burkholderiales; family Burkholderiaceae_C; genus Ottowia. Next base: position 8,702 of record NZ_DAOMOQ010000039.1, on the reverse strand, counting down.
CCAGCGCGCCAGCGCCGCCTTGCTGCCCTGCGCCTGCGCCAGTTTGGCGGCGATGCCGGCGTGCATCTTCTCCCACACGCGCGGCACGCCGAAGAACACCGTCGGGCGCACCTCGGGCAGGTGCGAGCCCAGGGCCTCGATGCTGCGCGCGAAATAGAGCCGGAAGCCGATCGCCGCGTGGCCGTGCACCGCGCCGAGCTGTTCGGCGACATGCGCCAGCGGCAGGTAGGAGATCAGCCGGTCCTCGGGCACGAAGCCGAACACGCGCGACAGCGCGGCGCTGGTCCACGCCAGGTTGCCGTGCGACAGCATCACCGCCTTCGGGCCGCCGGTGGTGCCGGAGGTGTAGATCAGCGTGCCCAGCGTGTCGGGCGTCAGCGCCGCCATGCGGCGCTCGACCTCGGCCTGCAGTTCGCCCTCGCGCGCGCCCGCACCGAGCGCCATGAAGCCGCCCCAGCCGAGCTGCAGGGCATCGTCGGCTGGCGCGCCGCGCATCATCACGACGCGCCGCAGCCGCGGCAGCCGGTCGCGGCAGGCGTGCAGCTTGTCCCACTGCGCCGCGTCCTCGGCCAGCAGCACGCCGCAGCCGGCGTGGCCGGCGATGTAGCCGACCTCGCTGGCGGCGCTGGTCCAGTAGATGCCGGCGGCGACGGCACCGACCATCATCGCCGCCATGTCCATGATCACCCATTCGGGCCGGTTGAAGCCGAGCACGCACACCGCCTCGCCCGGCTGCACGTCCAGCGCGACCAGCGCGCGCGCCGCCTGCTGCACCTGCGCCGCGTAGTCGGCCCAGGAGGTGGGCTGCCAGCCGCTGTCGGCACGCTCGAAGTAGGCCGGATCGTTGCCGCGCGCCCGGGCCGTGGCCAGGAAGCGCTGCGGCGTGGCGACGAAGGCCTCACCTGGCGGTACGGTCGGCACGGCCGGCGCGGCGGCGCTCATGCGGTGGCCAGACCGAGCAGCCGGCGCGCGTCGGCCGGACTGGCGACGGCGCGGCCGGCCTGGCGCGCGCAGGCGGCCAGCGCCTCGATCAGCACCCCGTTGCCGGCGGCGCGGCTGCCATCGGGCAGGTAGAAGGTGTCTTCCAGTCCGGTGCGCAGCATGCCGCCGAGTTCGGCGGTCTTCTGGTGCACCGGCCAGATTTCCTGGCGGCCGATCAGCGTGCTCTGCCACACGGCGCCCGGCGCCATCAGGCGCGGCAGCAGCGCCAGCAGTTCGGCGTCGCACGGCATGCCGGAGGCCACGCCCATCACCAGGTTGTATTCGGGCCGGCCCATCTCGGCTTTAAGCATGCCGTTCTGCACGAACATGCCGACCGAACGCACGATGCCGACGTCGAAGCACTCGAACTCGGGGTGCGTGCCGCACTCGGCCATGACGTCGAGGAACTGCTGCACCTTGGACACCGGGTTGTCGAACACCATCGGCGGCCAGGCCCATTCGCCGTTGCCCTTGATCTTCAGGTAGTTCAGGCTGCCGGCGTTGCAGGCCGCGATCTCGGGCCGCACGCGCCGGATGCAGGCCACCGGGCCGGAGATGTCCTTGCCGATGACGCCGGTGGTCAGGTTGATGATGACGCCCGGGCAGGCGGCGCGGATGGCGTCGACCACCTCGGCGGCGACGTCCGGGTCCCACGACGGCAGATGGCCCATGCCCGGCGTCTGCTGGCGCAGGTGCACGTGCATGATCGACGCGCCGGCGTTGAAGGCGTCGCGCGCCTCGGCCGCCATCTGCGCGGGCGTCACCGGCACCGGATGCTGCTGCGGGTTGGTCAGCACGCCGGTCAGCGCGCAGGTCAGGATGGCCTGGTCCATGTCATGTCTCCTCGGGGTTCTCGGGGGTGGCCGCGGCGGGCGCCAGCTCGACGAGCAGCGCGTCCTGCGCCACCTGCTCGCCGGCCCGGGCATGCACCTGGGTCACGGTGCCGGCGGCCTCGGCGTGCAGCCACATTTCCATCTTCATCGCCTCGACGCACAGCAGCGGCGCGCCTTCGGCCACCACGTCGCCGGGCGCCACTGCCACCTGGGTCACCTTGCCGGCCACCGGCGACAGCGCGCGCGTCGGGTCGCGCCGCAGGTCCTGCTGCGGGAGGGGCGAGACTTCGCTGAACACGTGCACCACCGCCTGCTGCGCCAGGTGCAGGGCGCCGTCGACGTGCAGCGCCACGCGCTGGCGGATCACGCCATCCTGCTGGTAGCGCAGCGTGGCCGCCTGGTTGTCGAAGGCCAGCACCTGCACGACGTGCAGGGCGCCGTCGAGCGTCACCTGCACTGCGCCGCCGCGCCCGATGCGCAGGCGCGGGCTGCGCTGCTGCTGCCCGCATTGCAGCGGCAGGTCGAACGCGGCCACGCTGTCGGCGCGCCAGCCGGCACCCTCGCGCATGGCCAGCGCGGCGGCGGCCAGCGCCCAGGTGGCGTCGTCGGCTTGCGGCGCCTGCAGCAGCGGCTCGCCATCGGCCTGCCATCGGTCGATCAAGCCAGTGTGCATGGCGCCGGTGCGGAACGCCGCGTGATCGACCAGGTCGGCCAGGAAGCGCGCGTTGGTGCGCAGGCCCAGCAGCGGCGTGGCCGCCAGCGCCGCACGCAGGCGGCGGATGGCGTCGCCCCGGTCGCGGCCGTGCACGATCAGCTTGGCGACCATCGGGTCGTAGTGCGGCGTCACCTCGCCGCCCTCGGCAATGCCGTCGTCGATGCGCACGCCATCGGCCAGCGCCTGCTGCGGCCGCCAGTAGCGCACGCGGCCGGTCTGCGGCGCGAAGCCGGCATACGGGTCCTCGGCGTACAGGCGCGCCTCGATGGCGTGGCCGTTGAAGCCGATCTCGTCCTGGCGCACCGGCAGCGGCTGGCCGGCGGCCACGCGCAGCTGCCACTCGACCAGGTCGAAGCCGGTGATGGCCTCGGTCACCGGATGCTCGACCTGCAGGCGCGTGTTCATCTCCAGGAAGTAGTGCTTCAGATCGGCATCGACGATGAACTCCACCGTGCCGGCGCCGCGGTAGCCCACCGCCAGCGCGGCGGCCACGGCGTCGCGGCCCATGGCCTCGCGCATGGCGGCGCTGACCACCGGCGAAGGCGCTTCCTCGATCACCTTCTGGCGCCGACGCTGCGCGCTGCAGTCGCGCTCGCCCAAGTGCACGGCGTGGCCGTGGGCGTCGGCGAAGACCTGGATCTCGACATGGCGGCCGTGCTCGATCAGCCGCTCCAGCATCAGCGTGCCGTCGCCGAAGGCGCTTTGCGCCTCGCGCCGCGCACCGGCGAGCGCGTCGTCAAGCCCGGCCGCGTCGTGCACCAGCCGCATGCCGCGCCCGCCGCCGCCCGCCACCGCCTTGACCAGCAGCGGAAAGCCCAGCTTGAGCGCCTCGGCTTTCAGCGTGGCGTCGTCCTGCTGCTCGCCCAGGTAGCCGGGCGCGCAGGGCACGCCGGCGGCCAGCATGCGGCGCTTGGCGCCGGCCTTGTCGCCCATGGCCTCGATGGCGGCCGGCGGCGGGCCGATGAACACCAGCCCGGCGTCGGCGCAGGCCTGGGCGAAGCCGGCGTTCTCGCTCAGGAAGCCGTAGCCGGGATGCACGGCGTCGGCGCCGCTCTTGCGCGCGGCCTCGATCAGCGCGTCGATGCGCAGGTAGGACTCGGCCGCCGAGGCGCCGCCGATGGCCACCGCCTCGTCGGCCAGCGCCACGTGCGGCGCATCGCGGTCGGCGTCGCTGAACACCGCCACCGTCGGGTAGCCGAGCGTGCGCGCGCTGCGGATCACGCGGCAGGCGATCTCGCCCCGGTTGGCAATCAGGATCTTGTTGAACATGGCGCGCTCGTCATTGGGCCCAGGCGGGCGGGCGTTTTTGCAGGAAAGCGGTGGTGCCCTCGAGCCCTTCCGGACCCTGGGCGGCGCGCGAGAACACGGCGGTCGCCTCGGCCACCAAATCGGCCGGCGGCACGAAGCGCGCCTTCGCCATCAGCGCCTTGGTGGCGGCGATGGCGCCGGGTGCGCAGGCGCGGATGTCGCGCAGCACGGCGGCCAGCGCGGCGTCGAGCCGGTCGTCGGCATGCACCGCGTGCACCAGGCCGATGGTCAGCGCCTCGGCCGCGTCGAGCCGGCCGCCGGTCACCGCCAGCCGGCGCGCCTGGCTGTAGCCCAGGCGTTCGACCAGGAAGGGCGCGATCTGCGCCGGCACCACGCCGAGCGCGGTCTCGGGCAGGCGGAAGCTGGCGCTGGGCGCGGCCAGCGCCACGTCGGCGACGCAGGCGAGGCCGAAGCCGCCGCCCATCACCGTGCCTTCCAGCACCGCCACCACGGCCAGCGGCGTCGAGGCATAGGCGACGCAGAGTTCGCCGAAGCGCGCGTTGACGGCGGCCACCGGGTCCTCGCCCAGCGCACGCGGCGCCATGCGGGCGGCGGCCATGTCCTTCAGGTCGGCGCCGGCGCAGAAATGCCCGCCGGCGCCGCGCAGCACCAGCACGCGGGTTCGGCCATCGGTCTCGGCGCCGGCCAGCACCTGGCGCAGCGCCTCGACCATGGCCAGCGACATGGCGTTGCGCGCGGCCGGGCGGTTCAGCGTGACGTGCAGCACCGGGCCGTCGGCGCGCAGCGCGATGACCTCGTCGCTGGCGGTGGCAGGGGGCGTCATGGCGCTCATGCCTTGCCGGGCAGCGTGCCCTCGAACTTGCAGATGATGCCGAGCATGATCTCGTCGGCGCCGCCGCCGATCGAGATCAGGCGCGTGTCGCGGTAGGCCTGCGAGATCGGGTTGTCGGCGGTGAAGCCCATGCCGCCCCAGTACTGCAGGCAGCTGTCGGCGACCTCACGGCTGAGCCGGCCGGCCTTCAGCTTGGCCATCGAGGCCAGGCGCGTGACGTCCTTGCCCGAGATGTAGGCCTCGACCGCGCGGTAGGTCAGCGCGCGCAGCGCCTCGACCTCGGTGCGCAGCTCGGCCAGGCGGAAGTGGATCACCTGGTTGTCCAGCAGCGGGCGGCCGAAGGCCTGGCGCTGGCGCGTGTAGTCGATGGTCAGGTCGATCAGCCGGTCGAGCGAGCGCAGCGTGCCGGCGGCGCCGTACAGGCGCTCTTCCTGGAACTGCAGCATCTGCAGCATGAAGCCCATGCCTTCCTGGCCGATCAGGTTGCGGCGCGGCACGCGCACGTTGTCGAAGAACAGCTGCGCCGTGTCCGAGCTGTGCATGCCGATCTTCTCGATCGGCTGGCGCGTGATGCCGGGCGTGTTCATCGGCACCACGATCAGCGACTTGTTCTTGTGCGGCGCGCCTTCCGAGGTGTTGGCCAGCAGGCAGCACCAGTCGGCCTGCATGCCGTTGGTGATCCACATCTTGGAACCGTTGATGACGTAGTCGTCGCCGTCCTTGTCGGCGCGCGTCTTCAGCGCCGCCACGTCGGAGCCGCCGCCGGCCTCGCTGACGCCGATGCAACCGACCAGGTCGCCGGCAATCGACGGCGCCAGGAACTCCTGCCGCAGCGCATCCGAGCCGAAGCGCGCCAGCGCCGGCGTGCACATGTCGGTCTGCACGCCGATGGCCATCGGCACGCCGCCGGCGGCGCATTCGCCCAGCGCCTCGGCCATCACCATCGAGTAGCTGAAGTCCAGCCCCATGCCGCCGTACTCGACCGGGTACTTGATGCCCAGCAGGCCCAGGTCGCCCAGCTTCTTGAACACCTCGTGGGCGGGAAAGCGTCCGGCCTTTTCCCAGGCCGGCAGCTGCGGGTTGATTTCCTTCTCGACGAAGCGCTTGACGGTGTCGGCGATCTGCGCGTGCTCGGGGGTGAATTTCATGCGGCTCTTTAGGGGCGGTGGTGCGAAAAAACGGAGGTCGCGCAGCCGTTACAGCCGCGCGACGCCGAAGCTGTTGGGTCGCAGCGTGCGCGCCTCGGCCTCGGCGGCGAGGTCCAGGCACAGGCCCAGGGTGCGGCGCGTGTCGCGCGGATCGATGATGCCGTCGTCCCACAGCCGCGCGGTGCCGAACAGCGCCGACGACTCCTTGTCGAGGCGCTGGCGCAGGCCGTCGGACATGGCCTGCAGCGCCTCGTCGTTGGCCGGCATGCCCATGCGCGCCAGCTTGGCACGGTTGACGATGTCCATCACGCGCGCTGCCTGCTCGCCGCCCATGACGGCGGTGCGCGCGCTCGGCCAGGCGAAGATGAAGCGCGGATCGAAGCCGCGCCCGCACATGCCGTAGTTGCCGGCGCCGAACGAACCGCCCAGCACGATGGTGAACTTGGGCACGCGCGCGTTGGCGACGGCCTGGATCATCTTGGAGCCGTGCTTGATCGCGCCGGCACGCTCGGCCGCGGCGCCGACCATGTAGCCGGTGGTGTTCTGCAGAAAGACCAGCGGCGTGCCGCTCTGGTCGCACAGCTGGATGAACTGGCCGGCCTTGGTCGAGCCGGCCGGCATGATCGGCCCGTTGTTGCCCAGGACGCCGACCAGCCGGCCCTGGATGCGGGCATGGCCGCACACGGTCTCGGGCGCCAGGTCGGCCTTGAACTCGAGGAAGTCGGAGCCGTCGACGATGCGCGCGATGACCTCGCGCACGTCGTAGGGCTCGCGCTCGTCGGCCGGCACCACGCCCAGCAGCTCCTGCTCGTCGTAGCGCGGCGCGTCGAAGCCGGCGGCGGCGGGCACCGTGTCCCAGCGCAGCTTGTCCATCAGTTCGCGCGCCATGCCGATGGCATGGGCGTCGTCCTCGCACAGGTACTCGCCCAGGCCGGTGACCTTGGCATGCGTCTCGGCGCCGCCCAGCTCCTCGTCGGTGGCGTCCTCGCCGATCGCGGCCTTGACCAGCGGCGGGCCGGCCAGGTAGATGCTGGAGCGGCCGCGCACCAGCACCACGTAGTCCGACAGCCCCGGCAGGTAGGCGCCGCCGGCGGTGGACGAACCGTGCACCACGGCGATCTGCGGGATGCCCATGGCCGACAGCCGCGCCTGGTTGGCGAAGCTGCGGCCGCCCTCGATGAAGATCTCGCTCTGGTACATCAGGTTGGCGCCGCCGCTCTCGACCAGGAAGATCAGCGGCAGCTTGTTCTCGCGCGCGATCTCCTGCGCGCGCAGGGCCTTCTTCAGACCCATCGGCGACACCGTGCCGCCCTTGAGCGCGCTGTCGCTGGCCGAGATCAGGCAGCGCCGGCCCGCCACCACGCCGATGCCGACGATGGCGCCGCCGCCCAGCACGCTCTTCCTGCCGTCGTCGTCGTGCATGTTCAGCCCGGCCAGCCGGCTCAGCTCCAGAAACGGCGCACCGCGGTCGAGCAACCGCGCCACGCGCTCGCGCGGCAGCAACTGGCCGCGCCGGTCAAACTTGGCGCGGTTGGCCTCGGAACCGCTGACGACCTGCTGTTCCAGGCGCCGCACCTCGTCCAGCAGTGCCTGCATGCGCTCGGCATTGGCGGCGAAGGCTTCGGACCTGGGCTGGAGCTTGCTGCGAAGGACGGGCATGGGCGGCTTCTGAAGGTTTATTCGTGCCGCATTAGATATGACGATGACGTATACGTCAACATAACTACCTATAGGTGTTTACGCTATGGCCAACGTCATCTAAACTCCGGATACTGCGCACGGCCCGCCGGACCACGGCGGCGCCCACGCACCCGAACAAGGAAGGACCTGATGAACCTCGCAGAATGCACCGAAGCCATCCGCCAGAAGGTTGGCGCCGACAGCGGCCTGGCCGCCACCCTGAAGTTCGACTGCGGCGACGACGGCCGCGTCTATATCGACGGCCAGTCGACGCCCAACAGCGTCAGCAACGAGGACGCCGATGCCGACTGCACCGTCGGCATCACGCTGGACAATCTGGCGGCGCTGGTCAAGGGCGATCTGGAGCCGACCACCGGCTTCATGATGGGCAAGCTGAAGGTCAGCGGCGACATGAGCGTCGCCCTGCGCCTGCAGCGCGTGATCTGAGCGAAATCGCGCCCGAGGCCGGCTTGACGTCTTCCGTCCGCTCCCCCGCGCGGCGCGCACCGGCCGCCAGCACGGCCACCGACCCGCAGGCCTTCGTCGACTCGCACCGCGACGCCGGCACCACCGAGCTGTTCGGCATCACCGAGCTGTGCAAGGAGTTCGGCGTCACGCTGCGGGCGCTGCGCTTCTACGAGGACAAGGGCCTGCTGGCGCCGATGCGCGTCAACGGCACGCGCGTCTACACCCGGCGCGACCGCGCGCGGCTGGCGCTGATCCTGCGCGCCAAGGGGATCGGCTCGTCGCTGGCCGAGATCAAGCACTACCTCGACCTCTACGGCGACCGCGGCGAGGGCCGCACCCAGCAGCTCGCCTACGTCATCAAGCGCACCGACGAGGCCGTCGCCGAGCTGGAGCAGCGCCGCGCCCGCATCGACGAGATGCTGGCCGAGCTGCGCGTCATCAACCAGCACGCGCGCAAGCAGCTCGAGTCGCGCCGGCGCAAGCCGACAGATGGGGCGTAGATCGCCACCACGACACCTTTAGCTGCTGTTCGCATGATCTGTCCCATTGTTCGGGCATGCGAACCCAACCTTGGAACTGAGCTGGATTAAATTGCGCACCTCCGAATGGCTTGCACGGTACAGCATCACTGATAAAATTAGATACCGAACATTACCTTTCGTAGCCGTTCCTTAGCATGGGAGCTTTCGATGAAAAAGGCTGTGTTGCTTTGGGTTCTTGGTGCGGCGGCCTCAAATCTGAAGTGCAACACCTCACCCGGCGTAAGGTGCTGCGAT
>NZ_DAOMOQ010000038.1:0-26204 GCF_035444425.1 Ottowia sp. | reverse complement strand
GCGCCGAGGAGGCCATGCCCCGGCTTCACAGTTCTTTACCGATCGCGCGCAGCGGCCTGGGAACTTTCGCCGTCAAGCGCCGCTCTGACGGAGCGTGATGATTGGAATGGACTCCACCAGATAAACTTCACGCTGCCGAGCCAGCCGGCTCCACGCCCGTTGAAAACCTGAAGCGCACTTCCTCCTCCCTCCCTCCTCCTCCTTCGTTTCAGGTCGCTTCGGCAGCTTTTTTATTCTGAACGCGCCGCTTGGGCCCAGCCCCGGCGGCGCGTTTGCTTTCAAGGCGGTCAAGTCCGCCGGCCCGTCGCTCAGGCCGGCGGCACCGTCTCCGAGAAGCTGGGGCGTTGCATCAGGTGCTGGTCCAGCAACTGCGCCAGATTGGCGTGCCGGCTGCGCCAGTCCAGTTCGGGGAAGCGGAAATCCAGGTAGCCCAGTGCGCAGCCGACGGCGATGTCGGCCAGCGTCAGGTGAATGCCGGTGGCGCACCACGGCTTGTCGGCCAGGCCGCGGCTCATGGCGAGCAAGGCGGCATCCACCTTCTGCATCTGGCGCTCGATCCAGGCGGCGCAGCGCTCGCCTTCGGCGCGGCCGGGCCAGGTGTTTTCCAGCCGCGCCAGGATGGCGGCGTCGAGCAGGCCGTCGGCCAGCGCTTCCCAGGTCTTGACTTCCACGCGCTGGCGCCCGGCGCTCGGTATCAGCTTGCCGACCGGTGACAGCGAGTCGAGGTATTCGGCGATGACGCGTGAATCGAACACCGCATCCTGTCCTTCCATCACCAGGCAGGGTACCTTGCCGAGCGGGTTGGAGGCGCCGATCTGCGTGTCGGCGGCCCAGACGTCTTCCTGCAGGAACTGGTAATCCAGCTTCTTCTCGGCCAGCACGACGCGAACCTTGCGCACGTAGGGACTGGTCGGCGCACCGATCAAGCGCAGCATGATGTGGGGAAGGTGAGTGGTTGCTGAGTGCATTCTAGGTCGGGGCCGCGCGCGCTCCGTGGCCGATCCGGGTGGGCGATCCATCGCCCGTCTGCCCTTGCCTACAATTTCGGCATGGAACTGACCCCGTTGACCGCCGTTTCCCCGCTCGACGGCCGCTATGCCGGCAAGCTCGCCGCCCTGCGCCCGATCATGAGCGAACTGGGCTACATGCAGCGCCGCGTGCAGGTCGAGCTGACCTGGTTCGTGGCGCTGTCGGATGCCGGCTTTGACGAGTTCAAGCCGCTGCCGCCGCAAGCGCGCGCTTACCTCACGACCCTGCTGCACGGCTTCTCGCCGGCCGACGGCCAGGCCATCAAGGACATCGAGAAGACCACCAACCACGACGTCAAGGCGGTCGAATACTGGATCAAGTCGAAGTTCGAGGGCCAGCCCGAACTGCAGGCTGCGGCCGAATTCGTCCACTTCGCCTGCACCAGCGAGGACATCAACAACACCAGCCATGCGCTGCAGCTGAAGGCCGGGCGCGACCAGGTGCTGCTGCCGGCGCTGGATGCCGTGATCGCCAGGTTGCGCGATCTGGCGCACCAGCATGCCGCCGTGCCGATGCTGAGCCGCACGCACGGCCAGACCGCGAGCCCGACCACCGTGGGCAAGGAACTGGCCAACGTGGTGGTGCGCCTGGTGGCGGCGCGCGCCGCAATAGCAGACGTCAGGCTGCTGGCCAAGATGAACGGCGCCGTCGGCAACTACAACGCCCACCTGTCGGCATGGCCGGACTTCGACTGGGAGACCTTCGCGCGCTGCGTGGTCGAGGCGCCCGAGCTGGCGCCGGGCGACGACGCCAATCGCCCCTTCGGGCTCGGCCTCGCGTTCCAGCCCTACAGCATCCAGATCGAACCGCACGATTACATGGCCGAGCTGTTCGACGCCGTGGCCCGCGCCAACACCATCCTGATCGACCTGGCGCGCGACGTCTGGGGCTACATCTCGCTCGGCTACTTCAAGCAGAAGACCCGGGCGGGCGAGATCGGCTCGTCGACCATGCCGCACAAGGTCAACCCGATCGACTTCGAGAACGCCGAGGGCAACCTCGGGCTGGCCAATACGGTGCTGCGCCACTTGAGCGAGAAGCTGCCGATCAGCCGCTGGCAGCGCGACCTCACCGACAGCACGGTGCTGCGCAACATGGGCGTGGCGCTGGGTTACGCGGTGCTGGCCTACCAGTCGCTGCTGATCGGGCTGAACAAGCTGGAACTGAACGAGGCCGCGCTGGCCGCCGACCTCGATGCCGCCTGGGAAGTGCTGGCCGAGCCGATCCAGACCGTGATGCGGCGTTTCGGCGTGCCGGGTGCCTACGAGAAGCTCAAGGACGTCACGCGCGGCCAGGCGGTGACGCGCGAGGCGCTGCACGGGCTGATCAGGTCGCTGGAGATACCGCCGGCCGAGAAGGAGCGCCTGCTGACGCTCACCCCCGCCAGCTACCTCGGCAAGGCGGCCGAACTGGCCCGGCGCGCGTGAGCTGGCGGCTTGTCAGGCGTTTCGGGCCGTTGCCCGACGCTGCGTGTGGGGTGCGAGCGCATTCTGAATGCGAGGCACCGGGATGGCCCTGAAATCCACCATCTTCAAGGCCGAGCTGGCCGTGGCCGACATCGACCACGGCTGCTACGCCGACCATGCGCTGACGCTGGCGCGCCACCCCAGCGAGACCGACGAGCGCATGATGGTGCGCCTGGCGGCACTGGCGGTGAACGCGCATCAGGTGCAGGACCTGTGCGGCGGCGACGCCCGCATCGGCTTCGGCGCCGGCCTGTCGAGCCCCGATGAGCCCGATGTGCTGCTGACCGACTTCACCGGCCGCATCCGTCTGTGGATCGAGGTCGGGCAGCCCGACGACAAGTCGCTCGCCAAGGCCTGCTCGAAAGCCGACGCCGTGATCGTCTACGCCTATGGCCCGGCGGCCGAGGTGTGGTGGCGCGGCATCGAAGGCAGGCTCGCGCGCCTGGACCGGCTCAGCGTCTGGCGCCTGCCCGCCGCCGATGCGCAGGCCCTGGCTGGCCTGGCCCAGCGCAGCATGCAACTGCAGGCGACGCTGCACGATGGCCTGCTGAGCCTGTCGGGCGCGCACGGCAGCGTGTCGATCGAGCCGCAGCGCTGGAAGTAGCCACTGCCCTCGCTGCCGGCTTCAGTCGCGTGGCATCAACGCGCCGCAGGCCCAGCATTGCTCGAACCCGCCTTCGACCAGCTCACCGCAGTTCGGGCAGTACCAGCGCCGCTGCGGCAGGCGCTCCAGGTTGGCCAGCAGCTGGCGTGCGGCAGACTCGTGCTCGGCGTGGCGCAGCCAGATTTCCGGCAGGCACTGGTCGGGCGGCAACTCGCCGGCCGCGCTGGACAGGAACCAGCGTTCCACCGTGGCCGGGTAGCCGGCCTCGCACAGCAGGTCGGCCCAGACCTGGGCGATGGCGGCATTGGGGGCGCGGGTCAGACGGCGCATCGGCGATCGACGGCGATGAATGCGCGGGTGGCGGGTGCGCTCAGCGGCCGACGCGGCCCCAGCCGACATCCGCGCTGCCGTAGACGGTGACACCGGGCTGGGCGTTCGCAGCGTCGCTGTGCACCGGCACGCCGCTGCAGCCGCTCAGGCCGGGCGCAACGCCCAGCGCGGCCAGCATGGCAAGGCGGGCAAGCAAGGTGCGCATGGTGAACTCCTGTGAACGAGGCTGAAGCCTCAACGGGCCCAGTATGCCGCCTTCGCCGTGTGCGTGGCGTTCAGATCGCGGCGCGCGGCAGCTTCCAGAACGCCAGCGCGCCCAGCATCAGCATCGCCGACATGGTCAGCAGCGCGGCGCTGAACGGCTCGACGCCGGCCAGTGGCGCCAGGCTGGCGGCCAGGCCGCTGGCCCACTGCATCAGCGAGATGCCCAGGAACATGGCCATGGTGAACAGCGACAGCGCCCGGCCGCGCACCGCCTCGGGGTAGGCGTCGCGCACGTAGCCGTACTGCAGCACGCCGTAGCCCGACAGCAGGCCGTAGGTCACCGCCAGCGCTACGTCGACCCAGGCCAGCTGCAGCAGGCCCATGGTGCCGACCACCAGCGCGGCGATGAGCGCGAAGACCAGCAGCCATTTGACGCGGCGCGCGCCGCCCGGATCGAGCCGGCCGAAAATGGTCGGGCTGACCATGCTGGCCAGCGTCATCGTCAGCGCCACGTGGCCGCTCTGCACCAGGCTGAAGCCGTGACGCTCGACCAGCAGCGGGCCCAGCCACAGGCCGCGCACGGTGATGAAGCCGGCGTAGGCGACCGCCGCGTAGGCCACCAGGCCAAGCGTGTGCGGCAGCCGGAACAGGCTGAACAGTTCGCGCAGCGCGGCCAGTGGCGACGGTGCGCCCGCGGCCTGCGTGGTGGCCGGCTGCGCGGGTTCATGCACCTGCCACCAGATCACCGCCCAGGCCAGCACGCCGGCCAGGGTCAGCGCGCCAAAGCCCCAGCGCCAGGAACTGGCCTCGATCAGCCAGGCCAGCGGCGTCGCCGTGGCCAGCAGGCCGATGCTGCCGATGCTCAGCACCAGGCCCGAGACGGCGGTGAAGCGGTCGGCGCGGAAATGCCGCGCGATGAACACCGTGCAGACCAGGAACGCCGGCGCGCAGCCGGTGCCGATCAGCATCTGGCCCAGCATCAGCATGGCGTAGCTGTCGGCCTGCGAGGACAGCACGGCGCCGGCGATCGCCATCGGGAACGCCGCCAGGATGGTGCGCCGCACGCCGAACAGGTCGAGCGAGATGCCCATCACCAGCTGCATGACGCCGAAGGCGAAGTGGAACGCCGCCGCCCACAGGCCCAGCTGCTGCGGCGACAGCTGCAGCTGGCTGGCCAGCGGCGGCCCCATGATCGCCGCCACGGTGCGGAACGCCTGGCTCAGCGTGAAGGCGCAGGCCAGCGCCAGCAGCATGGCCCAGGCCTGCCGCAGCGGCATCAGCGTGGTGGCGGGCGGCAGGGCGGACGGGCTGGGCATCGGCGGCGGAGCGTAACGCAGAAGGCGCGCCGGCGCAGTCGCGCATGCGGCGTGTGGTGTACCGGCTCAGCGCTGATCGGCGGGTGCGGTTCCTGACGGGGCGTTCACGCCTTCTCAGTGCTGGTGCCCATGCGCGCCATGCACATGGCCGTGCGCGAGCTCCTCGGCAGTGGCCGCGCGCACCGCCTTCACGGTGGCAGCAAAGCGCAGCGCCTGCCCGGCCAGCGGGTGGTTGCCGTCCAGGTGCACTTCGGGCCCCTTGATCTTGACCACGTTGTAGACCTGCGGCGCGCCGTCCGGACCGACGCTCTGCAACTGGCCGCCGACCTTGACGCCGGGCGGGAACTCGGTCCTGGGAATGGTGCGCACCAGCGCCTCGTCACGCTCGCCGAAGGCTTCGGCGGCGCTCAGCTCCAGCGTCACCTGGTGGCCCACGCCCTGACCTTCCAGCGCGGCCTCGACCGGGCCGAAGATGTTGTCGTAGCCGCCGTGCAGGTAGGCCGTGGTGCCGGCGCCGAGCGGCTTGCCCTTGAGGTCGGTCATCCGGTAGGCGATGGTGACGGCGGTGTCCTTGCTGATGTTCATGGGGTGCTCTGGTCGGGGTCGGTAGCGGGTCAATGCGGCGAGTGTGACAGGTTCGCGCTGACGCGCGCAGCGGCGGGCCGCGCCATCAGGCGTCGGCCGGCGCGTCCGGCGGCGGGCACAGTCCACGCAGGCGCAGCAGTGGCAGCACCTCGGCGGCGGCGGCGCGACCGGCGTCGATGGCTTCGGCGGCGCGGTGGAAGTCCAGCAGGCCCAGGTGCCCCAGCCGCGGCGCGATCACCGCCTCGGGCGGGTCGCCCGCCATGCGGCTGCGCGTGATGCGCACCTGCATCACGTGGATGCTGGTGGCGATCACGTTGCGCAGCGAAGGCAGCGGTGGCGGCCGCGGTTGCGCCGCCTCGGTGTCGGGGCCGGTGGCGTCCTGATCGGCGTGCGGCCACCAGGCGCTCAGGCCCTGCTGCAGAGACTGCATCCAGGCGCCGCCGCGCCAGGCCTCCGGCTCGCTGGCCTCGGCGTGGAAGCTGCGGCCCAGCATGTCGTTGTTGAGATCCACCGCAATCACCGCGTCGGCGCCGAGGGCGCGTGCCAGCGACACCGGCACCGGATTCACCAGGCCGCCATCGACCAGCAGGCGGCCGTCGCGCCACACCGGCGTGAACAGGCCCGGCAGCGCGAACGAGGCCCGCACCGCGTCGGCCACCGGGCCCTGGCGCAGCCAGACCTCGTCGCCGCTGTGCAGCGCGGTGGCGACGGCGGCAAAGCGCGTGGCCAAGTCCTCGATCGGCCGCTCGCCCAGGTGCGTGCGCAGCATGCCCATCAGCCGCTCGCCCTTGAGCATGCCGCCGCCGAGGTTGAAGTCCATGTAGGACACCACGGTGCGGCGATCCATGCCGCGTACCCAGGCCTCGAAGCGATCCAGTTCGCCGGCGGCGTAGGCGGCGCCGACGATGGCGCCCACCGATGCGCCGGCCACCACGTCGGGCCGCACGCCGGCCTCGAGCAGCGTGCGCAGCACGCCGATGTGGGCCCAGCCGCGCGCCGAGCCGCTGCCGAGGGCGAGGCCGATGAGCGGGCGGCGGAGCGGGGCCATCAGGTGCTCGCCATGGTGGTCCGGCCCGTCCGTGGCGGGTACTCGGGGCAGGCCGTCTTGATCATGGCGCGTGTTCCAAACGGGTGTCCGGATGCTCTAGCTCAGGTGCTGCCCGGCGATGCCCGCCAGCTTGAACATGCCCACGCTGTCGGCGCCGAACACGGCTTTCAGCTTGTCGTCGGCGACGATGGTGCGCTTGTCCTTGGGATCCTGCAAGTCGTGTGCCTTGATGTAGTCCCACAGCAGCTTCATGACCTCGCCGCGGCCGAACGGGCCGTTGCCGATGACGGCGGCGAGTTGCGGACTGGGTTGCAGGTTGCCGGCGCGCGGCGTCTTCTCGGCCTTGGCGGCGGTTTTCCTGGCGGGCGCCTTCTTCTTTGCCGCCGTCCTGGTCGATGCGCTGGCCTTGGCAGCCGCCTTGGCGGGCGCGGCGGCGGTCTTGCGCGGCGGGTACTTGCGCGCGCCTTCGCGCGGCTCGAACTCGAAGCCAACCTTGCCTTCCTCGGCGCTCCAGGCCAGCCGCGCCTTGAAGGCGCGGCGCGTGCGCATGCTGACGAACTTGTCGAGCAGGTCGGTCTTGCCGTCCTGCAAGAGCTTTCTCATCTGCTCGGGCTCGACCGGCTGCTGCAGGATCACCTGGCCACTCTTGAAGTCGCAGGTCGGCTGCGGGTGGCTGTGCGTCGGCACGCTGCGCTCGCAGACGTAGCTCTTGCCGAAGGCCTTGACGGCGGCGCCGCACTTGGGACACGGCCCCAGGCTGGGCTGGCCCGACAGGTCGACGATCTCGCCCGTGGCTTCGGCCTTGGCGTCGTCGCCGAAGTCGAACTCGAGCTTGTAGTTGCCGGATTCCTCGTCCTTCACCAGCGTCAGCTCGGCCACGAAGGGCCAGCCGGCCTTGCTGCGGAAGCCCTCCAGCGGGCCGATCCGGTGCTCGCGCAGGAACTGTTCAGCCTCCTCGACCGCGAAGGTGCGGCCGGCCGGCGTCTTGGTGAAGGAGAAGCCGCAGCCGGCGTTGTCGCTGTCGCCCTCGGCGCCGGTGCAGGCGAAGCGGCGGTAGTTCTCCTTCACCACGCCGCCGCAGTTCGGGCAGGCGGTCTGCAGCGTGGCGTAGTCGCCCGGAATGGTGTCGCGGTCGTACTCCTTGGCCTTGCGCACGATGCGCTCGGTCATGGCGGCGATCTGCTGCATGAAGCTGTCGCGCGAGAGCTGGCCCTTTTCCATCTGCGCCAGCTTGTATTCCCAGTCGCCGGTCAGCGCCGGCTTGCTGAGTTCCTCCACCTGCAGGCCGCGCAGCAGGGTCATCAGCTGGAACGCCTTGGCGGTCGGGATCAGTTCGCGGCCCTCGCGCAGCAGGTATTTCTCGCTCAGCAGGCCCTCGATGATGGCGGCGCGCGTGGCCGGCGTGCCCAGGCCCTTCTCCTGCATGGCCTCGCGCAGTTCGTCGTCCTCGATCCACTTGCCGGCGCCTTCCATCGCGCCCAGCAGCGTGGCCTCCGAGTAGCGTGCCGGTGGTCGCGTCTGCAGCGCCCTGGGCTCGACCGATTCGTTGCGCACCAGCTCGCCGGGCTTCACCGGCACCAGCGACTTGGACTGCTCGCCCTCCTTCTTCTCCATCTCGGCATCGGCTTCCTTGCCGTAGATGGCCAGCCAGCCGGGGCGCACCAGCACCTTGCCGTTGCTCTGGAAACTGTAGCTTTTGCCCTCGTGGCTGGCCGTGGTCACGCGGGTGGTCACCTGGTACTCGGCGCTGGGGTAGAACACCGCCATGAAGCGGCGCACCACCAGGTCGTAGAGCTTCTGCTCGGCATCCGACAGATGGCCCGGCGCCTGCAGCGTCGGGATGATGGCGAAGTGGTCCGACACCTTGCTGTTGTCGAAGATGCGCTTGCTCGGCTTGACGTAGCCCACCTGCAGCGCCTTTCTCGCATGCGGCGCCAGGTGGGGCATGGGGCTGCCGGCCAGCATCTCGAAGGTCTGGCGCGCCACCCGCAGGTAGTCCTCGGGCAGCCAGCGCGAGTCGGTGCGCGGGTAGGTCAGCGCCTTGTGCTTCTCGTACAGGCTTTGCGCCAGCGCCAGCGTGGTCTTGGCCGAGAAGCCGAACCGGCCGTTGGCCTCGCGCTGCAGGCTGGTCAGGTCGAACAGCAGCGGGCTGGCCTGCGTGCTGGGCTTAGATTCCTCGCTGACGCTGCAGGCCTTGCCGCGCACGGCATCGGCGATGGCCTGCGCCTCGGCGACGGTCCAAACGCGGTCGGCGCGCTTCTCGGCGTCTTCCGCGTCCTTCTTCCAGGCCGGGTCGAACCACTTGCCGGTGTATTCGCCGGCTTCGGCCAGAAAGCCGGCATGCACTTCCCAGTAGTCGCGCTTGACGTGGCGGCGGATCTGCTCCTCACGCTCGACCACCACCGCCAGCGTCGGCGTCTGCACGCGGCCGACGGTGGTCAGAAAGAACCCGCCGTCGCGCGAGTTGAAGGCCGTCATGGCGCGCGTGCCGTTGATGCCGACCAGCCAGTCGGCCTCCGAACGGCTGCGCGCGGCATCGTGCAGGCCTTGCATCTGCTCGTCGCTGCGCAGGTTGTCGAAGCCGTCGCGGATCGCCTGCGGCGTCATGCTCTGCAGCCACAGGCGCTGCACCGGTTTCGGGCTGTGCTTGCCCTCGAATGCGTACTGCGCGATCAGGCGGAAGATCAGTTCGCCCTCGCGCCCGGCGTCGCAGGCGTTGATGAGCCGGTCGACGTCCTTGCGCCGCGCTTGTCTGACTACGGCGTTCAGGCGCGTTCTTGTCTTGTCGACGGGCTTGAGCTCGAAATGCGGCGGGATCACCGGCAGGTGCGCGAAGCTCCACTTGCCGCGCTTGACGTCGTACTGCTCGGGTGCCTGGATCTCGACCAGGTGGCCGACGGCGCTGGTGACGACATAGCGCTCGTTCTCGAAATGCTCGTCGTGCTTGTCGAACTTGCCGGCGACGGGGGTCAGGGCGCGCACGATGTCCTGCGCGACCGAAGGTTTTTCAGCGATGACCAGGGTCTTCATGGGCTGTCTTTAGAATCCGCTGTCCTCGCGCGCACACGCGCGCATACGTACGAATTCAACATAGCAAAATTTTCCCGTGCCGCTCAATTCCCCTACCGCAGCGCCCGCCAATGGCCGCCGCATCCAGGTCCGGCGCTCGGGCGTGCACGGCAAGGGGGTGTTCGCCCTGGTCGACATCCCCAAGGGCGAGCGCATCATCGAATACACCGGTGAAGTGATCAGCTGGGACGAGGCGCAGCGCCGCCACCCGCACGATCCCGAGGACCCGAACCACACCTTCTATTTCCACATCGACGATGCGCACGTCATCGACGCGCTGTACGGCGGCAACGCGGCGCGCTGGATCAACCATTCCTGCGCGCCCAACTGCGAGGCCGACGTGGACGAGGGGCGCATCTTCATCACCTCGCGGCGCCGGATCAAGGCCGGCGAGGAGCTGAACTACGACTACGGCCTGGTGATCGACGAGCCGCTCACGCCCGAGCTGAAGGCCGACTACCCCTGCCGTTGCGGCAGCCGCAACTGCCGCGGCACCCTGCTGTCGAGCGACCTGGACAGCGCAGAGGACCGGACCGCAGAGAAGAAGCGCAAGAAGAATCCGCAGAAGCCGCGCGCCCGCAGCCGCAAGGCCTGAGGCGGCGCAACCGATGCGCGCGCCCGCCCTGCCCTGGCCCGTGACGGCGCTGACCGACGCGCTGACGCCCTGGGTGCCGGGCGCCGCCGTCGAGGTGCTGGCGGAGATCGATTCCAGCAACAGCGAGCTGATGCGCCGCGCCCGCGCCGGCGTGCTGGCGCCGACCCTGCTGGTGGCCGAGACGCAGAGTGCCGGCCGCGGCCGCCTGGGGCGCGACTGGCAGGGCGGCGGCCTGGGCAGCGCCCTGAGTTTTTCGCTGGGCCTGCCGCTGGCGCCGCGCGGCGACTGGTCGGGCCTGTCGCTGGCCGTCGGCCTGGCGATTGCCGAGGCGCTGCACGCCGAGATCCAGCTCAAGTGGCCGAACGACCTGTGGTGGCACGACCGCAAGCTGGCCGGCATCCTGGTCGAGACCGCCGGCGCCGGCGCATCCGGTGCGGCGCGCTTCGTGGTGGTGGGCGTCGGCATCAACATCGCACCGCTGGCCGACCCGGGCTTCCGCACGCCGCCCGGCTGGCTGCAGGCGCTGCTGCCGGAAATCGACGCGCCGGGCGCCCTGCTGCGCATCGCGGCGCCGCTGGCGCAGGCGCTTGGCGCCTTCGAGCAGCAGGGCTTCGCGCCGCTGGTCGCGCGCTTCAACGCACGTGATGCGCTGGCCGGACAGGCGGTGCGCCTGTCCGACGGCACCGAAGGGATCGCCCAGGGCGTCGATGCGATGGGCGCGCTGCGGGTCGAAACGGCGGCCGGCCCGCGCACCGTGCACAGCGCCGAAGTCAGCGTGCGCCCGATGGGGCCGGCCTGATGCTCGGCCGCTGGATCGTCGCCCTGTTGCTGGCCAACCTGGGCTGGCTGGCCTGGTCGCAGGGCTGGCTGCAGCCGCTCGGCTGGGGCCCGACGCGGCAGGCCGAGCCGGAGCGGCTGCAGCGCCAAGTGCGGCCGGAGGCCTTGCAATGGCAGGCGCCGTTGGCGTTGCCGCCGGCCGCTCCTGCGGCGCCGGCGTCCGAATCGGAACCGGCGGCGTCGGCTGCGGTCAGCCCGGCGGATCCGGTCGCCTCGGCGGCCGAGCCGGCTTCGGCCACCGATGCGCCGCCGGCCGCCACCGCCGCAGCCGAGGCCGCGCTTGCCGCCGCTGCGGAAGCCGCGACCGCCACCGCATCGGAGCCGCCGGCAGCGCCCGCTTCCGAATCGGCGCCGAGTGCATCCGCGATGCCCGGATCGGCTGCAGGATCCACGTTGCCCGGCACGCCGGCTTCCGCGGTGCCTGGTGCACCGCCGGTAGCGCCGGCACCCGTCGCGGCCGCCGAGGTCCGCTGCCTCCAGACCGGTCCCTTCGACGCTGACCAGCTTGCGCGCGTGCGTGCCACCGCGGCCGCGCTGCCGGCCGGCAGCTGGCGCATCGATGAGCTGCAGCGGGGCGGCCGCTGGATGGTGTACCTCCCGCTGGCCGATGCCGCCATCGTCATCACCCGGCGCGCGGAGCTGCGCGCCCAGGGCATCGACACCGATGCGCCGGGCGCGGCGCGGGAGCCCGGCCTGTCGCTCGGCCGTTTCTCGAGCGAAGCGGCGGCCGAGCGCGCGCTGGCCGAACTGGGCCGCAAGGGCGTGCGCGGCGCCCGCGTGGTGCCCGAGCGCCGCGCTACGTCGAGCTACCTGCTCCGGTTGCCGCTGGCCGACGCCGACCTGGACCAACGGGTGCGGGCGCTGGATGGCGCGCTGGCCGGGCGCGACTGGCGCGCCTGTGACTGACGGGAAAGCTCTCGACGCTCGATGCGGGGCGCTATGCTTGCACCACCCCAAGATCGACCCACCAGGAGACCACCCATGACCATGAAGCTCTACTACGCCAGCGGCGCCTGCTCGTTCGTGCCCCACGCCATGCTGGAGATGGCCGGCGCCACCTTCGAGCCGGTGGCGGTGAAACTGCACAAGGGCGAGCAGTACGGCGACGAGTACAAGACCATCAACCCGCGCAGCCAGGTGCCGGTGCTGGCCGACGGCGACGAGGTGATCACGCAGATCATGGCCATCATCACCTACATCGACGGCAAGTTCCCGGAAAACGCCTTCATCCCCAAGGATCCGCTGGCGCGCGCGCGCTTCTACGAGGCCCTGGCCTGGATGAACAACACCGTGCACCCGACCTTCACGCACGTGTTCATGCCGCACAAGTACAGCGACCACGAGCCCACGCAGGCCGAGGTCAAGCGCTTCGCCACCGCCAGCTACCGTACGCTGTTGGGCGAGTTGCAGGAGCTGCTGAAGAAGGCCAACGCGGCCGGCAACGACTGGCTCAGCGGCGTGCGCTGCGGCCCGCTCGACGCCTACGCGCTGACGTTGCTGCGCTGGGGCACCATCGCCGGCGTCAATCCGGAGGACTTTCCCGAGCTGTGGGCGCACGTGCAGCGCACCGCGCAGATGCCGGCGATCGCGCGCACCATGGAGCGTGAGCGCCTGCAGCTGAACCTGTACAAGCCGGCCTGAAAGCGCGCTGGGCGCAGCGACGGCGCTAGGACACGGCCGGAAAGCGCACCGTGAAGCAGGCACCGGGCGGCTGCTGGCCGGGCTGGGCGTCGGTCAACTCGACGACGGCGCCGTGCTGCTCGGCGATCTCGCGCACGATTGGCAGGCCCAGGCCCGAGCCGTCGACGTTGGTGCCGAGCGCGCGGTAGAACGGCTCGAAGATGCGCTGCTGCTCGCCGGCCGGCACGCCCGGGCCGTTGTCCTCCACCTGCAGCACCAGTGCGTGGCTGAAGCGGTCGTGGCTGATCCGCACGGTGACGACGCCGGGCCGGTCCGGCGTCGAGGGCGCGTAGTTGAGGGCGTTGTCGACCAGGTTGCGGATCATCTCCTGCAGCAGCGTCGGGTTGCCGCGCACGGTCGGCGGCGCCTGTCCCGGCTCGGGGCCCTCGTAGCCGAGATCGACCTGCCGCTCCAGCGCGCGCGGCACCGCGTCGTGCACCACGTCGACGGTGAGCTGGACGATGTCGCAGGCCTGCTGCGCCAGCACCGCGCCGCCGCCCTCCGCGCGCGCCAGCGCCAGCAGCTGGTTGACGGTGTGGGTGGCGCGCACGCTGGCGTGGCCGATCTGCTGGAGCGACTGCTTCAGGTCGTCGGCGCTGGGGTCCTGCCGCTGCGCCAGGTCGGCCTGCATGCGCAGCCCGGCCAGCGGCGTCTTGAGCTGGTGCGCGGCGTCGGCCAGGAAGCGCTTCTGCGTCGCGATCGATTCCTTCAGCCGCGTCAGCAGGTCGTTCACCGAAGCCACCAGCGGGCCCACCTCCTGCGGTACCGAGCGTTCGTCCAGCGGCGAGAGATCATCCGGCCGGCGCGCGCGGATGCGCTTTTCCAGCTCCGACAGCGGCTTGATGCCGCGCACCAGCGCCAGCCACACCAGCAGCACCGCCAGCGGCAGGATCACGAACTGCGGCAGCATCACGCCCTTGATGATCTCGGCCGCCAGCACGCTGCGCTTCTCGCGCGTCTCAGCCACCTGCACCAGCGCCGGCGCGCGCGTGTCATCGATGTGCACCCACAGCCAGGCGATGCGCACCGGCAGGCCGCGGAACTCGGCGTCGCGCAGGTGCGGCTCGTCGTCGTCGGGCGCTGCGGCGGCCGGTGCCGGCTTCGGCGGCGCCGGCAGGTCGCGCTCGCCAGAGAGGAACTCGCCGCGCGTGCCCAGCACCTGGTAGTAAACGTTGTCGGCGTCGTCGGCGCGCAGCAGTTCGCTGGTCGGCTGCGGCAGCGAGAAGCGCACGCGCTGGCCCGGCCCGACCTGGATCAGCTGCGCCAGTGCCTGCACGTTGTAGACCAGCGCGCGGTCGAACGGCTTGTTGGCCAGGTTCTGCGCCACCAGCCAGGTCAGCGCCAGGCTGATCGGCCACAGCAGCAGCAGCGGCGTCAGCATCCAGTCCAGGATCTCGCCGAACAGCGAGCGCTGGGTGCGCTGGAACAGCTTGACGGCCATGATCAACGACGGCGATGGCGTGCCTACGAGCGGCGACAAGCCGCGCGAATGGTGCCGGACCCGCCGTCATTCATCATCGACGTCGCATCGGCCACGAGGTCATTCGCATCCAGCTTCAACCCGGGATCTTCTCCAGGCAATACCCCAGCCCGCGCACCGTGGCGATGCGGATCGGGCCCTTCTCGATCTTCTTGCGCAGCCGGTGGATGTAGACCTCAATGGCGTTGTTGCTGACTTCCTCGCCCCACTCGCACAGGCGCTCGACCAGTTGCTCCTTGCTCACCAGCCGGCCCGAGCGCTGCAGCAGCACTTCCAGCAGGCCCAGTTCGCGTGCCGACAAATCGACCATCTTGCCGTCGATGCTGGCCACGCGGCCGGCCTGGTCGTACTCCAGCGGGCCGTGCTTGATGGTCGAGGTGGCCGCGCCCATGCCGCGCCGCGTCAGCGCCCGCACGCGCGCCTCCAACTCGCTCAGTGCGAACGGCTTGGCCATGTAGTCGTCGGCGCCGTAGTCCAGGCCCTTGACGCGCTCGTCGACGCTGTCGGCCGCCGTGAGGATCAGCACCGGCAGCGTCTGCCCGCGCGCGCGCAGGCGCTTGAGCACTTCCAGCCCGTGCATCCTGGGCAGACCCAGGTCGAGGATCAGCAGATCGAACTCGGTGTTGGTCAGCAGCGCGGCGTCGGCCTCGCTGCCGCTGGCCACGTGGTCCACCGCCGCGCCTCCCGCGCGCAGCGAACGCAGCAGCCCGTCGGCCAACACCTGGTCATCTTCGGCAATCAGGATGCGCATGGCGTGTCTCCTCTTGTGTCTTGTCGGTGCCGCGAGGAAATTCTAGGCCGGATGCCGCCGCTGCGGGCCGGCGCACGGTTGGCCGTGGGGCTATTGCCGGCGCGCCTACGGCGCGTAGGCTTCCAGTCCCAGCGTCACCACGGTGGCCACCTCGTTGCCGACGGCGGCGCGGAACTCGGCTTCGGCCTGCGCCACGGCGCTCTTGAAAGCGGCCAGCCAGTCCAGCCCCAGCGGCGTGAACACGATCAGTCGCGCGCGGGCGTCAAGCGGGTCGGGTTGGCGCGTCACCAGCCCCCAGGCCTCGCACTGGTCGACCAGGTTGCCCATCGACTGCTTGGTCATCCCGGCCAGCCGCGCCAGCTCGGTCAGGCGCGCGCCCTGCAGCGGCAGATGGCGCGTGATGTGCACGTGCGCCGCGCCCACCTTGTCGCGTGCCGCCAGGTTCGACAGCGCCAGCGGCGCCTCGGCGCTCGCCGCCATCAGTTGCAGCACGCGCTCGTCGAAGCGCCGCATGGCGTGGCCGAGCAGACGGCCCAGGTGGGTCTGGCGCCAGCGGTCGTCAGCCGTGTCTTCCAGCATGGGCCACATAGTAAGGCAAACTGAACATAAATTGGCTATACATAAATCAATGGATTGATATACAGTCCTGTTCAAGCATCCAGGTCGACGTCGTCGCCCTCAGCACCAGCAAGACAACCCATTGATTCAACAGGAGAAAACCATGGACATGGCCGTCACCGACAAGACCGAGAAAGCCAAGGCTCTGCAGGCCGCATTGGCGCAGATCGAGAAGCAGTTCGGCAAGGGCACCATCATGCGCCTGGGCGAGGGCGAGGCGATCGAGGACATCCAGGTCGTCTCTACCGGCTCGCTCGGGCTCGACGTGGCGCTCGGCGTCGGCGGCCTGCCACGCGGCCGCGTGATCGAGATCTACGGGCCGGAAAGCTCGGGCAAGACCACGCTGACGCTGCAGGTCATCGCCGAGATGCAGAAGCTCGGCGGCACCTGCGCCTTCATCGATGCCGAGCACGCGCTCGACACGGCCTATGCGCAGAAGCTGGGCGTCAACCTGTCCGACATGCTGATCAGCCAGCCCGATACCGGCGAGCAGGCGCTGGAAATCGTCGATTCGCTGGTGCGTTCGGGCGCCGTCGACCTGGTGGTGATCGACTCGGTCGCGGCGCTGACGCCCAAGGCCGAGATCGAGGGCGAGATGGGCGACAGCCTGCCCGGTCTGCAGGCGCGGCTGATGAGCCAGGCGCTGCGCAAGCTCACGGCCACCATCAAGAAGACCAACTGCACGGTGATCTTCATCAACCAGATCCGCATGAAGATCGGCGTCATGTTCGGCAGTCCTGAAACGACGACCGGCGGCAACGCGCTCAAGTTCTACGCCTCGGTGCGCCTCGACATCCGCCGCATCGGCACCATCAAGAAGGGAGACCAGGCGATCGGCAACGAGACCCGCGTCAAGGTGGTCAAGAACAAGGTCAGCCCGCCCTTCAAGCAGGCCGAGTTCGACATCCTGTTCGGCGAGGGCATCTCGCGCGAGGGCGAGATCATCGACATGGGCGTGACCGCGCGCGTGGTCGACAAGTCCGGCGCCTGGTACGCCTACAACGGCGAGAAGATCGGCCAGGGCCGCGACAACGCGCGCGAGTTCCTGCGCGAGAACCCGGATCTGGCTCGGGAGATCGAGAATCGTGTTCGCGAGTCGCTCGGCATCGCCGGGCGACCCGCAGCGGCGCCAGCCGATGTGGAAGAGGCGTGAGCCTTCGCCAGCGCCATTGCCATTGCCTTAGGTCGGAACCCCGAAGGGATTCCGACGGTAGGGGGTTGGATGATTCGGCTGGCCGGGATGTGCGCCCGGCAGCGCACCTACTTTCTTTTGCTCCGCCAAAAGAAAGTAGGCAAAGAAAAGGCAGCCCCGCTGGCCGTGTCCCCTTCGCTTCGCTGCGGGGCAACCTGCGATGCTCGGGCCTGGGGCGGCGCCGCAGAACTCACTTCGCGGCTGCGCCGCTGCGTTCAGACAGCTGCGGCGAGTCAGATCACGAAGCGCGGCATGCTGCGCTGCCGCGCCCGCCCCATGCCCTGCGCTTCTCGGCACGGCCAGAGGGGAGGGAAGCTGGCTCGGGCCATCGCTGCGCTCGGCCCCGGTTTTTCTCCCTCCCCCTCTGGGGGAGGACTGGGGTGGAGGCTGTCTGATTCCATGATTCCTTCCCGCCCGCCATCACTCAAGGCACGCGCCCTGCGCCTGCTGGCCCAGCGCGAGCACTCGCGCGTCGAGCTGGAGCGCAAGCTGGCGCCGTATCTGCCGGAAGACGCGCCCGACCCAGCCGCCGCGCTGGCGCGGGTGCTGGACGAACTCGTGTCCAAGGGCTTCATCAGCGAGGCACGCGTGGCCGAATCGCTGATCCACCGGCGCGCCGGGCGCCTGGGCACCAGCCGGGTGCTGCAGGAACTGCGTGGCAAGGGCCTGGACGAGGACTTGCTGGCCGACGCCGCCAGCCGCCTGCGTGCGACCGAGTTCGAGCGCGCACGCGAGGTCTGGTGCAAGAAATTCGGCGCGCCGGCCGAGGATGCCGCTGGTCGGGCCAAGCAGATGCGCTTCCTGGCTGCGCGTGGCTTCGAAGCCGAGGTGGTGCGCCGCGTGTTGCGTGACGCCGACGTGTCGCCGGAGGAGTGATGCTTGTTCGGAAAAGCGCAGCGGGCGCGCGGCAACGCCGGGTCGCCCTCAGGCGCCCAACGCGCCCAGCCGCGTGAGCAGCGCAGCCACCTCCGCGCGCCCCTCGGCCGACAGCGGCGCCTGCGGTGGCACCGGCTCGCCGACGGCATAGCCCTGCAATTGCAGTCCGCCCTTCACGCAGGCGGCGAGGTTGTACTTGGCGAACACTTGGTTGATGGCCCACAACTCGCGCTGCAGGGCCATGGCTTCATCCCACTGCCCGCCCCGGCACAGCTCGTACAGGCGCACGCTCTGGCGCGGCACCAGGCAGGCCGGGCCGGCCATCCAGCCGACGCCGCCGATCAGCATCACCGCCGCCGGGATGTGCGCCGAGGCGGCGAACACCTGCATGCGGCCCTGCACGCGCTGCATGATCGACAGCAGCCGCCCGGTGTTGTTGGACGCGTCCTTCAGGTAGGCGATGTTGGGCAGCTGGCTCAGCCGCTCGATTACCGGCAGGCTCAGGTCCGAGCGCTGGAAGTTGGGGTTGGTGTAGAGCACCACCGGCAGCGACACTGCCTCGGCGATGGCCTTGAAGTACTGGTACACGCCCTCGTCGCCGACCGGGAAGTAGGCTTCCATGATGGCCAGGATGCCGTCCGCGCCGGCGGCCTCGTAGGCGCGCGCCTGCGCCACCGCGTCGGCAATGGCGCAGGAAGCCACCCCCGGAATCACCGGCACCCGGCCGCGCGCCGCCGCCACGCTGGCCTGCACCACGGCCAGGCGCTGATCCGGGTTCAGGTAGGCGAACTCGCCGGTCGATCCGAGCGGGCTCAGGCCGTGCACGCCGGCCGCGATCAGGTCGTCGATCAGGCGCGTCAGCACTTCGGTCGCCACGCTGCCATCGGCCGTCAGCGGCGACACCAGGTAGGGCATGACGCCGCGCCAGCCGGGCAGGGTCTTGTTGGTCATGGGAGTCTCCAGTGATTGAACGACCTCCCTCGTTGGGGGAGGGTTGGGGTTGGGGGCCGCGCCGATGCCATTGGTGACTGGGCGGGCTCCCATCCGTGCATTTCCCAGAAGGGGGAAGGAGCCCGCAGCCGAGCGCCCCGCGCCCCTCAAAGGGGGCAGGCCTGACTACAACCCCAGCATCAGCTTCAGGTTCTGCACCGCCGCGCCGCTGGCGCCCTTGCCGAGGTTGTCCAGGCGCGCGATCGCCACCGCGTGGTGGTGCGCGTCGTTGCCGAACACGCGGATCTCCAGTCCGTCCTGGCCATCCAGCGCCACCGCGTCGAGCTTGCCGCTGTCGCTGGCCGGCAGCACCTTGACCCATTCCTCCGGCGTGTTGGTCTGCGCGTAATGGCGTTCGTAGACCGCCTGCAGGTCGGCCGTCCTGGGCTGGCCGGGTAGCAGGTCCAGATGCAGCGGCAACTCCACCAGCATGCCCTGGCGGAAGTTGCCGACCGCCGGGATGAAGATCGGCCGCCGGGTCAACCCGGTGCAGGCCATGATCTCGGGGATGTGCTTGTGCGCCAGTCCGAGCGCATAGGCCTCATGCGCCGGCGCCTGGCCGGCCTCGTAGGCCTCGATCATGGGCCGGCCGCCGCCCGAGTAGCCGCTGATCGACGGCAGGCTGAGCGCCGCGTCCTTGGGCAGCAGGCCGGCGTCGACCAGCGGGCGGATCAGCGCGATCGCGCCGGTGGCGTAGCAGCCCGGGTTGGCGACGCGGTCGGCTCCGGCGATGGCGTCGCGCTGGCCCGGCGCCAGCTCGGCGAAGCCGTAGACCCAGTCCGGCGCCACCCGGTGCGCGGTGCTGGCGTCGATGATGCGCGGCTTTTTGCCCGGCAGCGCATCGACCATGGCCACGGTCTCGCGTGCGGCGTCGTCGTGCAGGCACAGGATCACCAGGTCGACCGCGGCGACGATCTCGCGCTTGGCTTCCGGGTCCTTGCGCCGCGCCGGATCAATGCTGATGAGCTCGACGCCGGCCATGCCCTGCAGCCGCTCGCGAATCTGCAGGCCGGTGGTGCCGGCTTCGCCGTCGATGAAAACCTTGGCCATCTGGGGTCCTTTGCCTCGGGCCGCGTCATGCCGACGTAAGCCCCATTGAGAGAATTGGTGCGCTGCACCATGATACATTCGCGGGCAGCGGCCCGCATCGGCACCGTCGTCACGCCGGCGCCGCGATGCGCCACGCGATTGTCGGCGCGCCGTTCACTCCAAACTCCAGAGGGACTTCATGAAGATCCACGAATACCAGGGCAAGGAAATCCTGCGTCAATTCGGCGTGCCCGTACCGCGCGGGATTCCCGCCTTCACCGTTCAAGAGGCCGTCGAGGCAGCGCAGAAGCTGGGTGGCCCGGTGTGGGTGGTCAAGGCGCAGATCCACGCCGGCGGCCGCGGCAAGGGCGGCGGCGTCAAGGTCGCCAAGTCGCTCGACGAAGTCAAGACGCTGGCCAACCAGATCCTCGGCATGCAGCTGAAGACGCACCAGACCGGCCCCGAGGGCCAGAAGGTGCGCCGCCTGTACATCGAGGACGGCGCCGACATCCAGAAGGAATACTACGTCTCGGTCGTCACCGACCGCGCGACGCAGAAGGTCGCCTTCATCGCCTCCAGCGAGGGCGGCATGGACATCGAGGAAGTGGCGCACAGCCACCCCGAGAAGATCATCAAGGTGTTCGTCGACCCGCTCGCCGGCATGACCGATGCGCAGGCCAAGGAGCTGGCTGACGGCATCGGCATCCCGGCCGACTCGACCGCCCAGGCCGTCGACGTGTTCAAGAAGCTCTACACCTGCTACATGGAGACCGACGCCAGTCTGGTCGAGATCAACCCGCTGAACCGCGACGGCAAGGGCAACATCATCGCGCTCGACGCCAAGTTCAACTTCGACTCCAACGCTCTGTTCCGACACCCCGACATCGTCGCCCTGCGCGACCTCGACGAGGAGGATGCGGCCGAGATCGAGGCCAGCAAGTTCGACCTCGCCTACATCAGCCTCGACGGCAACATCGGCTGCCTGGTCAACGGCGCCGGCCTGGCCATGGCGACCATGGACACCATCAAGCTGTTCGGCGCCGAGCCGGCCAACTTCCTCGACGTCGGTGGCGGCGCCACGCCCGAGAAGGTGACCGAGGCGTTCAAGATCATGCTCAAGAACCCCAAGGTCAAGGCCATCCTGGTCAACATCTTCGGCGGCATCATGAAGTGCGACACCATCGCCACCGGCGTCATCACCGCCAGCCGCGCGGTCGACCTGAAGGTGCCGCTGGTGGTGCGCATGAAGGGCACCAACGAGGAACTGGGCAAGAAGATGCTGGCCGACAGCGGCCTGCCCATCATCAGCGCCGACACCATGGCCGAAGCGGCGCAAAAAGTCGTCGCCGCCGTCAAGTAAGGAGCCCTGAACATGTCCATCTTCGTCAACAAGAACACCAAGGTCATCACCCAGGGCATCACCGGCAAGACCGGCCAGTTCCACACCGAGAAGTGCCAGGAATACGCCAACGGCAAGAACTGCTTCGTCGCCGGCGTGAACCCGAAGAAGGCCGGTGAGTCGATCTTCGACATCCCGATCTTCGCCACCGTGAAAGAGGCGGCCAAGGAAACCGGCGCCACCTGCAGCGTGATCTACGTGCCGCCGGCGGGCGCCGCCGCAGCGATCTGGGAAGCGGTCGAGGCCGACCTCGACTTCGTGGTCTGCATCACCGAGGGCATCCCGATCAAGGACATGCTGGAAGTGCGCAACAGGATGAAGGCCAAGGAGGCCGCCGGCGGCAAGAAGACCCTGCTGCTCGGTCCCAACTGCCCCGGCATCATCACGCCCGACGAGATCAAGATCGGCATCATGCCCGGCCACATCCACAAGGCCGGCCGCGTCGGCGTGGTCAGCCGCTCCGGCACGCTGACCTACGAGGCCGTGGCGCAGCTGACCGAGCTGGGCATCGGCCAGTCGAGCGCCGTGGGCATCGGCGGCGACCCGATCAACGGCCTCAAGCACATCGACGTGATGAAGGCCTTCAACGACGACCCCGACACCGACGCCGTCATCATGATCGGCGAGATCGGCGGCCCGGACGAGGCCGAAGCGGCCCGCTGGTGCAAGGACCACATGACCAAGCCGATCGTCGGCTTCATCGCCGGCGTCACCGCGCCTCCGGGCAAGCGCATGGGCCATGCCGGCGCGCTGATCTCGGGCGGCGCCGACACCGCCGACGCCAAGCTCGCCATCATGGAAGAGTGCGGCTTCACCGTCACGCGCAACCCGTCCGAGATGGGCAAGCTGCTCAAGGGCCTGTTGTAAGCCCGCCATCGGCGCCGGCCCTGCCGGCCTGGCCGATGCACCGCCACCCGACAGCCGGATGACGCTCGCGTCTCCGGCTGTATTATTTCCGTCATCCCGAGCAGCAGGAAGCGAGACACCGCGTGGAAGAGTTCATGACAGCCCATTTCTGGATCGCCGTCAGCCAGATCATCAT
This sequence comes from Ottowia sp., assembly GCF_035444425.1. Classification (GTDB taxonomy): domain Bacteria; phylum Pseudomonadota; class Gammaproteobacteria; order Burkholderiales; family Burkholderiaceae_C; genus Ottowia. The sequence goes on along the minus strand of NZ_DAOMOQ010000038.1, from coordinate 4,064 downwards.
GATCGACATCCTGCTGGGCGGCGACAACGCGGTGGTGATCGCGCTGGCCTGCCGTGGGCTGCCGCCGCACCAGCGCTTCAAGGGCATCGTCTGGGGTACCGTCGGCGCCATCGTGCTGCGCGTGATCCTGATCGCCTTCGCGCTGGCGCTGCTGGCCGTTCCCTACCTCAAGTTCGTCGGCGCGCTGCTGCTGGTGTGGATCGGCGTCAAGCTGATTGCGCCGCAGGAGGAGGACGGCCACGCCAACATCGAGAGCAGCGACAAGCTGTGGGGCGCGGTCAAGACCATCATCGTGGCCGACCTGGTGATGAGTGTCGACAACGTGATCGCCATCGCCGGTGCCGCGCAGACCGCGGGCGAGCAGCACGAGCTGCTGCTGGTCATCTTCGGCCTGCTGGTCAGCATCCCGATCATCGTCTGGGGCAGCCAGCTGGTGCTCAAGATGATGGACCGCTTCCCGATCATCATCACGCTCGGCGGCATGCTGCTGGGCTGGATCGCCGGCACCATGGCCCACACCGACCCGGCGCTGGTGCCCTACATCCCGCAGGACCGGGTGGTGCACTACGCCATGGGCGGGGCCGGCGCGCTGCTGGTGCTGGCCATTGGCAAATGGCTGGCCAGCCGCCGCAGCGGCAACCCGCCGCCACCGGCCGCGGCGGCCTGATGCGGTAGGGACGGTACCGCGTTCAGGAACAGGGAAACCGTGGAAAGCCAACCGGCATGATGCCCGCTCGGCGCGCAGGCTGAGCCTGCCCCGCTCTCGCCTCCTACACTGCGCGCGCCCGGCCGTTGACGCGCGGCCCAGCGCACCTCATCACGCCGCCCGCGCTGGTTCACAATCCGGCACGCGATGCCGTTCACCAGCCACACCGCCTCTTCCACCAGCCACACCGCCTCTTCCACCAGGCGCCCGCCCTGGCCGGCGCGCGCCTGGACGCGCCTGCGCCGGCGCCGCTGGCGCGTGCTGGCCACCGGGGTGCTGACGCTGCTGGCGCTGCTGCAGGTGCTCGGCATCTGGTCGTCGCCGCTGGTGCGCGAGCTGGAAGCCGGCCTGTACGACATGCGCCTGCGCTTCAGCATGCCGCACACGCTGGACGAGCGCGTGGTCATCATCGACGTCGACGAGCGCAGCCTGGCGCGCCTGGGCCAGTGGCCATGGGATCGCTCGCGCATCGCCCGGCTGGTCGACGAGCTGATCGAGCGCCAGCAGGTCGCCGCGCTCGGGCTCGACCTGGTGTTCGCCGAACCCGACGGCCGCTCCCCGCTGGCGCAGCTGCAGGCGCTGGCGCGCGGCGAACTGCGCGGCGACCCCGAGTTTGCCGACTGGCTGGCGCGCAACCGCACGCGGCTCGACCACGACGCCACATTGGCGCACGCGCTGTCCAAGGGGCCGACGGTGCTCGGCTACTACTTCACCAGCGACCGCGACGGCGGCCGCAGCGGCCGGTTGCCGCCGCCGCTGGAAGCTGTCGCCTCGCCGCCGCCCGATCTGCTGTACTGGGACGGCTTCGCCACCAGCATCGCGGCGCTGGCGGCGACCTCGGGCGCCGGCTTCATCAACGCCGTCACCGACGAGGACGGGCAGGTGCGCTCGGTGCCGCTGGTGGCGGCCTTCGACGGCGCGCTGTACGAATCCTTCGCGCTCGCCACGCTGCGCAAGGGCCTGGATGATGCGCCATTGCGCTTGCGGGCCGACGACGCACCGCTGGCCGGCGGTGCCAGGGCCGTGCAGCTCGGCGGCGCCGCTGGCCTGCGCGTGCCGATCGATGCCCGCGGCGCCGCGCTGGTGCCCTACCGCGGCCCGGCCGGGCCGCACGGCGGCTCGTTCCGCTACATCCCGGCGCTCGACGTCATCGAAGGCAAGCTGCCGGCCGCCAGCCTGCGCGGCCGCTACGCGCTGCTGGGCTTCAGCGCGCCGGGCCTGATGGACCTGCGCGCCACGCCGGTGGGCCAGGCCGTTCCCGGCGTCGAGGTGCATGCCAACCTGCTGTCCGGCATGCTCGACGGCCGCGTGCCAGCGCGGCCGGCGCACCCCGAGCTGGTCGATGCGCTGCGGGTGCTGGCGCTCGGCATCGGACTGGTGCTCGGCCTGACGCTGCTGCCGGTGGTCGGCGCGCTGCTGCTGGTGCTCGGCCTGCTGGTCGGCATCGTGGCCATCAACACCGCGCTGTTTGCGGCCGGCCTGGTGCTGCCGCTGGCGCCGTCGCTGCTGCTGCTGCTGAGCGCGCTGCTGGTCAACATGGTGCTCGGCTACCTGTTCGAGATCCGCAGCCGGCGCCGGCTGGCGCGCCAGTTCGCCACCTACGTGCCGCCCGAGCTGGTGCGCCAGATGATGCAGACCCCCGAGCGCTACGACATGCAGGCGCGCACCGCCCAGCTCACCGTGATGTTCTGCGACCTGCACGACTTCACCGCGCTGTCCGAGCGCATGGGCCCGCTCGAGGTGCAGGCCCTGCTCAACGACGTGCTGAGCCGCTTCACCCAGGCTATCCGCGCGCACGGCGGCACCATCGACAAGTACATCGGCGACAGCGTGATGGCGTTCTGGGGTGCGCCGGTGCCGATGCTCGACCACGCTGCGCGCGCGGTCGCCGCCGCCCAGGACATCGTGGCCCGGCTCGACGCGCTGAACGCCGAGCGCCGTGCCACCGGCCTGCCGCCGGTGGGGGTCGGCATCGGCCTCAACAGCGGCCTGATGTCGGTCGGCAACATGGGCTCTGACGTGCGCCGTGCCTACACGGTGATCGGCGACGCCGTCAACCTGGCGGCGCGGCTGGAGCCGCTGACCCGCGTCTACGGCGTGCGCCTGGTCGCCAGCCAGGCCACCGCCGAGCAGGCCGCGCCGGCCGATTACGCGTGGCAGGAACTCGACCGCGTGCGGGTCAAGGGCAAGGACCAGGTGGTCGGCATCCATACCGTGCGCGCCGCCGCGCCCGGCGAGGGCGCGCCGGCGCTGCAGGAGGAACTGGCGCTGTGGCGGCTGGCGCTGGCCGACTGGCGCGCCGCCCGCTTCGAGGCCTGCGCGGCGCGGCTGGCGGAGTTGCGTGTGCGGCATCCCGGGTTTGCGCTCTACCGCTTGTATGCGGAGCGCGTGGCGGATTGCCTGAGCGGGCCGCTGGATCCGAATTGGGATGGGGTGGCGGAGTTTGATGTGAAGTGACGGTGGGCTGGTGGCTCCTTCCCCCGTTGGGGGAAGGTTGGGATGGGGGCTGGCCGCTGCGCCCTTTGCCGATGGCGTGGTGGTTGGGGCGGCCGGTCATCGCGGCAGGGATTTTGATGTGGAAAGCGACATGATCGCTGGGGAGATTAGATATTTGCGACTTACTGGGATTTTGGGGTGGGTTATGCCGCTGGCCGGGATGTGCGCCCGGCGGCGCACCTACTTTTCTTTGTCTCGCCAAAGAAAAGTAGGCAAAAGAAAGGCGACCCCGCTGGCCGTGTCCCCTTCGCTTCGCGGCGGGGCAGCCTGCGATGCTCGTTCGTGGGGCGGCGCTGCGGAACTCACTTTGCGGCTACGCCGCTCCGTTCGGACAACCGCAGCGAGTCAGAGCACGAAGCGCGGCATGCTGCGCTGCCGCGCCCGCCCCACGCCCTGCGCTTCTCGGCACGGCCAGAGGGGATGGGAATCCGCTCGGGCCATCGCTGCGCTTGGCCTTGCATTGCCGCCTCTCCCGCGTGCGGGAGAGGGTTGGGGTGAGGGTAGTTTTTCTCCCTCTCCCTCTGGTGCAGGGTCAGGGTGGGGGCCACCCCTCCACCACCCCCAAACCGACAATTTTCGTCAGTTATCATCCGCCAGGATTCGTCAAGTGACAAGCAATGACACCTTGTTGCAATTCTTGATTCGACAAGAATTGTCATATCACGGGTCAAGTCAGCCGATCTGAAGCCAGATCGGTGCATCAGCGCCCCTTATGGGGCTCCGGCACGAGACTTGCATGCTTGTTCCTGCCGGTTGTGCCTCCTGCACCACCGGACTAGTCAAACGCTTGTCACACATCAATTACCAAGGCGGCCTCAAATCTGAAGTGCAACACCTCACCCGGCGTAAGGTGCTGCGATGG
>NZ_DAOMOQ010000037.1:0-27226 GCF_035444425.1 Ottowia sp. | reverse complement strand
GTCGAAGGGCTTCGACAAGCTCAGCCCGAACGGGAATGGAGACTTCATGTTGCCGCCTCTATAAGCGGGCATCGGGAAAGTGGCAGCGCGCAGCCCTCACCCCAGCCCTCTCCCAGAGGGAGAGGGAGCCAGGCCGCCACAGAGCCAGATGGCCGCGGAGCAGGCCATGCCAGCAGCAGCCAGGCCCGGATCTACGCCGGGCATTGACTGCGCCCGCCCGTCAGGGGGGAAGGCGCGCCAGCGACTCACGTGGGTATTCAAGTCAACGCGCCGTGGCAGTGCTTGTACTTCTTGCCGCTGCCGCAGGGGCACGGCTCGTTGCGGCCGACGCGCGGCACCGCCGCCGCGCCGGCTGCCGCGCCGGCCATCGCGGCGCCGGCGCGCAGCTGGGCCTCGGGCACGACTTCGGCCTCGCCGGTTTCGGTCGGCGCCGAGTAGGTGATGTTGCTGACGCGCTCGCTGCGCTGCTCCATCTGGTCGGTCGCCTGCTCGGCCTCGTCGCCGGACTGGATGCGCACCGTCATCAGCGTGCGCGTGACCTCGTTCTTCACCACGTCGAGCAGCTGGCCGAACAGCTCGAAGGCCTCGCGCTTGTATTCCTGCTTGGGCTGCTTCTGCGCGTAGCCGCGCAGGTGGATGCCCTGGCGCAGGTAGTCGAGCGCCGACAGGTGCTCGCGCCAGTGGGTGTCGATGGCCTGCAGCAGCACCGCGCGCTCGAACGGGCGGAAGTTCTCGGCGCCCACCAGTTCCAGCTTGGCCGCGTAGGCCTGGTTGGCCGCGGCCATCACCTTCTCGACCACGTCCTCGTCGCCGATCGCCTCGGACGACTCGACTTCCTTTTGCAGCGGCAGATCGATCTGCCACTCCTCGGCCAGCACCTTTTCCAGCCCGGGGATGTCCCACTGCTCCTCGACCGACTCGGCCGGCACGTACTGGCGCACCAGGTCGGTGAAGCAGCTCTCGCGCAGGCCGGCGATCTGCGCCGTCAGGTCCTCGGCGTCGAGGATCTCGTTGCGCTGCTGGTAGATCACCTTGCGCTGGTCGTTGGAGACGTCGTCGTACTCGAGCAGCTGCTTGCGGATGTCGAAGTTGCGCGCCTCGACCTTGCGCTGCGCGCTCTCGATGCTGCGCGTGACGATGCCGGCCTCGATCGCCTCGCCCTCGGGCATCTTCAGCCGGTCCATGATGGCGCGCACGCGGTCGCCGGCGAAGATGCGCATCAGCGGGTCGTCCAGGCTCAGGTAGAAGCGCGACGAGCCGGGGTCGCCCTGGCGGCCCGAGCGGCCGCGCAGTTGGTTGTCGATGCGGCGGCTCTCGTGTCGTTCGGTGGCGATGATGCGCAGGCCGCCCAGCGCCTTGATCTGCTCGTGGTCTTTCTGCCAGTGCGCGCGCATGTCCTCGATGCGCGCCTGCTTGGCGGCTTCATCGATCGTCGCATCGGCCTCGAGCTCCTCGACCGCCTTCTCGACGTTGCCGCCGAGCACGATGTCGGTGCCGCGGCCGGCCATGTTGGTGGCGATGGTGATCATCTTCGGCCGCCCGGCCTGCGCCACGATGTCGGCTTCGCGCGCGTGCTGCTTGGCATTCAGCACCTGGTGCGGCAGCTTTTCCTTCTGCAGCAGATCCGAGATCAGCTCGGAGTTCTCGATCGACGAGGTGCCCACCAGCACCGGCTGGCCGCGCAGATGGCACTCGCGGATGTCGGCGATGGCGGCGTCGTACTTCTCCTTCGAGGTCTTGTAGACGCGGTCCAGCTGGTCGTCGCGCCTGCTCGGCTTGTTGGGCGGGATCACCACGGTTTCCAGGCCGTAGATCTCCTGGAATTCGTAGGCCTCGGTGTCGGCGGTGCCGGTCATGCCGGCCAGCTTCTTGTACAGGCGAAAGTAGTTCTGGAAGGTGATCGAGGCCAGCGTCTGGTTCTCGGCCTGGATCGGCACGCCTTCCTTGGCCTCCACCGCCTGGTGCAGGCCGTCGCTCCAGCGGCGGCCGCTCATCAGGCGGCCGGTGAACTCGTCGACGATGACGATCTCGGTGCCCTGTTCGCCCTGCTGCACCACGTAATGCTGGTCGCGGTGGAACAGGTGGTGCGCGCGCAGCGCCGCGTTCAGGTGGTGCATCAGCGAGATATTGCCGGCGTCGTACAGGCTGGTTCCCTCGGGAATCAGCCCCTGCTCGGCCAGGATGCGCTCGGCGTTCTCGTGCCCCTGCTCGGTCAGGTAGACCTGGTGCGTCTTCTCGTCGGCGGTGAAGTCCCCCGGCTTGGTCACGCCCAGGCCGGTGCGCGGGTCGGCCTCGCCCTCCTGCCGCGTCAGCATCGGCACCACCCGGTTGATGGCCAGATACAGCGCCGTGTGGTCCTCGGCCTGGCCGCTGATGATGAGCGGCGTGCGCGCCTCGTCGATCAGGATCGAATCGACCTCGTCGACGATGGCGTAGTTGAGCGGGCGCTGCACGCGGTCATGGGTCTCGTAGACCATGTTGTCGCGCAGGTAGTCGAAGCCGAACTCGTTGTTGGTGCCGTAGGTGATGTCGGCGTTGTAGGCGGCCTGCTTGGCTTCGCGCGACAGCTGCGGCAGGTTCACGCCCACCGTCAGGCCGAGGAAGTTGTACAGGCGCCCCATCCACTCGGCGTCGCGGTTGGCCAGGTAGTCGTTCACCGTCACCACGTGCACGCCCTTGCCGGCCAGCGCGTTCAGGTACACCGGCAGCGTCGCCGTCAGGGTCTTGCCCTCGCCGGTGCGCATCTCGGCGATCTTGCCCTCGTGCAGGGCGATGCCGCCGACCAGCTGGACGTCGAAGTGGCGCATCTTCATGACGCGCTTGGAGCCCTCGCGCACCACGGCAAAGGCCTCGGTGAGCAGCTTGTCCAGCGTCTCGCCGCCGGCGTGGCGGTCCCGGAACTCCTGCGTCTTGGCGCGCAATTCGTCGTCGCTCAGCTGCTCGAACTGCGACTCGAGCGCGGTGATGCGCGCCGCCTGCTTGCGGTATTGCTTGAGCAGACGGTCATTGCGACTGCCGAAGAGCTTGGTGAGAACATTTGTGGCCATGCATGCGCTGCCATCGCTGGCCTGCCGGCAAGCCGGTGCCAGTGATCGACAGTCCCTGAGTGTTCAATGTGGTGCGTAGCTGAAGGCAAGACGGCGAAACGCAAGTTGGTGCCGCGCCGCAGCCGCTGATCGCGAAGCAACTGGGCATTTTACCTTTCCATGGCGCGCCGTCCCGATAATGGGCGATGGCCCCGTTCTTCTCCCATCCGAATCCGTGAACACCCGCAAGCACGCCACCATGACGCTGCAGCAGGCCGTGGCCGGCGAGCCGACGCTGGCTCGGCTGAGTCGGATGGCGGCTGAATCGAAGGCACGCCTGGCCGTGGTCCGGCCGCTGCTGCCGCCCGGCCTGCAAGGCGCGGTGCGGCCGGGCATCGCCGACGCCGACAGCTGGTGCCTGCTGGTGCCGCACAACGCCGCCGCCGCCAAGCTGCGGCAACTGGCGCCGGCGCTGCTGGCGGCGCTGCGCACGCACGGCCACGCGGTCGAGACACTGCGCGTGAAGGTCGAACGGCCGGCGTCCTGAAGGCGTCCGAACCGGCCCGCACGGGCCCATTTTCCGCCCCATCAACCCCAAGGCCGACAGGCCCACGGGCACCGATGCGCGCACGCGGCGATAATTACAGGTTTCTCTTGCCCGATTCATGCTGCATTGCAGCAAAGACATTCCATGGCCGCCTTCGACGAAGAAAAAGTCCTGACCGTCCACCATTGGACCGATCGCCTGTTCAGCTTCACCACCACGCGCAGCCAGAGCCTGCGCTTCTCGAACGGCCACTTCACCATGATCGGCCTGCGGGTCAATGGCAAGCCGCTGCTGCGCGCCTACTCGATCGTCAGCCCGAACTACGAGGAAACGCTGGAGTTTCTCAGCATCAAGGTGCCCGACGGGCCGCTCACCAGCCAGCTGCAGCACATCCAGCCGGGCGACAGCGTGATCGTCGGCCACAAGCCGACCGGCACGCTGCTGATCGACTACCTGCTGCCCGGCAAGCGCCTGTACCTGTTCGGCACCGGCACCGGCCTGGCGCCGTTCATGAGCATCATCCGCGACCCCGAGACCTACGAGAAGTTCGAGCAGGTGATCCTGGTGCACGGCTGCCGGCTGGTGTCCGAGCTGGCCTACCGCGACTACATCACGCAAGAATTGCCGCGGCATGAGTACCTGGGCGAGCTGGTCACCGAGCAGCTGAAGTACTACCCCACCGTCACGCGCGAGCCGTTCAAGACCCAGGGCCGCATCCCCGACCTGATCGAGAGCGGCCAGATGGCGCGCGACCTCGGCCTGCCGCCGCTCAATCCGCAGATGGACCGCGTGATGCTGTGCGGCAGCCCCGAGATGCTGAAGTCGATCAAGGCGGTGCTGGAAGCGCGCGCGTTCAAGGAAGGCAACACCACCACGCCGGGCGACTTCGTGGTCGAGCGCGCGTTCGTCGAGCAGTAAGCGGCTTCAACAGGCGCCTGCGCGGCGGTCAGCGACCGGGCGCGCGCGCAACCGGGATCAGCCGCGCCAGTAGTTGTTGGCCGCCGCCACGGTCTGGAAATTGATGGCGACGACCTGCGACGCGGCGGTCAGACCGTCGGCCGAATGCGCATACTCGGGCCGCAGTTCCTTCAGCACCGCCGTGTCCGGCTGGGTGTACTTGACGCCGCGACGGCTCAGGGTGATCGCCAGCTCGAAGCCTTCCTGGGGCGTGGCGGTGATCAGCGAGGTCAGCCAGGTATCGGTGGTCATTGTCATCTCCTGTGATGTGAACTGGCAATCATTGCAACGATCCGAAATCATCAGGTCGTCCATGGTCAATGCGGGCGACCGCCCGCACCGACCGCATGCTCCGCACGCGCCGCACCGTGCTCAGGCGCGGCTGCGCTTGGCCAGCAGGCGCTCGAGCACCAGCGGCGCCACGTAGGGCGCGACATCGCCGCCGAGTTGCGAGATCTCGCGGATCAGCGTGCTGCTGATCGACTGCAGCGTGGCGGCCGGGGTCAGGAACACGGTTTCCACATCCGGCGCCAGGTTGCGGTTCATGCCGGCCAGCTGCGATTCGTAGTCGAAGTCGACCACCCCGCGCACACCGCGCACCATCGCCCTGCCGCCGCGCGCCACCACGAAGTCGCGCACCAGGCCTTCAAACGGTTCGACGCTCACATTATCATAGCGGCCAGCGGTGTCGCGCGCCAGCTCCAGCCGTTCGTCGAGCGTGAACAGGGTCTTCTTGTGGTGCGCCACCGCAACCGCGATGATGACCTGGTCGAACAGCCGCGACGAGCGGCGCACGATGTCCTCGTGGCCGAGCGTGATGGGGTCGAAGGTGCCGGGATACACGGCGATCACGCCACGGCTCATGCGCTGTCTCTCCTTGTCGAGCTTGGCGGGCATTATGCCGACGCGCCCGCTGGCGCCTTCGTCAGGCGTTGCGGCGCAGCAGTTGCGCCTGCACCGCGCCGGCCTTGAGCTGGCGGTGCGGTGCCAGCCCGAGCGCGGCCAGTTCGTCGGCATCGACCGCCGTCGGCGCTTCCAGGTAGACCCAGCCGCCCGCCCGCACCGCCCGCGCTGCCGCCGCCAGCGCCGGCGCGACCAGCTCGGCCGCCTCGAAGGGCGGATCGAGCAGCACCAGGTCGACGCTGCCCGGCGCCAGCGCACGCAGCGCCGCGACGCCGTCGCCACGCTGCACCTGCACGCTGCCCGCCTGCAGCCGGTGCTTGAGCGCGCGCAGGCCGGTGGCCAGGCCGGCATCCTGCTCGACCAGCAGCACGTCGGCAGCGCCGCGCGAAGCGGCTTCCAGCCCGAGCGCGCCGGTGCCGGCGAAGGCGTCGACACAGCGCCAGCCGCCCAGATCCTGGCCGAGCCAGTTGAACAGCGTTTCGCGCACGCGGTCGGGTGTCGGCCGCAGGCCCGGCCGATCAGCCACCGGCAGCCGCGTGCGCCGCCACTGGCCGCCGATGATGCGGACTTCTCCCGGCAGCGCGGCGGCGCGGCGACGGGAAGAGGCAGGCTGGGCGGACATGCGCCGATTGTCGCCGGCGCGCCGGGCCCGGCGCCGGGCGTCAGCGCCCGCCGACCACCACCGTGACCATCCGATCCGGCTGCAGCACGCGCTGGAACGCGGTGCGGATGTCGGCGGCGCTGACCTGGCGCACGCGTTCGGTCCAGTGCTCCAGGTAGTCCAGCGGCAGCTCGTTCCAGGCGATGTTGGTGACGTTGCCCAGCAGCTTGCGGTTGCTGTCCAGGCGCAGCGCAAAGCCGCCGATCAGGTTGTCCTTGGCGGCCTGCAGTTCCTCCTCGGTCGGGCCGTCGGCGACGAATTCGCGCACCACCTGCTGCGCCACCCGCACCGCCTCATCGGCCTGGTCCGGCCGCGTCTGCAGGCCGAGCGTGAAGGCGCCGGCGTGCAGGCCGGGCGCGAAATAGCTGTAGACGCTGTAGGACAGGCCGCGCTGCTCGCGCACCTGGTTGGTCAGGCGCGAGGTGAAACCGCCGCCGCCCAGGATGTGGTTGCCGACCAGCAGCGCGAAGAACTCGGGATCGCTGCGCTTGTAGCCCGGCTGCCCGATCAGCACGTGCGCCTGCGCCGATTCGAAGGCAATGCGCTCATCCACCGGCGCCGCCAGCGGCGCGATTTCGGCCACGGCCGGCAGCGGCGCGCAATCCGCGCCCGGCGGCAGGCGCGCCAGCAGCTCGGCGACGATCTGGTCGGCCTGTGCGCGCGTGACGGCGCCGACCAGGCTGACCTTGGCCCGGCAGGGCGCGATGGTGGCGGCGTAGCGCGAGCGCATGTCGGCGACCCCGATGCGCGCCAGCGACTCGGGCGTGGTCTCGAAGCCGTAGGGATGGGCGCCGTACACCGCCGACTCGAACGCCAGGCTGGCAACGGTGCCGGGCCGCGTGCGCGACTCCTTGATCGCCGCCGAGAGGCGCTCGCGCTCGCGCTCCCAGACGTCCTCGGGCCAGGACGGTTCGCCCAGCTGGCGCGCCGCCAGCCGCACCGACTGGCGCAGCAGTTCGGGATCGGTCAGCGTGCGCAGCGTGAAGCTCATGCGGTCGCTGTCGGCGCTGGCGCCGAAGGCCGAGCCCAGGTCGGCCCACGCTTCGCCGAGCTGGTTTTCGTCCAGCGCCGGTTCCGCGCCTCGCGCGGCCACGCCCTTGCCGGTCATCAGCGCGGTCACGCTGGCCAGGCCAGCCTGGCTTGCCGGGTCGCGCCGGCTGCCGGCGTCGAAGTCGAGCTGCACGTCGAGCATCGGGATTGACGGGCTTTCGACCAGATAGACCCTGGCGCCGCTGGGCTGGGTCCAGTGCTGGATCGGGATCGCGGCCAGCACCGGCAGCGACAGCGCGCCGGCCAGCACCACGGACAGGGTGACGGCGGCGCGTTGGAGGGTTCTGAGCACCATGCTTGGCCCTTCCTTCAATGGCGCACGCCGGCGGACGGCGCGCGTGGGCGGGCCTGGGGATCGCGCGGCTGCGGCAGCAAGGTGGCCACGGTGAGCTGGTCGTCGCCGAAGTACTTCTGCGCCACCGCCTGCACCTGCGCCGCGCTGACCTCGCGCAGGCGCGCGATCAGACGCTCGTCGCCGTCCAGCGGCAGGCCCTGGATCCACCAATGGCCGAGCTCCTGCGCCTGTCCCATGACGCTGTCGCGCTTGTAGACCTCGCCCGCCATCCACTGCGTCTTGACCCGCTGCAGCTCGCGCTCGTCGACACCCTCGCGCGCGATGCGCGCCACCTGCGCGCGCAGCGCGGCCTCGACCTCGGCGGCGCTCCTGCCTTCCGCCGGCACGCCGGTGAGCGAAAAGGTCTGCGGCCCGCGCCCCATCAGCCCGTTGCCGGCGTTGGCCGAGTCGGCCACGCGGTCCGGCCCCTGCGTCAGCGCGCGGTCCAGCCGCGCGCCGCTGTAGCCGTCGAGCACGGCGGCCAGCACCGTCAGCGCCAGCGCGTCGTCGTTGTCCGGCGAGGCTTCCAGGCTGCTCAGGCGCGGCACCTTGAAGGCCAGCGCGACCAGCGCCTGCTCGGCCGGCGCCTTGACCTCGATGCGGCGCAGGCCGAGCTGCCGGGGCTCGGGGCGTGGCTTGCGCTCCGGCAGCGCCTGCGCCGCAATGCCGCCGTAATGCCGGCGCGCCAGCGCCAGCACCTGCTGCGGATCGACATCGCCGACCACCACCACGGCGGCGTTGGCCGGCGTGTACCAGCGCTGGAAGAAGTGGCGCGCATCCTGCGCCGTCAGGGCGTCGAGGTCGCCCATCCAGCCGATCACCGGGCGCCGGTACGGGGAAGCGACGAAGGTGGTGGCGCGCAGCTGCTCGAACATCAGCGCGCGCGGGTTGTCCTCGGTGCGCAGCCGGCGTTCTTCCTTGACCACTTCCAGTTCCTTGGCGAATTCCTCGTCGCTCCAGCGGTTGTGGGCGAATCGGTTCGCTTCCAGCGCCATCACTTCACCCAGCTTGTCGGCCGGCACCTGCTGGAAATAGCCGGTGTAGTCCAGGCTGGTGAAGGCGTTCTCGCGCCCGCCCAGCGCCGCCACCCGGCGCGAGAACTCGCCCGGCGCCAGCTTGTCGGTGCCCTTGAACATCATGTGTTCCAGCACGTGGGCGACGCCGCTGACGCCGTCGACCTCGTCCATCGAGCCGACCCGCACCCACAACATGTGCACCGCCGTCGGCGCGCGGCGATCGGGCTTGACGATCACGGTGAGGCCGTTGTCCAGGGTGAACTGGCTGATCGGCGTACTCGCCGGCGCCTGGGCAGCGGTTGCGGTGCTCGCCTGCGGTTGCTGCGCACCGGCGCCGGGCACGAAGGCCGCCAGCGCCAGCCAGGCCGCACCGAGAATGCAAAGGGGTTTTCTTGAAAGCATGACCTGTGCTGAGTTGCAACGGCGGCGAATCGTTCCCGCCCATGCCCGCGAAGTGTGCACCATGCGCCAAGCCGCCCGGGCCGATCGGCGACAATTGTCCGATGACGGATTCCCCGAGCCCGCGCGCCGCCGAGCCGCGCCTGAGCAGCCTCTCGCACGGCGGCGGTTGCGGCTGCAAGATCGCGCCCGGCGTGCTGTCGAGCATCCTGCGCGGCACCGGCGCCATGCCGCTGCCGCCCGAACTGCTGGTCGGCATCGAGACCTCGGACGACGCCGCCGTCTACCAGCTCAACGAGCACCAGGCGCTGGTGGCAACCACCGACTTCTTCATGCCGATCGTCGACGACCCGTTCGACTTCGGCCGCATCGCCGCCACCAACGCACTGAGCGACGTCTATGCCATGGGCGGCACCCCGATCATGGCGCTGGCCCTGGTCGGCATGCCGATCAACGTGCTGTCGGTCGGGACCATCGGCCGCATCCTGGAAGGCGGCGCCAGCGTCTGCCGCGCCGCCGGCATTCCGATCGCCGGTGGCCACACCATCGATTCGGTGGAGCCGATCTACGGCCTGGTCGCGCTCGGCCTGGTGCATCCGGAGCGCGTCAAGCGCAACGCCGGCGCGCGCGTGGGCGACGTGCTGGTGCTGGGCAAGCCGCTCGGCGTCGGCGTCTACTCGGCGGCGCTGAAGAAGGAACAGCTCGACGCCGAGCGCTATGGGCACATGATGGAGGCCACCACACGCCTGAACACGCCCGGCCCGACGCTGGCCCTGCTCCCGGGCGTACACGCGCTGACCGACGTGACCGGCTTCGCCCTGGCCGGCCACGCGCTCGAGCTGGCGCGCGGCGCCGGCCTGACGGTGCAGATCGACTGGCCCGCGGTGCCGCTGCTGCCGGGCGTGCGCGAACTGGCGGCGCAAGGCATCGTCACCGGCGCCTCGGGCCGCAACTGGGCCGCCTACGGGCACGAGGTGGCGCTGCCCGAGGGCTTCGACGCCACCGAGCGCGCGCTGCTGACCGACCCGCAGACCAGCGGCGGCCTGCTGGTGGCCTGCGCACCCGAAAGCGTGCGCGAGGTGCTGGCGGTGTTCGAGCAGGCCGGCTTTGCCGACGCCGCTGTGATCGGCCGGGTCAACGCCGCCGGCGCGCGGCCGCTGGAAGTGCGAACCGCGCGCGGCTGAGCGCGGGCTGACCAGGGGCCAGCCTAGAATCCAGCCCGATGTTCAGCTTCTTCCGCCGCAAGAAGGCCGAGCCCGCGCCCAGCGAGGCGCCGGCCGACGCCGCACCCGACGCCATGGCCGACGCCGCCGGCACGCTCGACACCGAGCTGCCGCTGGACGATCTGGAGCGCCAGGCGCTGGCCGCCGCGCCGGCGGACGAGGCGCCGCAAGTGGAGATGCCGGTACAACCCGAGGCAGCGCCAACCAAGGGCGGCCTGATGTCACGCTGGCTCGGAGGCGCCGCACCCGCACCGGCGCCAGTCACGGCAGCCACGCCGGAGTCACCCACCCCAGCGCTGCACCCCACGCCGCTACCGGAACCCGCACCGCTCGCCCCGCCTCCGGCGCCCGCACCCGAACCGCCACCTGCCGCCGCCAGCCCGACGCCCGACCCCGCCATCCCGGCCGAGCTGGCGCCCACCATCGCCGAGAAGGACCTGGAGCTGGCACCGCCCAGCGCCAGCGTGCAGGCCGCGCGCGTCGGCTGGATGGACCGGCTCAAGACCGGCCTGAAGCGCACCGGCGGCAGCATCTCCACCGTCTTCACCGGCACCCAGATCGACGAGGCGCTGTACGACGACCTGGAAACCGCGCTGCTGCTGGCCGATGCCGGCGTGCCGGCGACCGAGTTCCTGCTGCAGGACCTGCGGCGCCGCGTCAAGAACGCCCGCGCCAACGACCCGGCGCAGGTCAAGCGCCTGCTGCAGGATGCCGTCGCCGACATGCTGGCGCCGCTGGAGCGGCCGCTGGTGGTCGGCGTCTACCACCCGACGGTGATCATGGTGGCGGGCGTCAACGGCGCCGGCAAGACCACCAGCATCGGCAAGCTGACCAAGCACCTGGCCGACGCCGGCGCCAGCGTGCTGCTGGCGGCGGCCGACACCTTCCGCGCCGCCGCGCGCGAGCAGCTGGCCGTGTGGGCCGACCGCAACCAGGTGGAAATCATCAGCCAGCAGGGCGCCGACCCCTCGGCGGTGAGCTTCGACGCCGTCGCCGCCGGCCGCGCGCGCCGCAAGGACGTGGTGCTGGTCGACACCGCCGGCCGCCTGCCGACGCAGAAGCACCTGATGGAGGAGCTGACCAAGATCCGCCGCGTGGTCACCAAGGCCGACATCACGGCGCCGCACGAGGTGCTGCTGGTGATCGACGGCAACACCGGCCAGAACGCACTGGCGCAGGTGCGTGCCTTTGACGAGGCGGTGCAGCTCACCGGCCTGATCGTGACCAAGCTGGACGGCACCGCCAAGGGCGGCGTGCTGTGCGCCATTGCGCGCGAGTACGCGGCGCGTGACAAGCCAATACCGGTGTATTTCATCGGCATCGGCGAACGGCTGGAAGATTTGCAGACCTTCAAGGCACGCGAGTTCGCCCAGGCGCTGGTGAGTTGACAAGGTGCGATCGGCGCCAGCAACCGATTGCAACACGCGTCCGCGCCGGCGAGCACTGGATACACTCGCCCCATGACCGCAAATCCCAGCCGGAACCACCTGGTGCTGATCGGTGCTGGTCGTGCCCACCTGCATGTGCTCAAGGGCCTGGCCCGCCATGGCAGCGGCGACATGAACGTCACCCTGGTCGCGCCGCACCCCTATTACATCGAATCGACCATGCTGCCGGGCTACGTGGCCGGCGACTACACGCTGGAGGACATCCGCATCCCGCTGGATCGGCTGGTCGAGGCCAGCGGCGTGCATTTCGTGCCGGCGCACGTGCTGGCGCTCGATCCGAACGGCCGCCGCGTGCAGCTGTCGAGCGGCGACGCCCTGCCCTACGACGTGCTGTCGGTCGACGTCGAGCCGATGGTGGATCGCGAGCAGATCGAGGCGCTGATCCCCGGCTCGCGCCGCAACGCCCTGTTCACCCGGCCGCTGGAGAGCTTCGTCCAACTGTGGCCGCAACTGCGGACGCTGGCCAGCGAGCGCGCGCTGCAGGTGGCGGTGATCGCCGACAGCCTGGCCGGCATCGAACTGGCCATGGCGGCGGCGCACGCGCTGGCGGCGCCGCACGGCAGCCGGGTGACGCTGGTGGCGGGCGAGCAGATGCCCCTGCTCGACCAGCCGGCGGCGCTGCAGCGGCGCGTGCTGGCACGCCTGAAACAGCTCAACATCACGCTGCTGCAGGACCGCTGCACCGGCATCGACGGCCAGGCAGTGCAACTGGCCAGCGGCGCCAGCCTGATGTGCGATGCGCCGCTGCTGACGATCGGCACCCGCCAGCCGGCCTGGCTGCGGCAGGCCGGCCTGCAGGTGGGCGACGACGAATGCCCGGTGCTCAACGAGCGGCTGCAAAGCGAGAGCCACCGCCAGATCTTCATCGTGCCGGACGCCGCGCCGACCGAGGTCGGGCCGGTGCTGGAGGCCAACCTGCGCACCGCGCTGGCGGGCGGCAGCTTCAGGAAGGCGCCGGCGGACGTGTCGCGCCTGCACGTGGTCGGCTGCGGCGATGGCCACGCCATCGCCGTCTGGGGCCCGCTCAGCCTGGAAGGGCGCGAGGTCTGGAACTGGAAGAATCGGCGCGACCGGCGACAGTTGGCCGGGCTGTTCTCGCTCTGATCACTGCGGGCTGATGCCGTGACGCGGCCAATTCGCCCAATATCAGGGGAAACCCTGATCAATCAACGCAAAAACTTGAATCATATTGCGCATGAGCAGACCTATACTGCGCGTCTGCACGCACTTTAGTTCATGTTTCCGGAAATTGTGGGTGGCTCCGAGGGTTCACACCTTGAACCCGACCTAGGGAAAGTCGGCAGCCGTCACCACCGCGACATGAACCACAATGCTCAATCGACCCTCATTCAAGGAGTTCCAGCCATGACTTCCCGGCCCGTCATCCGCAGTCTCAACCGTCGCCTGCTGCTGTCCCGCAGCGCCGCCGTGGTCGGCGCCAGTTCCATGGGCCTGCTGCTGCCCCAGATCGTGCGCGCCCAGGGCGACAAGGTCCGGGTCGGCTTCATGCTGCCCTTCACCGGCACCTATGCCCAGCTCGGCGTGGCGATCGAGAACGGCGTGCGCATGGCGATCGCCGAGAAGGGCGGCAAGCTGGGCGGCCGCGAGATCGAATGGTTCAAGGTGGACGACGAGTCCGAGCCGTCCAAGGGCGTCGAGAACGCGCAGAAGCTGGTGCAGCGCGACAAGGTCGACGTGCTGATCGGCACCGTGCACTCGGGCGTGCAGATGGGCATCCAGCGCGTGGCGCGCGATTCGGGCGTGCTCAGCATCATCCCCAACGCCGGCGTGCATGCGGCGACGCGTGCGCTGTGCGCTCCCAACGTGTTCCGCACCAGCTTCACCAACAGCCAGCCGACGCTGGCGCTGGGCAAGCCGATGGTCGACAAGGGCCTGAAGAAGGCGGTCTGGATCACCTGGAAATACGCCGCCGGCGACGACGCGCTGGAAGGCTTCAAGGAAAGCTACACCAAGGCCGGCGGCACCATCGTCAAGGAGCTCGGCCTGCCGTTCCCGAACGTGGAGTTCCAGGCGCTGCTGACCGAGATCGCCAACCTCAAGCCCGATGCCGTGGCCTGCTTCTTCGCCGGCGCCGGCGCCGCCAAGTTCATGAGGGACTACGCCGCCGCCGGCCTGAAGGACAAGATCCCGCTGTGGGGCTCCGGCTTCCTGACCGAGGGCGTGCTCGAGGCCGCCGGCCCGGCCGCCGAAGGCGTGATGACCACCATGCACTACGCCGACTCGCTCGACACGCCACGCAACAAGCAGTTCCGCAGCGCCTTCGCGCAGCAGTTCAAGATGCAGCCGGACGTGTACGCGGTGCAGGGCTACGACGCCGGCCAGCTGCTGGTGCAGGGCGCCGCCGCCGTCAAGGGCGACCTGTCGAACAAGGCGGCGCTGTACAAGGCCATGGAAACCGCCGTGATCGACAGCCCGCGCGGCAAGTGGACCATGAGCAAGGCGCACAACCCGGTGCAGGACATCTACCTGCGCGTGGTCGAGAACGGCGACAACAAGGTGGTCGGCATCGCCGCCAAGGCGTTGTCGGATTCGGGCGCCGGGTGCAAGATGGCCTGACTCCCCTGAGGCGCTGATGCGCCTGCCCCCTTTTGCCTCGCAATGGGGGACACCGCCAGTGGCCGGACCAAGCCCGCGCCACGGCAGTGCCGGGATGGCCAGTTCCGCGGCCTTCAGAACTTCTCGCCCATCCATCGCGCCCGCCACAACAGACGATAGCGCGCCGCCATCTTCCTCGAATCTGCCGTGGATTTCGCCAACTTCCTGATCCAGACGCTCAACAGCGTGCAGTACGGGCTGCTGCTGTTCATGCTGGCCGCCGGCCTGACGCTGATCTTCGGCATCATGGGCGTGGTCAACCTCGCCCATGGCAGCTTCTACATGCTGGGCGCCTACCTGGCGTTCGCGCTGTCGAGCCTGCTCGGCAGCTTCACCATCGCGATCGTGCTCGGCACCGCCCTGTCGGTGGTGTTCGGGCTGCTGCTGGAGCGCATCCTGTTCCAGTACTTCTACCACCGCGACCACCTCGACCAGGTGCTGATGACCTTCGGCCTGATCTACATCTTCGAGGAGGCGCGCTCGATGCTGTGGGGCGACGACGTGCACGGGGTGGCGATCCCGCCCCTGCTCAATGGCTCGATCGCCCTGACCGAGAACCAGTCCTACCCGGTGTACCGCCTGTTCATGATGGCCGTGTGCGTGCTGCTGGCGATCGGCCTGTACCTGCTGATCAACAAGACGCGCCTGGGCATGAAGATCCGCGCCGGCGCCTTCAACCGCGACATGACCGAGGCGCTGGGCATCAACATCAAGCTGATCCACGCCGTGGTGTTCGCCATCGGCGTGGCGCTGGCCACGGTGGCCGGCATGATCGCCTCGCCGATTTCCAGCGTCTATCCGGGCATGGGCTCGTCGGTGCTGATCATGTGCTTCGTGGTGGTGGTGATCGGCGGCATCGGCTCGGTGCGCGGCGCGCTGATCGCGGCGCTGCTGGTCGGCTTCGTCGACACCTTCGGCAAGGTGCTGCTGCCGCAGGTGGCGGGCATGCTGGTGTACGTGCTGATGGCCGCCGTGCTGCTGTGGAAGCCCGAGGGGCTGTTCAAGCAATGACCCGAATTTCCAAGCCCCTTCCCTCGCCAGCCGCGCGGTGCATCGCCGGAGCCGTTGCATGAGCGCGCCAAAGACCAACCTCGAAACCCTGCCGCGCAGCATCCAGCTGGTGCTGGTGCTCGGCTTCATCACGCTGGCGCTGTTCCCGTTCGTCGGCAGCGAGTTCTACCAGCAGATGGTCGCGCGCATGATGATCCTGGCCATCTTCGCCATGAGCCTGGACCTGCTGCAGGGCGTGGCCGGGCTGGTGTCGCTGGGCCACGCCGCCTTCTTCGGCATCGGCGGCTACACGCTGGCGCTGGTGTCCAGCGACAACGGCGCCATCAGCCTGTGGTGGTCGCTGCCGCTGGCGATGCTGGTGGCCGCGCTGGCGGCGCTGATCATCGGCTTCTTCGTGGTGCGCACGCGCGGCATCTACTTCATCATGGTGACGCTGGCGTTCGCGCAGATGCTGTTCTACTTGGTGTTCGACAACAAGGAGCTGAACCTGCCGGGCGACTTCGCGCTGCGGCTGGGCGGCTCGGACGGCAAGTACATCAACTTCAAGCCCGATGCGGCGCTGTTCGATCTGGAGAGCAAGCGCGTCTTCTACTACTTCGTGCTGGCCTGCCTGATCGGCGTCTACGTCTTCCTGCGCCGGGTGCTGTGGAGCCCGTTCGGCCGGGCCCTGGCCGGCATCCGCGTCAACGAGCACCGCATGCGCGCGGTCGGCTTCGGCTCGTTCAACTACAAGCTCACCGTCTTCACCATGGCCGGCGCGCTGGCCGGGCTGGCCGGCTACCTGTGGGGCGCGCAGACCGGCTTCGTCAACCCCGAACTGATGGGCTTCCACATGAGCGCGCACGCGGTCATGATGGTGATCCTCGGCGGCATGGGCAACTTCGCCGGCGCCATCGTCGGCGCCTTCGCCTTCGAGTTCATGCTCGAGCTGTTCAAGGATCTGCCGACCATCGGCGAGTTCCGCGCCGGCAAGCACTGGCAGATGTGGATGGGCCTGTTCATCGTGCTGGTCATCATCTTCGCGCCGCGCGGCCTGCTCGGCCTGCTGGAGCGCCTCAGCGGCCGCAAGGGGAACCCGCATGAGTGAAGTCCTGCTCAGCGCCAAGGACCTGACCAAGCGCTTCGGGGGGCTGGCCGCGGTCAGCGGCGTCTCGGTCGACCTGTGGCGCGCGCGCATCCACTGCGTCATCGGCCCCAACGGCGCCGGCAAGTCGACACTGACCAACCTGCTGTCGGGCGACCTGCCACCGACCTCCGGCAGCATCATGCTCGGCAGGCACGACATCACCAAGGCATCGCCCGAACTGATCTCGCGCCGCGGCCTCGGCCGCAGCTACCAGAAGACCAACATCTTCCCGACTTTCACGGTGTGGGAGAACGTGCGCCTGGCGGCGCAGTCACGCTCGCTCCAGCAGCCCTGGAACCCGCGCCGCTGGCTGCAACGGGCGGGCCATGACAAGCGGGTCAACCAGCGTGCCGAGAAGGCGCTGGAACTGGCCGGCCTGACCGCACGACGCGACTTCATCGCCGGCGCCGCCAGCCATGGTGAGCAGCGGCAGCTGGAAATCGCCATGACGCTGGCCACCGAGCCGCAGGTGCTACTGCTGGACGAGCCGCTGGCCGGCATGGGCGTGGCCGAGGCCGAGAGCATGGTCGCGCTGCTGCTGCGCCTGAAGCCGCATCACGCGATGATGCTGGTCGAGCACGACATCGATGCCATCTTCACGCTCGCCGACCACCTGACCGTGATGGTCAACGGCATGGTGATCGCCAGCGGCGAGCCGGCGGCGATCCGCGCCGACAGCGGCGTGCAGGCCGCCTACCTGGGCGAGGAGCACTGACATGGCGACGCCATCGAACGCCAACATCCAGGACGACCCGAACAATCCGCTGTCGCCGCGCCAGCGCGCCGGCGACCGCGTCGAGCGGCCACGGCACGACCCCGACCTGCTGATCCACGCCACCGACCTGCACACCTACTACGGCGCCAGCCACATCCTCAAGGGCATCGACTTCCAGGTGCGCCGCGGCGAAACCATCGGCCTGATGGGGCGCAACGGCATGGGTAAGAGCACGCTGCTCAAATCCATCATGGGCCTGGTCAAGCCGCGCCGTGGCGGCGTGCTGGTGATGGGCAAGCCGATGACTGGCCGGGCGCCGTACGAGATCGCGCAGCTCGGCGTGGCCTACGTGCCCGAGGGTCGCGGCATCTTCGGCAACCTGAGCGTGGTGGAGAACCTGAAGATGGCCGCCCGCCCCGGCACGCGAGGCCAGCGCGACTGGACCTACGAGCGCGTGCTGGAAACCTTCCCGCGCCTGCAGGAGCGCCTCGGCCACGGCGGCCAGCAGCTGTCCGGCGGCGAGCAGCAGATGCTGACCATCGGCCGCGCCCTGATGACCAATCCCGACGTGCTGATCCTCGACGAGGCCACCGAAGGCCTGGCGCCGCTGATCGCGCGCGAGATCTGGCGCATCTGCGACGTCATCCGCCAGACCGGCATCAGCAGCATCATCGTCGACAAGAACTGGAAGCACGTGACCCAGGTGACCGACCACAACGTCGTGTTGGTCAAGGGCGAGGTGGCGCTCGAGAGCACGTCGGCGCAGATCCGGGCGCAGCCCGAGTTGCTGACGCAGCACCTGGGAGTCTGACACCCCGACGCACCGGGCTCTTCCGGCCGCACGCCGCAGGCGTGGCACCAGCTACAGCATCGCCCGCACGTCGCGCGCCGCCGCCCGCAGGCGCGGCAGTAGCTCGCCCTGCACCACCTGCTCGCTCATGCGCCCCGGGCGCATGATGACGTTCAGCGCGCCCACCGTGGTGCCCCGCGCATTGCGCAGCGGCACTGCCAGGGCGTGGATGCCCAGTTCGTGCTCGTCGTTGGCGACACAGTAGTCCTGCGCCGCCGCCTGGGCCAGCAGGACCTTGAACTCACGCAGTTGCGTCGTCGTGCGCGGTGTCAGGCGCGGCAGGGTGCGGCGCTGCTTCAGCCAGTGCGCCAGCTCCTCGGCCGGCAGCAGGGCCAGCAACAGACGCCCCGTCGAGGTCGCATGCGCCGCCATGCGGGCACCGATGTGGCGGCCGTAGGCCAGCAGCGGCGACTCGTCCGACAGGCCGGCGGCACGCGCGATGATGACCACCTCATCGCCGTCGAGCACGGCGGCGGAATACACCTCCTGCGTCTCAGCGGCCAGGCGGTTGAGCGCCGGCTGCACCACGCGCGGCAGCCGCGACGAGGCCAGGTAGGCACCCGCCAAGCGCAGCGCGCGCGGACTGAGCCAGAAGAAGCTGCCGTCACTCTCCAGGTAGCCCAGATGCGCCAGCGTCAACAGGTGCCGCCGCGCGGCAGCGCGTGTCAGGCCCGCGCGCTGCGCCGCCAGCGTGGCGTTCAGGCGCTGGCGCTCGGTATCGAAGCTCTCCAGCACGGCCAGCCCCTTGGCCAGGCCGGCGATGTAGTCAGCGTGGGCAATCGTCATCTTGCGCGATGATCGCACAAATTTATTGATGATCGTGCAATGTCGCTGGCAACGGCTGGCATGGAGCCGATGCAAGGTCTAAGCTAGATGGCCTCGGACACCCCTGCCAACCCCATAAACGAGGAGCACCCCATGACCATCACCCGTACCCAGGTTGCCATCATCGGCGCCGGACCGTCCGGCCTGCTGCTGGGCCAGTTGCTGCACAAGGCCGGCATCGACGCCGTGATCGTCGAGCGCGTCTCGGGCGAATACGTGCTGGGCCGCATCCGCGCCGGCATCCTGGAGCAGGTCTGCATCGACCTGCTGGATGAGGCCGGCGTCGGCGCCCGCATGCACAAGCAGGGCCTGATCCACGAAGGCATCGAAATGCTGTTCGATGGCCGGCGTCACCGCGTCGATCTGACGAAGTACAGCGACGGTAAGCACGTCATGGTCTACGGCCAGACCGAACTGACCCACGACCTGATGAACGCGCGCCAGGCAGCCGGCCTGACCACGATCTACGAGGTGAAGAACACCGCCGTGCACGACTTCGACAGTGTCAAGCCCTACGTCACCTATGAGAAGGACGGCCTCACCCACCGCATCGACTGCGACATCATCGCCGGCTGCGACGGCTTTCACGGCGTCTGCCGCGCCAGCGCGCCGCGCACCGCGATCAAGGAGTACGAGAAGGTCTACCCGTTCGGCTGGCTGGGCCTGCTGTCCGACACGCCGCCGGTCAACGACGAGCTCATCTACATCAACTCCGAGCGCGGCTTCGCCCTGTGCAGCCAGCGCAGCAAGACGCGCAGCCGCTACTACCTGCAGGTGCCGCTGACCGACAAGGTGGAGGAATGGACCGACGACGCCTTCTGGCAGGAGCTGAAGCTGCGCCTCGACCAGCAGGGCCGCGACGAGCTGGTCACCGGCCCCAGCCTGGAGAAGAGCATCGCGCCGCTGCGCAGCTTCGTCACCGAGCCGCTGCGCTTCGGGCGCATGTTCCTGGCCGGTGACGCCGGCCACATCGTGCCGCCGACCGGTGCCAAGGGCCTGAACCTGGCCGCCACCGACGTCAAGTACCTGTACGACGCCATCGTCGAGTACTACCAGGACAAGAGCGAGGCCGGCCTTGACAACTACTCGACCCGGTGTCTGGGCCGCATCTGGCGCGCCGAGCGCTTCTCCTGGTGGTTCACCCAGCTGATGCACCGCTTCCCGGACGACGGCGCCATCATCGCCAAGTTCCAGAGTGCCGAACTCAGTTACCTGCTGCACTCCGAAGCGGGGCTGCGCACCATCGCCGAGAACTACGTCGGCCTGCCGCTGGACTTCGCGGACACCGCAGAACTCATGTAGTCATGATCGCGGGCGCAGCGGCCGTCAAGCCTGGCGCCCCGGCATCGACCTGCCCAAGGGCGGGCGCGGAAACCCTGGTTGAAGAGGGGTCAGCCGCACCGGCGGCCGCCATCGTGCATGAGCCGCCGTCGCGCGTGACACCCAGGTGCCACGCACATCCGGCGCCGATCCTCAGCGTGCCGGCCGCACTAGCACGAACTGCACCAGTTCGCCGCGCTGCACCAGCATGTTGATCGGCTTGCTCTGGTCGGCTTTCGCCACCGCCGCCTCGAACTCGCGCACGTTGGCGATCTCGGTGTTCCCCACCGACAGGATGATGTCGCCTTCGCGCAGGCCGGCGCGTGCGCCGGCCTCGGCCGCCGCATCGACGCGCACGCCGCGCCGCAGCTTGAGTTCCTTCTTCTGCGCTTCGGTCAGGTCGCTCACGGTGAGGCCGAGCGCCTGCACCGCGGTGCCCGCGGCCTTGGGCTCGCTGCTCCTGGCCGCCGGGCGGCGCGCGGTCTGCTCGGGCTCCAGCTCGGCGATGGTGATGTTCAGATCGCGGTTCTGGCCCCGCCGGAACACCGTCATGCTGCTGCGCGTGCCGGGCTTGGTGTTGCCCACCTGGCGTGGCAGATCGGACACCTTGTCGATCGCCCGGCCGTCGAAGCGGACGATGATGTCGCCCGCCTCGACCCCGGCTTTCTCGGCCGGCGAGCCCGCCTCGACGCCGCGCACCAGCGCCCCGCGCGGCTTGCCGAGACCAATGGATTCGGCCACCTCGCGCGTCACCTCGGCAATCTGCACGCCGATGCGGCCACGCGTCACACGCCCGCTGGTGCGCAGCTGCTCGCTCACCTGCATCGCCTCGTCGATCGGGATCGCGAACGAGATGCCCATGAAGCCGCCGGAGCGCGAATAGATCTGGCTGTTGATGCCCACCACCTCGCCGCGCATGTTGATCAGCGGCCCGCCCGAGTTGCCGGGGTTGACCGCCACGTCGGTCTGGATGAACGGCAGGTAGTCGCCGGTGTCGCGCTGCTTGGCGCTGACGATGCCGGCGGTGACGGTGTTGTCGAGGCCGAACGGCGAGCCGATGGCCATCACCCATTCGCCCACGCGCAGCCGACTGACGTCGCCGATGCGCACCGCCGGCAGCCCGGTGGCATCGATCTTGACCACGGCGACATCGGTGCGCCGGTCGGCACCGACGATCTTGGCCTTGAACTCGCGCTTGTCGGTCAGCGTCACCAGCACCTCGTCGGCACCGTCGACCACGTGGGCATTGGTCATCACGTAGCCGTCGGACGAGATGATGAAGCCGGAGCCGACGCCGCGCGGCACTTCCTGCTCGGGCTGCTGCGGGCGGTTCGGGCGCGGACCCTGGCGCGGCACGTTCGGCGTCGGGACGCCGAAGAAGCGGCGCAGGAACTCCTGCATCTCCTCGTCGCCGAGACCGCCGCTGCCCATGCTGGCACTCACGCGCTCCATGGTGCGGATGTTGACCACCGCCGGCCCGACCTGCTCGACCAGGTCGGTGAAGTCCGGCAGGCCGCGCACCGACGGCGCCACCGGCGCCGGCATCGGCTGCGCCATCGCCGCCGGCGGCAGCGCCAGCAGGAGGGCGCCGGCCAGGCACGGCGCGGCCAGCCACAGGTTCAGTTTCGATCGCGTGATGCGCGTCAGCGTGTCCATGCTTTGATTCCTTGATGGGCGCAACGGGCCGCGAAGCATGCGGCCGCCCTGGCCAGATTCGATTGATTCGCTACGGGTTCCGGCGTTCCAGGTTCTGGGCGAAAACCTGCAAGGTCTGCACCGGCACCTCGCCCACCGCCGTCAGCCACCAGTCACCGGTCGCAGCCGGGACGCGGCGCAGCAGCGTGTGGGTGGCGCCCATGGCGGCCATGCCTTCGGCGCCATGGCGCTGGCCGTCGAAGGGCTCGAGAAACAGCGACACGGTGGCGAGGCCGTCGGAGAAGATCCACTGCACCATCGTCACCGCGTTCGGCGCCCGGCGACGGTACATCTGCTGCGGCCGGAAACCCGGCACCTCGGCCTTCAGCCGCCAGCCCTCCGCCTCGGCGCTGGTCCTGACGTGCTCGGATTTCTCGACCCGGTAGCCGTCGGTGGCCGCCATCATCTGCTGCAACTGCCCGGCCTGCGCCGGCACGTCCAGCAGCAGTTCGGAAAACGCCGCCTGTTCGAGCACGCGGCCACCTGCGTCCAGCGTCTGCGTCTTGACCACCAGGCCGGTGCGTTGTTCGCTCCAGATGCGGTAGCCGAAGCGCTTGCCGTCACGCGGGCTGAGCAGCACGATGTCGGCGTCGAAGCCCGCCACGCGCCCCTGCCCGACCTGGCGCGCCGCGTAGTAATCGGCGGTGGAAAAATCCTTGCCGGGCGCCAGCAGGTTCGGGAAAACGCCCATCGCATCGCGCTGTTCGGTGCGGACCGTGCGCGATTGCGGCAGAAAGGTCATCACCGCCTCGTTGCGCCGCAGCGTGGTCCGGGGCGTACCGGTCAGCGCATCGACGCGCTCGAGCTGCACCTCGCCATCGCACACATGCCAGATGCGTGAGCTGGACAGGGCGCCGGACGCGGACGACACCACGAAGGTGCCAGCGTAGGACTGCATGTTGGTGGCCTGCTGCAGACGCACCAGCCATTCCGCCACGCTGCGCTCCGGCGGCCCGATCGGCCGGTCAGCGGCAGCCGCCAGCCCGACCACGCTGCTGGCGCACCAGAGCAGAGCCACGCGCCGCGCCACACGCGACCATTTCACGCACGCCGCGCCGGCGCGCGTTACCCGATTCGCCTGCATCATCGCTGAATCCACGAAGAGCGCCCCGGTCATCAGCGCCCGGATCCCTCGAAGGTGGCGTTGCGCAGGAATCCGGCCGAGCCGGCCAGCGCGGAAGCACCCACCGCCTGGCGGTGGGCGGCCAGAAACTCGTCCAACCTCGGATCGCGCAGGATCATCGTCGGCTCTCCCGGCGCCGCCGAGGCGACTTCCGCCGGTACCGGCGCCGACACCGCCACCATGCGCGTGCTGTCGGTGGCGGCCTCCTGCCGCGCCAGTTGCGCGCCACCCGGCTGCGGGCCGATGCTGCCCATCACGCCCCAGCCGATCGCCGCCACGGCGGCGAACGAGGCCAGGCCGGCCACCATCTTCCAGCGGAACACGCCATCGTTGGCGGCCGGCTGGCGCACCTGCGGCACCACGATCGCGGCCGCTTCGGCCGGCCGGGAAACCCCGGCCTCCCGCTGCAGCCGCTCGCTGACGCAGCGCACGAAATCGGCGTCATGGCCGCAGCCCGCCAGGTCGGTCGAGCGCAACACGTCGCCGACCAGGTGGTAGAGCTGCCAGCATTCGCGCGCCGCGCCTTCGGCCATGCCAGGCAGCACCGCTGCCACTTCGTCGGCACCCAGCTGTCCGTCCATCAGGGCGGAGACTGTTTCAGGTTCGACATCCATCTTGAACTGCGTTTTCATCACGACCACCGTCACTTGTTCAGCAACAACCCGCCAGCCTTACCAACGCTTGCCCGTCTGATGGCTCAGCAAGGGCTTGACCCTCGCCGAGATGGCTTCGCGCGCCCGGAAGATGCGCGATCGCACGGTACCAATGGGGCAATTCATGGCTTCCGCAATCTCTTCATAACTCAGGCCCTCGATCTCGCGCAGCGTCACCGCCTGTCGCAGGTCGTCGGGCAAGGCTTCCATCGCCGCATTCACCGCTTCGGCGATCTCGCGTGCCGCCAACTCGGATTCCGGTGTGGATTCGGAAGTTAGTGTGTTCTCGTGTCGGGAAGTTTCATCATCCTCGTCGGCCGAATGCAGCGCCGCCTCGGTAATCACCGGATCGCGCTTGAGCTCCATCAAGGATTTCTTCGCCGTGTTGACCGCGATGCGGTACAGCCAGGTGTAGAACTGGGCATCGCCGCGGAACTGGTGCAGCGCCCGCCAGGCCCGGATGAAGGTTTCCTGCGCGATGTCCTGCACCAGATCGACATCGCGCACCATGCGCCCGATCAGGCGCTCGATGCGGCGCTGGTACTTGATGACCAGCAGTTCGTATGCGCGATGATCGCCCGCGACCGCGCGCTCGACCAGCTGCGCATCGCTGTCGGTCGGCGCGGGGGGAGAAGCAAGGGGCTGGTCGGACACGAGAAAGATATCTAGGTGGAAGCTGCCGCCCGCGCTTCAGCTGCGCTCGACCACGGCGCCAGCCCCGAAACGGACGACCGACTTGCTGGATGAATATAGCGCACAGCGCAACAGGTGCCAGCGCGGCAGGTCATCGGCGGCCTGCGCCCACAGCCAGATCGAACGCCGCCGACTGGGGTCACGGTAGAGCAGCAGCGCAGCGCGCTGAAGGTCCAGCCGGACCTCGACGCGGGCATCGTCGTCGACCGACGCGCTGCCGCCCTCCTGCAGACCCCAGCATGCCCCATCCCAGACCAGCCGGCGCGCCTGTTGCCGACGCCAGAACCGCAGCAACCCGCCGCCAGTCAGCAGCGACGCCAGCAGCAACACCAGACTGGTCCAGTTGCGCACACCGTCCTGCTGCTGCAGCACCGCCGCCGACACCAGCAGCGCGCCAGCCAGCCACAGGGCCGTCAGCGCAAGCCCCAGTGCGGGCGTGCGGCCGACCGGAAAGACCACGGCGGGCGCATCCTTCATGACGCGCTGAATGGATCACCCTCGAGCGCCGCGATGCCGCAACCGCGCAGCCCGGCAGCCGGGCGGCACGAACAGCCGGCAGCAAGCTCAGACGCGGCGGTACACCACCGAGCCGTTGGTGCCTCCGAAGCCGAAGTTGTTCTTCAGCGCCACCTCGATCTTCATGTCGCGCGCCTCGTTGGCGCAGTAGTCCAGATCGCACTCGGGATCCTGGTTGAAGATGTTGATGGTCGGCGGCGCCTTCTGCTGGTGCAGCGCCAGGATGGTGAACACGCTCTCGACGCCACCCGCGCCGCCCAGCAGGTGGCCGGTCATCGATTTGGTCGAGCTCACCACGACCGAATGCGCGCGCTCGCCCAGCGCCGCCTTGATGGCGTTGGATTCATTGAGGTCGCCCAGCGGGGTCGAGGTGCCGTGCGCGTTGACGTAGTCGACCTCGTCGGCATTGATGCCGGCATTGCGCAGCGCCGACAGCATAGCGCGGCGCGGGCCGTCCATGTTAGGCGCGGTCATGTGACCGGCATCGGCGCTCATGCCGAAGCCGGCGACTTCGGCGTAGATCTTCGCGCCGCGCCGCTTGGCGTGCTCGTATTCCTCCAGCACCACGATGCCGGCGCCCTCGCCGAGCACGAAGCCGTCGCGGTCCTTGTCCCAGGGGCGCGACGCAGTCTTGGGGTCGTCGTTGCGCGTCGACAGGGCCCGCATCGACGCGAAGCCGCCCACGCCCAGCGGCGACACCGTCGATTCGGTGCCGCCGGCGACCATCACGTCGGCATCGCCGTATTCGATGATGCGCGCGGCGTCGCCGATGCAGTGCAGGCCGGTGGTGCAGGCGGTGGCGATGGCGATGTTCGGGCCCTTGAAGCCGTACTTCATCGACACATGGCCGGCCGCCATGTTGACCAGGCAGGCCGGCACGAAGAACGGCGAGATGCGCCGCGCGCCGCGCGCCGCCCAGTCGGCGTGGGTTTCCTCGATCAGTGGCAGGCCGCCGATGCCGGAGCCGATGACGCAGCCGATGCGGGTGGCCAGTTCGTCATCCAGCGCCTCGCCGACGGCCAGGCCGGCATCCTGCACCGCCTCGGCGGCGGCGACGATGCCGTAATGGATGAAAGTATCCATGGTGCGCGCTTCCTTCGCCGAGATGTGCGGCGAAATGTCCAGCCCACGCACCTCGCCGGCGATGCGGCTGGCGAAGGTGCTGGCGTCGAAGCGCGTGATCTGGTCGATGCCCGAGCGCCCGGCAAGCACGTTGGCCCAGCTTTCGGCCACCGTGTTGCCCACGGGGCTGACGCAACCCAGACCAGTGACGACTACGCGGCGTCGGCTCATCGGCGTCAGGCCTTCTTGCTGTTGGCGTAATCGATGGCGGCCTGCACGGTGGTGATCTTCTCGGCGTCCTCATCCGGGATCTCGATGCCGAACTCGTCCTCCAGCGCCATCACTAGTTCCACGGTGTCGAGCGAGTCGGCACCAAGATCGGCCACGAAGGCTTTCTCGTTGGTGACCTGGGACTCTTCCACGCCGAGTTGCTCGGCGATGATTTTCTTGACACGTGCTTCGATATCGCTCATGGGTTCCCTCTGAGGGTTATGAAAAAATGGATTTTACCCGCGCTTACACGCCATCCCGGCGGTGGCAGGCGCGAACGGGATAGTGTATGGCCTCAGGCCATGAACATCCCACCGTTGACGTGCAGTTCCTGGCCGGTCACGTAGCCTGCCTCCGGGCTGGCGAGATAGGCCACGGCGTGCGCGATGTCGGCCGGCTGCCCGAGCCGGCCGAGTGGAATCTGGCCGGTGAGCGCCTTCTGCTGCTCCTCGCCAAGCGCGGCGGTCATGTCGGTGGCGATGAAGCCCGGCGCCACGCAGTTCACGGTGATGCCGCGGCTGCCCAGTTCGCGCGCCAGCGCCCGCGTCATGCCGGCGACGCCGGCCTTGGCGGCCGCGTAGTTGGCCTGGCCGGGGTTGCCGGAGGCGCCGACCACGCTGGTGATGCTGACGATGCGGCCGTGGCGCTGCTTCATCATCGGCCGCATGACGGCGCGGCTGAGGCGGAACACCGCCTTCAGGTTGGTGTCCAGCACAGCGTCCCAGTCCTCGTCCTTCATGCGCATCGCCAGCGTGTCGCGCGTGATGCCGGCGTTGTTGACCAGGATGTGCAGCGCGCCGTGTTCCTTCACGATGGCCTCGACCAGCGCCTCGGCGGCAGATGCGTCGTTGACATCGAGCGCAGCGCCGCGGCAGCCCGCATGCGCTGCCAGCGCAGCGCTGATCCGGCCGGCGCCGGCCTCGGTGGTGGCGGTGCCGACCACCCGGACGCCGCGCCGCGCCAGCTCCAGCGCGATGGCCGCGCCGATACCGCGCGAGGCACCAGTCACCAAGGCCACCTGGCCTGCCATCGTCATCTCCGACATGCCTGTGTTTTCTCCGATTTCACTCAGTTCACGAGAGTCTTGACCTCAACCAGCGTGGCCGGGTCGTACATGGCCAGGCCGGTCAGCTCGGCGTCGATGCGCTTGGTCAGGCCGGCCAGCACCTTGCCCGGGCCGCATTCGA
>NZ_DAOMOQ010000036.1:0-28158 GCF_035444425.1 Ottowia sp. | reverse complement strand
TCGCGCTCGCGACGGCGCTGCGCACCGCGTCAAGATGGGTTCGCCAGCCGCTTACAACTGTGATCCTGGTAGTGCGAAAGAACCGGTGGCCGCGGAGCAGGCCATGCCAGCGATCGTCGCGGAAGGGCTTGGCCCGCCCGCTGGCGATGTCCCCCTCGCACAGCAGAGGGGGAAGCGGCGTCAGCCGCTCAGGGGGTGGTGCCTTATTTCCTTGCCGCGATCGCCTTCTCCGCCTTGTTCACCAGGTCGGCGCCGATCTGGCCCTTCCACTTGGCGTACACGGGGCGCGTGATCTTGACGAAGGCCTCGCGCTCGGCCGGCGTCAGGCGCACCACGTTGACGCCCAGCGCCTCGATGTCCTTGAGCAGCGGCTGGCCGGGTTCGATCATGCCCTTGCGTGCGATGGCGATCTCTTCCTTGCCGGCCTCGATGGCGGCCTGGCGCACGTGCTCGCGGTCCTGCGGCGTCCAGCTGTTCCAGATCTCCTTGTTGACCACGAACACCAGCGGGTCGGCCACGTAGCCCCACATGGTCAGGTTCTTCTGACCGACGGTGTGCAGCTTGGCGGCGGTGAAGATGCTCATCGGGTTTTCCTGCCCGTCGACGGCGCCGCTGGCGAACGCCGGTTGCGCGTCGGCCCAGCTCATCTGGGTCGGGTTGGCGCCCAGCGCGGTGAAGGTCTCGACGAACAGCGGCGAGCCGACCACGCGGATCTTCAGGCCCTTCATGTCGGCCGGCGTGCGCACCGGGTGCTTGGAGTTGGTCAGTTCGCGGTAGCCGTTCTCGCCCCAGGCCAGCGGCACCACGCCGGCTTTCTCCAGCAGCGCGAAGATGTCCTTGCCGACCTCGCCCTGCGTCAGCGCGTCAATCGCGGCGTAGTCGGGCATCAGGAACGGCAGCGAGAACAGGTTGAGCTGGCGCACCTGCGGCGACCAGTTGATGGTCGAGCCGATCGCCATGTCGATCACGCCCTGGCGCAGCGCGCTGAACTCGCGCGTCTGGTCGCCCTGGATCAGCGACACGCCGGGGTACA
Organism: Ottowia sp.; assembly: GCF_035444425.1. GTDB lineage: Bacteria > Pseudomonadota > Gammaproteobacteria > Burkholderiales > Burkholderiaceae_C > Ottowia. Next base: position 27,125 of record NZ_DAOMOQ010000036.1, on the reverse strand, counting down.
GCTTGATGTTGATGCGGCCGTTGGTCTTTTCCTTCACCTTGTTGGCCCAGATCTCGCCGCCCTTGCCCCAGGGGAAGGCGGTGCCGACCACCAGCGACATGCGGTACTCGGACTTGTAGTTCTGCGCCTGCGCGGCGGTCGGCAGGCCGAGCACCAGGGACAGGGCCGCGGCGGCGGTCAGCAGGGATCGACGTAGCTTCATGACAAGGTCTCCTATGACGTCACTATGAAAAAAAGAGCGCCTGGCGCGGCTGATCCATGGATTCGGGCCCGATTCTGCGCCTGACTCAAAACCCGAGAACCTGGGGCAGCCAAAGCGCCAGCGGCGGCCACACGATCACCGCCAGCACCACCAGGCTCAGCGCCAGCACCAGCGGAATCACCCAGCGCACGGTCTGCTCGATGCTGACGCCGGCGATGCGGCACGACACCATCAGGTTCACCGCCAACGGCGGGGTGAACTGGCCCATCGCCACCATCAGCGTCAGCAGCACGCCGAACCACACCGTGTCCCACTGGTAGTGCTGCATCAGCGGCCACATCAGCGGCACGAAGATCAGGAAGATCGAGATGCCGTCGAGGAACATGCCCATCACCACCAGCAGCAGCATGATCAGCCCCAGCACGCCGTATTCGCCCAGGCCCGAATCGACGATGGCGCGGGTGATCGGATCGATCACGCCCAGCGTGGAGAGCGAGAAGGCGAAGATGCCGGCCAGCGCGACCACGATTAGGATCACCGCCGACAGCTCGCCCGACTCCTTCAGCGCCAGCACGACGTCGCGCCAGCCCATGGTGCGGTGCACCACCATGCCGACGAACAGGCCGTAGAACACCGCCACCACCGCCGCCTCGGTCGGCGTGAACCAGCCCATGCGCATGCCGCCCAGGATCACCACCGGCGCCAGCAGGCCCCAGATGGCCTCGACGAAGCTCTTGAGCAGCGGCGGCCTGGGCAGGTCGGCCTCGAGCTGGCCCATGCGGTGGCGGCGTGCCATCCACACCGCGGGCACGATCAGCGCCACGCCGACCAGCACGCCGGGAATCAGGCCGGCCGCGAACAGCGCCGGCACCGAGGCGCTCGGCACCAGCACCGAGTAGACGATGAAGGCGATCGAAGGCGGGATCAGGATGTCGGTGGCCGCCGCCGCGCCGACTATGCTGGCCGAGTAGGCGCCGGGGTAGCCGGCCTTGCTCATGGCGGCGATCATCACGCCGCCCACCGCCGCCGCCGTGGCCGGGCCCGAACCCGAGATGCCGCCCATGAACATCGCCACCGCGATGGCGATCAGCGGCAGCATGCCCGGCCCGCGCCCGACGATGGCGGTGGCGAAATTGACCAGCCGTGTCGCCACGCCCGAGCGGTCGAAGATCGAGCCCACCAGCACGAACATCGGCACCGCCAGCAGCGGGTACTTGCCGAGCCCGGCGTAGAAATTCTGCGGCACCGCCAGCAGGCCGAACCAGGGCGTCTCGGCATTCGCCAGCGCGATGGCGGCGGCGCCGGCCAACCCCAGCGCGGCGCCGATCGGCACGCCGAGCAGCATGGTGACGATGAACAGGCCGAACAGCAAGGTGGCGATCATGATTCGACACACCCCCCTGCGCGGCTGACGCTGCTTTCCCCCTCTGCTGCGCGAGGGGGGGCATCGCCAGCGGTCGGCACAGCCCCGGCCGTGGCGATCGCTGGCTCGGTCTGCTCGGCGGCCACTCGAGGAAGGGTGGCACCGTGGTTCAACCTGTTCACGGCGCCCGTTCCTCGTCGCGCACCTGGGGCGAGCTTGGCAGCTCGGGGCTCTCGGCCGCCGCCCGGCCGCCGCGCAGCACAACGCCGATGGCGCGCAGCATGATGACGGCGCTGATGATCGGCAGCCACATCGTGTACCACCACTGCGGCACGCCGATGCCGGGCGAGGTCTCGCCGTAGCGCACGTCGTCCCACAGCACGCGCGCCGACAGCACGGCGATCAGGGCGAACAGCAGCGCCACCAGGGCAGCGCCGAACTTGGACAGTGCGCGCTGGCGTTTCAGCGGCCCTGAGTCGGCAAAGAACTCGATCCGGATGTGGCGCCGGCGCGCCATCGCCGCCGATGCCGCCACCATGGTCAGCACGATCATCAGGAACACCGACACTTCCTCGGTCCAGGCGAACGAGGCGTTGGTGAAGTAGCGCACCAGCACGTTGGCGAAGGTGATCAGGGCCAGCAGGGCCATGATGACCACGGTGAGCCAGTCCTCGATCGCCAGCGGCACGCGCGGCTTCATGCCTGCGTCGACCGGTTCATCGTGGGGCTCGGGCGGGGAGGACGCGGACATGGGAGAAAGACGGACGGCAGGCGCACGAGGAACACAGCCGCCCGTGCGGCGGCAGGCGCTTATCTTAAGGCGCTTCGGCAGGGGCGCCGGCCCGTGGCAGCGCCTGCGCGCTCGGTGCAAACCCTGAATCCGGCACTGCGGGGCGACCGCAGCAGCGGCCCGTCACAGCGTGCGCCGGGCTGGCGGGGCATGCTGCTGGCGTGATCGGCCGGCAGGGGCTATCATCGGCGCATGGATCGTCAATGCGTCATGTCTGCGTGCGTGGTGTCGCACGCCACGCCGGCCTCGGTGGCCGGCGCGCGGGCGCACGTGCCTGAAATGCGTCGAGCAGCTTCGCGGGTCACCCTGGCCCGCCGTGCGAGCCTACTGGCCGCACATTCCTGAGCCCGACGATCCCCGCCTTTTGACTTCAGACTGAAAGCGCCACCCGGATTGTCGGGCCAGGCGACCGGCGCGCCGACCGTTTGCGATGAGCTGTTCGAGCCTGCCGCGCCGCAGGCGGACGTCGCAACCCCCTTGTCACAACGTATTTCGCAGGAGACCGCCATGACCACCGCCTTCAACCGCACCATCACCGAGCTCGACCATGTGCGCATCTTCAACCTGCTGCGCCGCCGCGCCGTGCCGGGCAAGACCTCGGTGCAGATCGGCGAACTGTCGGAGCTGATCGACGCCGCCGAGCTGGTACGGCCGCAGGAGATCGGCGCCGACATCGTCACCATGTATTCCAAGCTGCGCGTGGCCGATCCGGCCACTGGCGAGGAGCGCAGCATCACCTTGTGCTACCCCGAGGATGCCGACGCCGCCAAGGGCATGATCTCGGTGCTGTCGCCGGTCGGTACCAGCCTGCTCGGCCTGCGCGTGGGCGAAACCGCCGAATGGCAGGGCACCGACGGCAAGCACAGCGAGCTGGTGGTGCGCGCCATCGAGTTCCAGCCCGAGGCCAGCGGCGACTACACGGCCTGACTGTCGTCCGGTGGCGCGTTGGCGCCGGTTGGCGCCGGACTCGCGCCTGAGATGCCAGGCCGGCTGATCCGGGGCGGCTGCCAGCAAGCGGTGACGAGGCGACTTGCCGTGAGGTGATCGGCAAGCCGATCGCGTGCAGCTCAGCCGTTCATGATGAGGCAACGGCCTTGCGCCACGCGACCCACGGACCGGTTGGCGCGATCCCTCATGCGTGCACCTGGAACACCCGGCTGCTGCCATCGCGCAGCACCAGCAGGGTGTGATACCTGTCGCGGCGCCCGCCGTAGGCCGGGCCGTCCATGCCGGGTGAGCCGATCGGCATCCCGGGGGCGGCCAGGCCCAGCGCCGCGGGCTTCTCGCGCAGCAGGCGCCGCACATCGGCCGCCGGCACATGGCCCTCGACCACGTAACCGCCGATCAGCGCCGTGTGGCACGAGCCGTACTTGGCCGCCAGACCCAGGCGTGCCCGCACCGCGTTGTTGCCGGTGTCGTGGATGGCGTCGAGCTTGAAGCCCTTGGCCTGCATGTGCTTGATCCAGTCGCCGCAGCAGCCGCAGCTAGCGTCCTTCCAGATTTCCATGCCTACCGGCGGCGCCGCATTGGCCTGCGCCATCAGTGCGGGCGCGAAGGCCGCGCCGGCACCCGCCGCCGTCCAGCGCAATGCGGTGCGGCGAGACAGGGGATGTGTCGTGTTCATGTTCAGGCTCCTTGCATTCGGGTTGGGCTCACGGCGCCACGATCACCTTGCCGACCATGCCGGCTTCCATGTGGCCGGGCACGGTGCAGGCGAAATCCACCGTGCCGGCCTGGGTGAAGTGCCACACCATGCCGCCGCGCTGGCCGGGGCGCAGGTTGACGGTGTTCGGGTCGCTGTGCTTCATGTCGGGCATCGTGCGCATCATCTCGGCGTGCTCCTTCAGTTCGGCCATGGTGCCGAGCACCATTTCGTGCTGCACAGCGCCCTGGTTGCGGACGAAGAAGCGGATCGTCTCGCCCTGCTTGACCTGGATGGTGTCGGGCTTGAAACGCATGTCGTCGTGCAGCGTGACCTCGACGGTGCGCGTGACCTTGGCGGCATCGCCCGGCTGGCCGATGGCACTGTTCATGACCGGGCCATGACTGTGGTCGTGCGCGCCGGCGGCCATGGCCCCCATGGGCCAGGCCAGCGCCAGCAAGGCGGCGATCAGATGGGTGTGCATGATGGGGTACTCCTTGTCGATGTCGTTCAGAACCAGAAACTCAGGCCAGCGACCCAGCGCGTCTGCGAAGCGCGCTCACCCGATGCGCGCAGGAAATCAGCCGTGCGGCCGAAACTGCGCTGCCACTCGACGCCGACATAAGGTGCGATCTGCGGCGTGAATTCGTAGCGCAGGCGCAGGCCCAGACTGGCGCTCGACAGGCCCTTGCCGACACGGGCTGCGGGATCGTTCTTGCCGTGGAAGTGCCACTCGGTCTTCGGCTGCAGCACCAGCTTCTGGGTGATGTGCGCGTCGTACTCGGCCTCCAGCCGCAGCGCGGTGCGGCCGCCCTGACCCAGGTAGGCAGTGGCGCGGGTGTGGATCCAGTACGGCGCCGTGCCTTCAAGCCCGAAGGCGAGCCAGCTGCGGCTTGGGCCTTCGCCGCTGTCGTGGCGCAGTCCGAGCTGGGTGTCCCAGTAGGCTGCGATGGCGTGCCCCCACAGCAATTCGGCGCGTGAGTCGTGCAGCCTGCCGCCGGCGACCTCGCCCTCGGCCTTCAGCACCGCATGATCGAAATCGCCGCCGAACTTCAGTTGCCCCTCAAACGCCGTGTGATGGTCACCATGGCGCGGCAACACGCGCTCGAACCTGTTCAGCTTGAATGAGGCGAAGCGGTGTTCATCGCCCAGGTGCAGCTTGCTCACGCCCGGCGGCACATGCTCGCCGACGCCGCGCTCATGCCTGTTCGCGTAGGCATTCGGGTCGCGCGCGTCGGGCGGCGGGCTGCCGCCTTGCATGCTGCCGTGGTCCATCGGCGCCGCGGCAGTGGGCGCGACCGGTGCGTCCTGCGGCGCAGGCGCCGTGGTGGGTGCGGCAGGCACCGTGCCGTGCCCGGCGCCGTGTTCATGTGCGGTACCACCGACGGCTGGCGCAGGTGCAGACGGCGCCTGATGCATCGCCCCGTGGTCGTGCGACGTACCCTGCGCCCAGGTGGCTGTCGCAACCATGCCCATCGCCACCAGCAACGTCGCTGTGCGTGCCTTGTGGATCAGCTTTCGGGGCGGATTCAGTTCATGCTTTCTCATGACACCACCACCTCCCTGAACATGCCCAGGTCCATGTGGAACATCAGGTGGCAATGCCAGACCCAGCGCCCCAGCGCGTCGGCAGTGACCAGGAAGCTCAGGCGCTGCGCCGGCTGCACCGGGATGGTGTGCAGCCGCGCCAGGAACTCGCCCTTGGGTGATTCCAGCTCCTGCCACATGCCGTGCAGGTGCATCGGGTGGGTCATCATGGTGTCGTTGTGCAGGATGACGCGCAGGCGCTCGCCATAGCGGAAATGCACCGGCTTGCTGTCGGTGAAGCGCTGGCCGTCGATCGACCAGGTGTAGCGCTCCATGTTGCCGGTCAGGTGCAGCTCGATCTCGCGCTCGGCCCCGCGCGAGTCCATCGGGCCGCCGAGGGTGTGCAGGTCGGCCAAGGTCAGCACGCGGCGGCCGTTGTCGCGCAGGCCGACGCCCGGATCGTCCAGGTTGGTGCGCGGCATGTCGACGCGCATGTCGGTGCCGGGGCCCCATTCGGTGCGCGCGTGGCGCACCTGGGTGCTGGCGCGGGCCAGCGGGTTGGCCGGCGCCGGTCCATGCTGCATGGCGCCATGGCCCATCGCCGCGTGGTCCATGGCGCCGTGGTTCATCGGCGCTGCGCCGGCATCGCCATGGCCTGCGTGCGCGCCGTGCTCCATGCTGCCCATCATGTCGGCCATGCCCAGCCACTGCACCGCGTCCAGCGCCGGCACGGGGGCCTTCAGTCCTTCGCGCACGGCCAGCGTGCTGACGGCGGCGCCGGTGCGGTCCATCGACTGCGCGAACAGCGTGTACGCCTCGTCCCTGGGCTGCACGATCACGTCGCAGGTCTGGCCGGGGCCGATGCGGAACTCGTCCACCGTCACCGGCTCGACATCCTGGCCGTCCTTCTGCACCACGCTGAGTTTCAGGCCCGGGATGCGCAGGTCATAGAAAGTGTTGCCGGAGCCGTTGATGCAGCGCAGGCGCACACGCTCGCCGGACTTGAACAGGGCCGTCCAGTTGGCGCCCGGCGCCTGGCCGTTGACCAGATAGGTGAGCACGCGCGACGACAGGTCGGCCAGGTCGGTCGGGCTCATGCGCATGGCGTTCCACATGTCGCGTTCGGCCAGCGCCGCGCCCATGCCTTGCTGGCGCGCATCGTGCAGCAGCTTCACCAGCGTGGGGTTGTTCTGGTTGTAGACATGCGCGCTGGCCTTGATCCTGGACAGCGCGCGCATCGGGTCGTCGCCGGTCCAGTCCGACAGCAGCACCACGTGATCGCGCTCGGCGCGGATGGTCTCGCCGCCGCGCGGCTCGACGATGAGGGCGCCGTAGATGCCGGTCAGCTCCTGCATGAACGAGTGCGAGTGGTACCAGTAGGTGCCGCTCTGCTCCAGCGTGAAGCGGTAGGTGAAGGTCTCGCCCGGCGCGATGCCGGCGAAGCTGACGCCGGGAACGCCGTCCATCTGGAACGGCAGGATGATGCCGTGCCAGTGGATCGAGGCCATCTCGCGCAGGCGGTTGGTGACGCGGATGGTCACCGTCTCGCCCTCGCGCATGCGCAGCGTGGGCCCCGGCAGGCTGCCGTTGAGGGTGGTGGCGATGCCGCGGCGGCCGTCGAAATCGATCGCCGTGTAGTCCATCGTCAGTTCGAAGTTCGGTCCGCGCAACTCGGGCGGCGTGCCGGTGAGCGCAGCGGGCAGCAACTGCGCCCAGGCGGGCAGGGCGGTGCCTGCGGCGCCACCGGCGCCCAGGGCGGCCAGCGCCTGCAGGAAGTGGCGGCGCGGCAGGCCGCCGGTGATGGAATGCGGGGCGGGACTCGGCATGCGCGCAGTCTGGCGCGCCGCGGCCGACCCGGAGGTGACGCCAGGATTACTTTTCTGTCATCTGCTGCACGCGGCCGCACCGGCAGGGCACACTCCCACGCAATGAAGCTGCTGATCGTCGAGGACGAAGCCAAGACTGGCGACTACCTGCGCCAGGGCTTGCAGGAGGCCGGCTACACCGCCCTGCTGGCACGCAACGGGCCGGATGGGCTGCACCTGGCGCTGACCGAGGCGCCGGACCTGATCGTGCTCGACGTCATGCTGCCCGGCCTGGACGGCTGGCAGGTGCTCAGTGCGCTGCGCCAGGCGGGGCGCGAGATCCCGGTGCTGTTCCTCACTGCGCGCGACCAGGTCGAGGACCGCGTGAAAGGCCTGGAACTCGGCGCCGACGACTACCTGGTGAAGCCCTTCGCCTTCGCCGAACTGCTGGCACGCGTGCGCACCCTGCTGCGGCGCGGGCGCACGGCGGCTGGCCCGGGCGCGCATGAGCCGACCACGCTGGAGGCGGCCGACCTCTCGCTCGACCTGCTGCGCCGGCGCGCCACCCGCGCCGGCCAGCGCATCGACCTGACGGCCAAGGAGTTCGCCCTGCTTGAACTGCTGTTGCGCCGCCGCGGCGAGGTGCTGCCGCGCTCGCTGATCGCCTCGCAGGTGTGGGACATGAACTTCGACAGCGACACCAACGTGGTCGAGGTCGCGGTGCGGCGCCTGCGCGCCAAGGTGGACGACCCGTTCGAGCCCAAGCTGATCCAGACCGTGCGCGGGATGGGCTACGTGCTGGACGAAGCGCCGCGTCCCCTATGAGCGCCGCCCTGCGTCGCCACTCCATCACCTGGCAGCTGACGCTGCTGTTCACGCTGGTCTCCTCGGGCATGCTGGCGTTGCTCGGCGTGGTCACGCTGATCGCGCTCGACGCGCATTTCGAGAGCCAGGACCGCGATACGCTGCGCAGCCACCTGCGGCCGATGCAGGCGCTGGTGGCGAGCATCGATGAGCCCGCCGCGCTGGCGTCGTTGCCCGGGCGCCTGCAACCCTTGCTGGCCGGACACGACAACCTGGCCGTCGCGGTGCGTGACCCGGCCGGGCGGCTGCTGTTCAGCCAGCATTTCGGGCAGCAACCGCCGCCGATGGCACGCCCCGAGGCGGCCATGCCCGCCGCGCTGACCAGCTGGGACGACGGTGATCGCGCCTGGCGCGGCGCTGCCGTCGCCATTCCGACCGCGCTGGCCCAGCAGTCGCCCGTCACGGTGACCGTGGCGCTCGACATGCACCACCACGATGTGTTCATCGAGAGCTTTCGGCGGGTCTTGATCGCGTCCGTGCTGCTGTGCGCCATCGGGTGCGCCATCGGCGGTGGCTGGGCGGTCCGGCGCGGCCTGCGCCCGCTGACCGCGTTGCGTGACCGGGCCGCGCAGGTCGATCCCGGCAAGCTGGACGTGCGCATGCCGGTCGACGACGTGCCGACCGAACTGGTGGGCCTCAGCCTGACGCTCAACCAGATGCTGGCGCGGCTCGAGGATGCGTTCAGGCGGCTGTCGCAGTTCTCGTCCGACATCGCGCACGAGTTGCGCACGCCGATCTCCAACCTGATGACGCAAACCCAGGTGACGCTGAGCCAGCCGCGCGCCGCCGCCGACTACCGCGAAACCCTGGCATCCAACGCCGAGGAACTGGAGCGGCTCGGGCGCACGGTCAGCGACATGCTGTTCCTGGCCAAGACCGATCACGGGCTGCTGCTGCCATCGCGTGAACCGGTCGAACTGCGCGCCGAGGTGCAGGCCCTGTTCGATTTCTACGAGGCGCTGGCCCTGGATGCCGACGTGAGCCTGAGCCAGCAGGGCGCGGCGACCGTGGTGGGCGACCGGCTGATGCTGCGCCGGGCCATCGGCAACCTGCTGTCGAACGCACTGCAGCACACGCCGGCCGGCGGCCGGATCGAGGTCGTGATCGGCGTCGAGGACGGCCGTGCCTGCGTGAGCGTGCGCAACGATGGCGCGCCCATCGGCGCGGCCGCCTTGCCGCACCTGTTCGATCGCTTCTATCGGGTGCAGGCGGACCGCAGCCATGCCCACAGTGGCGGCGACGGCGCCGGCCTGGGGCTGGCCATCACGCAGGCCATCGTGCAGACGCATGGCGGCGATGTGGCGGTCCATCCGCAGGCCGCCGGAAATGCCTTCGTGATGCGGATTCCGCTCGATCGCGCCGCGGCGGAGGCGCCGCTTGCGCCGCGGGCGAGTCGCGATGCCTGAGCGGATGGCTACGACCTGACAGCCGCGATATGGCCTCCCCGGCAGGAATCGAAGTTAGCCCGCTAGACCGCATGAATCCTGGGCCTGTACACTTGGGAGTCGAAAAGTACCCCCAAAAGTACCCCCAGACTCGTCACGGTACCCCATGAAACTGACCGATGCGATGCTCCGCAACCGACCCCAGGCGGGCAAACACTTTGACGGCGCCGGGCTGTTCGTCCTGGTCACGCCGGCCGGACAGCGGTACTGGCGCCTGAAGTACCGCCACGCCGGAAAAGAAAAGCTGCTGGCGCTGGGCGTGTACCCCGAGGTTGGCATCAAGGCAGCCCGTCAGCTCGCCAGCGACGCGCGCCAGTTGCTGACCGCAGGCATTGATCCTGGTGCCGAGCGCAAGGCCAACAAGGCGCAGGCCGTGCACGATGCGGTCAACACCATGCGAACGGTGGCCGGCGAGTGGCTCGACCACCAAGCGGCCAGGTGGACACCACGCACCCGCGACAGCATCCGCCGCTCCTTGGAGCTGCACATCTTCCCGACGCTGGGCGCCCGCCCGCTGGCCAGCATCACTGCCAAGGAACTGACCGACACCATCCGCGTGATCGAGGCCAAGGGGGCCGGCGAGACTGCCGGGCGCGTGTTGCAGCGCGTGAAGGCAATCTACCGCTGGGCGACCACGCACGGCCGGGTCCAGTCCAACCCGATGTATGACCTACGCCCCAGCGAAGAACTCAAGCCCCGCGACACCAAGAACCGCGCTGCGTTGCCCGAGCGTGCGCTGCCGGCATTCCTGGCCGCGCTCGACAACTACGGCGGCGACCCCAACACCGTCAACGCGCTGCGCCTGCTGATCCTGGTGGCCACACGGCCCGGCGAGGTGCGAGGCGCCCGCTGGGATGAATTCGACCTGGCTGGCGCGCTCTGGGTCATCCCCGCCGAACGGATGAAGATGCGCACCGAGCACCGCATCCCGCTGTCACGCCAGGCGCTGGCGGTGCTGGCCGCACAGCAGCCGCTGTCTGGTCATGGCGAGCTGGTGTTCCCAAGCCCGTTCTATCCCGGCAAGGCGATCAGCGACAACACACTCAATTCCGCCCTGGCGCGCATGGGATACAAGGGCGTGGCCACGGCCGCCGGCTTCCGGTCGCTGTTCTCGACCATGGCCAATGAGGCCGAATGGGATGCCGATGTGATCGAGCGCCAGCTCGCGCACCTGGAACGCAACAAGGTGCGCGCCGCCTACCACCGCGCCACCTACAACGCCGAACGCGCCCGCCTGATGCAGTGGTGGGCCGATCTGCTCGATCAGCGCCGCACCGGCAGCAACGTCATCCCGCTGGCCCAGCGCAGCGCCTGAAACGCGGCGCGCCGACGCACCCCAAGACCGCCCCGAGGGCGGTTTTTTTATTTCTTTTCGGCGGGTCTTCCGTCCGGAAAACACCAAACCGCCGGGGACGCGGGGACATATAGCAAGGAATCCAGCATTCATGCGGGTTTCCGCCGATTTGAAGGCGGGGACAAAGCGGGGACAAAGCGGGGACAAAGCGGGGACATTCTCACTATATGAAAGAAAAGAACTCAATTCATTCATTTATAGGGGACACCGGGGCCGTTCAGCCCCACAGAGCCGCAGCAGAATTCAGGATTGAATCGTGGTCTCCGGCCCTTACGCCGGATGATTCCGATTGGAATCATGGCTGCCAGTCCGCAGCGGCCCGGCGGCGCCATGAATTCAAAACTGAATCCGTGCTGCCTTGGCTTTTCAGGCGGGCACGCCAGCGGCCGGGCTGGTCGCGGCCACGTGCGCACGTTGCCGGACGCGAGCGCGAAGGGGCCTTCCCTTGGCGCCGGCCAGCGGCGGGCGGGACTTCAGTCTGCTGCGGGCGGTGCTGGTAGATGGTGTGCCAGCCTGGCCGGTGGCGGCGCCTGGGCGCTGTCGTCGGGTGTGGCCGGCTGTTCCCTTGGCACCGGAGCCAGGTACTTGCGATGCAGCATGGCCAGGTCGAGCATCGCTTCAAGGTAGGCGGTGGCCCACAGTGGGGCCGGGGCGCGGCCGTTGGCCCATGCGTTCACGGTGGCTTGCGTCAAGCCAGTGCGGCGGGCAAACTCGGTTTGCTTCCACCCGATCGCCGCCAGGGCTTCGCAGAATTCGTCGGGGGTGAGCGTGCGGGCGTCGGTGGGGCGTTTCATGGCTAGAATTCTAGCCTCAATGGATCGCAGCATGCATCATAAGTTTGTACAATAGGCAAATTCTAAAGCGATTACTTTATACGATAGCCATTATGTTAATACGATGTTCGGAAAGGGCTGTTTTTTAGGGTTTGCCTATCGGTCGCCGACAAGGCGCATGAAACAGTCGTTTAACGCTATTCAAACCATAGCAATCACCGCTGAAATGCCCGAAAACCGGGCAGTTTCGCCGTCTGCGTGCGTTATGCGATGGCGCAACAGGCTTGCTCTGGCGTACACTCGGAACCTATCAAATTGATAGATATCCAATGGCTTCGCCATCGCCGCAGCAACTTGAAAAGCACATCCGCCGCAGCGCACTCGACACGGCCAACGTGCTTTTCCAGCTGCATGCGAAGCAGCGCATGCGGCAGCGCCACGTGACGCCGGCCATGGTGTACGAGGCGCTGCAAAAAGGCAAGTTGACCGCTACGCCCGAGCCTGATCCAAGGTATCAGGGCCTGCGCTGTCGCATGCAAAGGTTCGTGGCGGGGGTTGACCTGGCTGTGGTCGTGTACGTGGACATGCCCAAGCCCGACCTGGTTGTCATCACGGTGTTTTCGGTGGAAGGGGCGTGACCATGTATCACTACACGTTCGGCGGTTTGCGCAATGTGTGGCTGGTGAACGGCTACACCGTCAAGCAGACGCCCATGGGTGAGGCGGTGGCCTTTGCTGATGGCGAGGGGCTCGAGCGCGCCATTTGCACGGCGCTGGCCGACAAGGCGGGCCACCTGACCGGGGCTGAGCTGCGGTTCATCCGCCAGTCGGGCCTGCTCATGTCGCAGGCCGCGCTGGGCAAGATGATAGGCACCGATGCGCAATCCGTGGCCCGCTGGGAGAAGCACGGCCGCGTGCCCAAGTGGGCCGGCAAACTGGTGCGCCTGGTGTTCATGGCGCATGCCGAAGGCAACCAGCCGATCCGCCGCGTGGTGGATCGCATCAACACCGTCGAGCGCCTGGTGCAGCAAACCATCGTGATGCGCGAGCGCAAGGGCGCATGGACGTCGACCATCAAGGATGTTGACGCGGACGAAGCCTTGCCCGCTTGACCCCAGCCCGCAGCATCGGCACAATCCCCGCAACCCCTGACCGGGGCCGGTGCGTAAGAACACCTTCACGAGTAGCGGTGCGAGCCCCCCGAAAGCGGGCTTTCGTCACGTCTGGAATCTGGCCATGCTGCCCGCCATGGGCGGCCGGCCGCCGTTTCGGGCGGGATGGGGCTCACCGTAAGGCCGCCCGCACGTCTATTCGCGTGTTCTTAACATCCCGTCCACCTGCTGCGCGTAAGAACGCGGCGGGTGGGTTTCAAGTCTCGAATAGGAGATTGACCCATGGCAACCGCCACCACCGCCGCACCAGCGGCACACCTGGCCCGACCGGGCCGCGCGCTCGATCCGATCCAGCGCCAGGCCGCGCTTGAAAACGCGCTGAGCTGCGCGCTCTACTTCGTCCGCCAGGACGCCACCCCTCAAAACCTGTGGGCCGCCACCGCCCGCACCAATCGCGCGCTCACGCTGCTCAAGCAGGCCAGCGCAGAGCTGCGGAGGGGCTGAGCCATGCACGTCGCCCAATCCACCCCGAAGCCCCGTAAGGCCCCCGCGCGCCGCCAGGCGGCGCTGGATCGGCCGCTGCCGGCCTACAACCCGGCCGATGGGGCGTGCAGCTTCCGCCACACGCTCACCGCCCGCGAGCGCACCGCGCTGGATCGCGCGCTCGATATCGTGGGGCGCGCGCTGGTTGCCAAGTCTGTGTACCTTGACGGCCCCGCCGCCATGAAAAAGTACCTGTGCCTGCAACTGGCCGGCGAGTCGTCCGAGCACTTCTCGGTCCTGTTCCTGGACAGCCAACACCGCGCCATTGCCTTCGAACGCATGTTCACCGGCACCCTGACGCAAACCAGCGTGTACCCGCGTGAAGTGGTGTTGGCGGCGCTGCGTCACTTCGCGGCAGCCGTAGTCCTGGCGCACAACCACCCCAGCGGCGATGCCCGGCCCAGCCGTGCTGACGAAGCCATCACGGCGGCACTCAAGGCTGCGCTGGCGCTGGTTGACGTGCGCGTGCTGGATCACATCATCGTCGCGCCCGGCGTGGCGCTGAGCATGGCTGAAAAGGGGCTGGTGTAGGGCAGGCGGAACGGCGAAAGGCAAGGCAATGACGGACAAGCACACCACGGACAGGCTGGATCAATGGCGCCCTGAATCGGCGGGCCTGAGCATGCAGGCAGACGCCACCGAGGCGGGCAAGCTGGTGCGCCTGGCTGACGTGGTGTTGTGGCTGATCGTGGCGAAGGAACTGCCCAGGAGGGTCGCGGTTGAAAAACTGTGCGATGCGCTGGAAGCGGCGAGTACGCCGCCGGCGCTGTTTCTGGCGCAGGATGGTGCGTATGCAATGCCGGCCGATGACGCGGCATTCGGGTACTACACCGAAGCCCGTTTGGCTGAGGCAAGAGAGGCCGACGCGCAGCAACGGCGGCAAGAGGCTGGCCCGTGGCGATTCAATCTGCCAGAGCGCCAGGGCGGCTATGCGGCGGCCCGGCCAAGTGAAGATTGGCAGCCGCTCACAGTCGTTCGCCATCTTGGCCGGCGCGATCTTTCCAGGGTCGTCCCGGTGCTGCCCGGTGTGCCTGCTGCGCTTCGGTTGATGCGCAATCACTGGATGTGGTCGCGAGGGCGTGCGGTATCGAGCGATGCCGAGGCATTCAGCCATGCCAGGCTACCGGGCCGCGCCATCGCGGTGCGTATCGCCGATGCGGCCAGGATATGGGGCTGGGGTGCCGGAGCTTCGACAGTGCCGGCATCACTGTTCCCGCTGGCTGACTGGCCGGCGCTGGTGGCTTACCGCCGGGCGAATCCGGGAACGTCATGGGCCGATGGCAATCAGCTCGAAGTGGCTCGGGCTGAGCATCGCGTGCGCGGCGGCAGCGATTCGGCCCCGAACCCGGCGGCGTTAGCTGCGATGGCCGGTGAGCTGGGGGTAAGCCGGCAGGCGTTGCAAGCCGCGCTATTCCGCAGTCGCAAGAGACCCAAGCCCACCAAGCCCGAAGCATCGCCCCTGCCAGACGCTGACGCGCGCCACCGCCGCACCGGCTGAATCCGTACACGTAACCCTTTTTTTATCAGGGTTACACGGGGACGGCCGGGCCTCGCACCGCTGCGCACGAATCGCCCTCGGTACGCCCTTGCATGGAGGCGCGCAAGCCATTTGCAAGGCGACAGCACAGGGTTACACGGGTTGCAATGCCGACAAGCCCCACGCAACCGATCACGGATGCGGGCGGCTTACAGCAACTGACCGAAAGGAAACCGCCATGCAGCTTGTGCACTCCGCGCCTGGGGCGCAGCCCCGAGACCGCCTGCTACGCCTGCCCGATGTGGAGCAGCTCGCCGGCATCAAGAAATCAACCATCTATCAGCTCATGCGTGAAGGCAAGTTCCCGCAGTGCGTGCGCATCACGCGCCGCCTGTCGGCGTGGCCCGAGTCGGCAGTGCTGACCTGGGTGCACGAGCGCATCCGGGAAGGGGCTACGCAATGAGCCGCGCCGCAGGGTTGCCGGCTACCGACCGGCTGCAACGCATGGGATCGTGGTTGCACAACGGCATGTCGAGCATTGCCGATTCCATTCATGCCGGCTTGCTTGCGGTCGCTGCGTCAGGTGAGCGCGTCGCCAGCAGCGTCGCTGAGTTGGCCTGCGCAGTTGACGCGGTGGCCGACGCCATCGTCGCACACGGCGAAGCGGTGTCAGCCGCCATTGACGTTCACTCCGAAAGCATCGACCGCCTGGCCGATGTCGTCGAAACCCGCGCGCCGTGAGCGCGCCCGCAGTCCATGAATCACATCACCCCCGCCTTGGTTGCCGCCGCACTGACGTTCGTGTCACCCAAGCTGCCACGCGACGAATGGGCGCGCGTGGCGATGGCGATCAAGTCCGAGTTTCCCGACAGCACGGGGCTCGACCTGTTCGACAAGTGGAGCCAGGGCGATGCCGACGGCTACGATTTGAAGGCCGTGCAATCGACCTGGCGCAGCGTCAAGGCGGGCGGTGGCGTGGGCATCGGCACCTTGCTGCACCTGGCGCAGCAAAACGGCTTCGAGCTGCCCAAGCCCGAGGCGGCGGCGCCACCGCCCACGCCTGCGCAACTGGCAGAGCAAGAGCGTGAGCGCGCCGCGCGCCGGCAGCAAGAGCAGGCCCGCCAGGATGCGGCCCACGCGCGCGCCGCCGACCGCGCCGCCGCGATGTGGGCAGAGGCCGGCGACACCGGATCCAGCCCCTACCTGGCGCGCAAGGGCGTGCAGCCCCATGGCGTGCGCTTCGCGGCCGATGGTTGGCTGCTGGTGCCGCTGCGCGATGGCGAGGGCCGGCTGTGGAACGTGCAGACCGTTGCGCCCGAGCGCCCGGCCGATGGTGCGCCGGAAAAGTTGTTCATCAAGGGCGGGCGCAAGTCGGGCTTGTGGTGCATGTTGGGCACGCCGGATGACGCCGCCGTCATCCTGGTGGCCGAAGGCTACGCCACCGCCGCCAGCCTGTTCGAGGCCACGGGCCGGCCAGTGGCGGTGGCCTTCGACGCCGGCAACCTGGTGCACGTGTGCAAGGCGCTGCGGGGGCTGTACCCCGATGCGCTGATCGTGGTGGCCGGCGACGATGACACGGCCACCGCAGCGCGCACCGGCAGCAACCCCGGCCGTGACAAGGCCACGGCCGCCGCGCGTGCAGTGAAGGGGCTGGCGGTGTTCCCGGCGCCGCTGCCCGAGGGCGCCAGCGACTTCAACGACCTGCACCAGTCGGCGGGGCTTGACGCGGTGCGCGCGCTGATCGAGGGCGCCATCAACGACCACGCCACGCGCCAGGCGGCACGCCACAGCCCCGGCCCGCCGCGTGGGCAACATGATGACGCGGCAGGCGGGCCGGCCGATCCCTTCGTCGTCACCGACGAAGGGGTGTATTTCCAAGGCTTCGACCGCGACGGCCGCCCGAACAATCCGCTGTGGCTGTGCAGCGCCTTGCACGTGACCGCCCGCACGCGCGACAGCGATGGCCAGGCGTGGGGCTACCTGCTGAGCTTCAACGACCCAACAGGCCGCCCGCGTGAATGGGCCATGCCGGCGCGCATGCTGGCCGGCGACGGCGGCGAATACCGATCGATCCTGTACAGCATGGGCCTGCGCATCAACTCAGCGCCCACCGCCCGCAACAAGCTGACCGAGTACCTGCAAACGCGCCAGCCCGAGGCGCTGGCGGTGTGCACCGACCGCACCGGCTGGCACGCCACCGCCGAAGGCGGCGCCGCCTACGTGCTGCCCCGTGAGACCATCGGCGACGGTGCCGAGCGCATCGTGTTCCAGTCCGATGCCCAGATGGAAAACACCTTCCGCCAGCGTGGCGACGTTGCCGCCTGGCGTGACCGCGTGGGCGCGCTGTGCGCCGGCAATTCGCGCCTGGTGTTCGCCGTGGCCTGCGCCTTCGCCGGGCCGTTGATGCGCCCCGGGGGCGTCGACAGCGGAGGGTTTCACTTCCGGGGCGATTCCAGCTCAGGCAAGACCACCGCGCTGCGCGTGGCCGCCAGCGTCAACGGCGCGCCCGGCTACATGCAGCGTTGGCGCACCACCGACAACGCGCTTGAGATCATCGCCGCCCAGCACTGCGATGCGCTGCTGATCTTGGATGAACTGGCGCAGGTCGAAGGCCGCGTTGCCGGCGAGTGCGCCTACATGCTGGCCAACGAGCAAAGCAAGGGCCGGGCGACACGTGGCAGCGCGCCGCGCGCCCGCCTGACCTGGCGCCTGCTGTTCCTGAGTGCTGGTGAGCTGGGTTTGGCGGATCACATGGCCGAAGCCATGAAGCGCGCCCGCGTCGGGCAAGAGGTGCGCATGGTCGACATGTCGTCCGATGCCGGCGCCGGCATGGGCCTGTTCGAGTCGCTGCACGACCGCGACGGCCCCGCTGCGCTGGCCAACGAGCTGACGCGCAACGCCGCCACCACCTATGGCGCGCCAGGCCGTGAGTGGCTGGTGTGGCTGGCCGGGCGATGGCAGGGGCTGGGCAAGCGCCTGCGCGAGCGCACCGATGCATTGCGCGCCGCCTGGGTGCCAGAGGGCGCATCCGGCCAGGTCGAGCGCGTGGCGGCCCGCTTTGCCCTGGTTGCCGTGGCCGGCGAGCTGGCTACCGAGGCAGGGCTGACCGGCTGGCCAGCCCGTGAGAGTGAGCGCGCCGCCCGGCTGTGCTTTGAATCCTGGCTGGATCAGCGTGGCGGTGCCGGCAATGCCGAGGTGCGGCAGATGCTGCGGCAGGTGCGCCGGTTCTTCGAGCTGCACGGCGAGGGCCGCTTTACCTGGTGGCACCGCGCCGCCGACGACCACAATGCCAAGACCTTGCAGCGCGCCGGCTTCCGCCGCATGGTTACGCCCGATGGCACGCCGATCAGCCGCGACACCCAGCACGCCGCCGAGATAGGCGAGCGCATGCCGTCCGAGCTGGGTGAGCACATGCAGACCGAGTACTTCGTGCTGCCCGAGACCTTCCGCACCGAGGTATGCCAAGGCTTCGACCCGCAGGCTGTGTGCCGCGTGCTGGCCGATCATGACTGCCTGGCAGCCGAGGGCGGCCGCTACACCGTCAAGCCCCGATTGCCAGGCATGGGGCCGACCCGCTGCTACCACATCAAGCCTGAGTTGATGGGGCTTGAGGTATGACCGGGCGGCGCGCCGTGGCGGGGCGCGGCGGGGAGGTTTCTCGCGCTGGCGACGCTGGTCAGATGCCAGGCAGAACCATGGCAAGAGCCCGGCCAGGCATGGGGGTCTCGTTCTCCAAAACGAGCCCCATCCTGTTAAACGACCTGATCGTAAAAGCCCCGGCCCGGTGCGCCCCGGCGGAGCCACCGGAGGCGAGTGCACCGACACGGGCAAAAAGTGTCCCCGGTGTCCCCGGTTGGGATCGGGGTGTCCCCGGCGCCACCGGGGACAAAATTCACCAATGACGACAATGGGTTAGATGGGTTTTTCCGGTTTGTCCCCGGTGTCCCCGGCAAAAATGAGTCATACCCGAAGGAAAGCGGAAAAGAAAAAACAAATCCGTATCTCGGGTCCTCCCTGGACCAACTCGGTACGGGGGCGAAACGAGCGCGAGATCGCGCTAGTGTGCAGATTTTTTTGATGGTTCACAAAGCGGTCAACACCGCCCGGATTGGTTCAAAACGTGCGAAAGGTTCAAACATGAAGATGATCGATCTTGCCCGTGAGCTGGGCATCTCCACGTCCATGGTGTCGCGCCTGGCCAAGCGCGGCATGCCGACCGACAGCGTAGAGCGCGCCGCCCGCTGGCGCCGCCGCCACTTGGAGCCGGGCCGGATCAAGCGCCCCGACGCCGTTGTCGAGCCCCCGGCGCCACGCGCGCCGAAAGCGCCCCCGGCCCCCAGCCCCGCGCGCCTGGCAGTGGATCACCTTCTGGACTACGCGGCGGAAGTCGTGCAGCACGGCGGCGACCTGGCGCCTCTTGCACCTGCGCTGCGGGCCGCGCTCGCATCCGTGCCCCCGGTGGATCGGCCCGCGATACTGCTGCCGTTTCCCGTGCTCGACTTCCTTGTGGCGCCTGTGCTGACCATCGTGAAGGAGTTCGACTCAGACGCAGGCGAATCCATGAGCGACGAAGATGCTGAATGGATGGGGGCGTTCTGGTATTCAGTCGCGGCCGGCGAGATTGCCCTGGTGCCTGCTGCTGCGCCTGATTGAGTCCTGCCCCCCAAGCCAACCAAGACCGGCCGCGTGCCGGTTTTTTTTTCGTGGGCATCGTGAGATACCCCCATTTCCTGAAAAAATACCCCCTAAAGTACCCCCAGATACCCCCGGCTTCACACGCACCCATGCAGCCCGATACGCACTCGAAAAGCGGCTCCATAGAGGGAGAAAAGAAAAAGGCCGCACGCTGTTGGAAGCATGCGGCCTGTGGTGTGGCCTCCCCGGCAGGAATCGAACCTGCATCTGAGCCTTAGGAGGGCCCTGTTCTATCCGTTGAACTACAGGGAGTTGCCGTGCACGCACGCCGGGCGGCGTGGTGAACGGCGATTGTATCGACGCCGCGCCGGCCTTCAGTCGAAGCTCAGGCGGAAGATCAGGTCGATGGTGGCGTTCTCGCCGGCCTGGCCGCGCAGGGTCCAGCGGCGCGACAACTCGTAGAAGATCAGCAGCGTGCCGCTGGCGCCCGACAGGCTGTGCTCGTAGGCGGCGTACAGGCGATCCGACAGGCGCTTGCCCAGGGTGACGCTGGCGTTGGCGACCTCGCCATCGCCGCCGCCGGAGAAGCTCAGCTCGTCGAGGCCGAAACTCTGCGCCAGTCCGCGCCCCTCGCGCCCGCCCAGCAGCGCCAGCGCGGCCGATTGCAACATCGCGGCCTCGGCACCGGTGTTGGGCGCCGGGCGGCCCAGCAGCAGCCAGGCCAGGGTCTGGTTGTCGGGCAGCGCGGGCTCGGAGTACAGGCGCACGCGCGGCAGCAGCGCGGTGCCCATGACCTGCGCGCCGACGCGCTGGTCGCTGGTGTAGTTGGGGCGCAGCGCGATGATGTCCAGCGTCGGGTTGTCGATCGGGCCGCGGAAGATGATGTTGCCGCGCTCGATGATGAGCTGCTGCCCGTAGGCGCGGAAGGTGCCGCCGACGGTGCGCACGGTGCCGGTCAGGCGCGGCATGGCGCCGGCCGGGCCGTCGGCAGCCAGCGTCAGCACGCCGGCCAGCCGGGTGTCGATGCCCATGCCGCGCAGGCGGAAGTCCTCGCCCAGGTCCACCTGCACCTTGGCGGCGATGCGGAGCGGCGTGCTCTCGCCCTGCGCCGCCTGGGCGTCGGCGCGGGTCCTGCGGGCTTCGGTGCGCTTGGCCTGCTCGGCATCCTGCTGGCCGGCGGCGCTGGTGGGACGGGCCACGGCGCCGGGCGCCTGGCTGCCGTACATGATCTTGCCGTCGGCCCCGCGCACGATGACGTCGTCGCCCAGGCGCGGCGCGTTCTCGTCGGGCAGCACGATCAGCGCGCGGTCGACGCGCAGCTGGCCGTCGGCCCGGATGGCGCGGTCGTCCAGCGTCGCCTGCACCTGGCCCGACACCGTGACCTGGCGGTCGGCGCGGATGCTGGCGCGCAGCTGCTCCAGGTTCGCGTTCAGCCGCGCCTGCGCGCGGCCGTCGATCCAGCCGGCCTCGCCGCTGGCGCGCAGCCGGCCGCCTTGCTCGCCGGCGCCGCGCAGCGTGAACTCGTCGATCAGCAGGCGCGTGCCGTCCAGGCGGGCACGCAGCCGGCCGTCGGCGAACTCGATGCCGTCGACGACGGAGCGCAGCGCCAGGTCGTCGGCGCTCAGGGTGCCGCTGATCGATGGCGTGCCGCGCGTGCCGCCGATGCGCGTGTCGGCCGCGAGCGCGCCGCGCAGCCGCCACCCAGGCGGCGCCAGCACCGACCAGGCCGAGATCTGCGGCAGGCGGGCCTGCAGCTGGCCTTGCAGCGGTGCCGATTCGGGCCACGACCATTGCGTGCCGCCGTCCTCGGTGCGGCTGGCGGCGAGCTCGGTGCGCAGCTGGCCATCGACGCTGCCGGCCTGGGCGCTGTCCCATTTCAGCTGCAGCTGCAGCGCCTGGCCCTGGCTGCGCAGTGTCAGGCGCGCCTCGCGCAGGCCGGCGGGCACGCGCGACTGCACGCCGGTCTGTGGGTCGTTGGTCAGGATCGTCAGGTCGCCGCTGGCACGCGCCAGGTTGGCGGTGACGCGCAGGGTATCGCCCAGCGTGGCGTCCCAGTCGCCGTTGAAGACGACGTCGCCCGTCAGCCCGGCGTCGGCCAGCTGCGCGTCGGCGACACGTTCGACCCACTGCAGCGGCAGGCCGGTGATGCGACCGGTGGTGCTGAGCTCGCCCGCGCGCCAGCGCACCGGCCCCCAGGCCACCAGGGCTTGCGAGCTGGGCGCCGGCGAGGTGATGCCGAGCTCGCCGGCACCGGCCTCGAACTGGCCGCCCCTGGCCGGCGACCAGCTGAGCGGCACCGGTGTGCGGCTGGCCAGCTGCCAGACGCCCGCGCCCAGCGCCGGATCGCGTATGTCGGCCTGCAGCTGGCTGACGGTGGCGCGCCAGTCGGACGCCGCCAGCGCGGCCTTGGGCGTGCTGCGCCCGCCGCTGGCGGCCAGGCGCAGATCGAGCTGGCGCTCGCCCTGCGTGACGCGGCCACTGGCGGTGATGAGTGCGTCGGCCAGCCGGCCGTCGAGGGTGAGTTCCACGCCGCGCGCCTGGATCGGCGCCGTGTCGGCTTCGGCGCCGGGCAGGCGCAGGTCCAGGCTGGGCGCGCTCAGGCGCGCCTGCAGCGCGGGATCGCGCCAGCCGCCACGCCAGTCACCCACCAGCGTCGCGCGGCCGCTGGCGCCGAGCTCGGCCAGGGCCTGGTCGGCGCCGGGCAGTTTTTTCGCCCAGGCCAGCAGGCGGGCAGCATCGTCGATCTCGGCGCGCAGGCTGCCGGCGCCGGTGCTCGGCTGCGCTTCGCCTTTGACGGTGACGCGGGTGCCGGGTGCGGTGAAGACCAGGTCGGCGCTGCCGCCGGGCGTGGCGGGGCGCACGCTGGCGCTGCCGGCAAGCTCCGCGTCGTCGGTGCGCACGCGCAGGCGCTTCAGCGTCAGCAGGCCGGTGTCCCAGCGGCCGGTCGCCAGGGCGTCGCGCAGGGCCAACGCGCGCAGGTCGCGCGCCAGCGCCTGGGCCGTGGATTCGCCGCTGCGTGCCGGCGCATCGGCGCGCTGCCCGCGCGCCTGCAGGCTGGCATCGAAGTCGATCGCGCTGCCCACGCCCGACACCTTGGCCGTGCCGTCGACCGGTAACGCGGCCATCTGGGTGTGCAGGCGCGCTGGGTTGACACCGCTGATGCGGGTGTCGATCTGCCACTGGCCAGTCGCCGCGGCCGGGGGGCTGGCCGGTGGCGCGGTGGCAGGTGCCCCGGCCGGTGCGGCCCAGCGCCCCGTCGATTCGACTGTGCCGCCACCGACCTGCGCCTTCAGCGCCCGCACGGTGGCGACCTGGTCCTGCCAGGTGACATCGGCGTGCAGTTGCTCGACCGGCAGCCGGCGCTGGTCCCAGGGGCCGGCGTGGCGGTTGCTGAGTTCGGCCAGCACGCGCCAGCCGGCTGCGCCATCGGCCGGCAGCGGTGCCAGGTCGAGCTGGCCGGACAGCCGGGTGCGCGGCGCCTCGGCCCACAGCGCACCGACGTCGACCGCGCGCAACCGTGCATGCGCTTCGGGCAGCGGCTGCGCGGCCCAGGGCGTGATGCGGGCGGTGACGTGGGCTTCGGGCGTGTCGGCGTCGCCGGTGGTGCTCGATGCTGCTGGCGGCGTGGGCGGTGTGGGCAGCGCGGAAGCGGGCGCGCTGGGGGCCGTCGCCGCGGTGTCGGGCAGCGGCGGCAGCTCGGGTGCGTCGGTGCGCGTCGGCATGGCGCGCAGATCGGCCTGTGCGTGCAGCTCGGTCAGCGGGCCGCGCAGTGTCGCCTGCAGGCTGAGCGGCAGCGGATTCCCCGCGCCCGGCACTGGCGCCGTCAGCGCGCCGGCCAGCGCCAGCTCCAGGCTGATCGGCGCGTGTGCGGTGATCTGCGCACGGGCGCGGTAGTTGCCGCCTTCGACGCGCGCACGATCGAGCTCGAACAGGTGGCGCGTGCCGTCGTAGTCGAAGCGGCCGGCGATGTCCTGCATGGTGTAGGGCGGCGGCCCGGCCCAGCGCAGCTCGCCGGCCACCAGTTCCTTCACCTGCAGCTGGATCGGCAGCGCAACCGACGCCGGCGGTCCGGCGGAGGGTTCCTCGCTGGGCGGGCGCTGGTCGTCGACCACGATGCGGCTGGCGCCCAGGTGGTCGATCTGCAGCGTGCGGGTGAGCAGGGCAGCCGGCGTCCAGCGGATCTCGGCGTCGTGCACCTCGATGCGCAGGCCGCCTTCCTCCCACACCAGGCGGCCGACCCTACCGCTGCTGCGCAGGTTGCCATGCACCTCGTCGGTGACCAGCGGCGCGCGGGCGCCGGCCAGGCGCAGGGCAGTGGCCAGCGAACCCTCGCTGCCGGTCCAGACCCAGAGGCCGATCAGCAGGCCGGCCAGCAGCGTGATCAACGCCAGCCAGCTCCACATGAAGAGGCGCCAGCCGCGACGCCGGCGGCGTGGCGGCGCCGGGCTGGCGGCTGCGGGCGCGCTGGTGTTGGGACCAGCATCCGCGGTTTCCGCGCTGTTTCGACTCGCGTCGGTTGCGTTGGTCATGGCATTCCAGCATCCGCAGCGCTGCGCATACCGGCGGGGCTCAAGCGCTTGCGCGTCTCGAATGGCCGCGGAGCAGGCCATCCCAGCGAACGCCGTGGCCGGGCTTGCACCGGCCACTGGCGTTGTCCCCCCTTCAGGGGGGAAGGCGCGAAGCGACTCAGGGGGGTCATCAAAACACGAAGCCCACGTTCATGTGCAGCCGGATCTGCCTGGACTTCAGGCCGTAGGCGATGTCCAGCTGCATCGGTCCCACGGGCGTGATCAGGCGCAGGCCGGTGCCGACGCCCCAGTGCGCGCGCAGTTCGCCGACGCTGTTGGCGACGCCGCCGACGTCGATGAACAGCGCGTGCTCCAGCAGGCCGGGGAAACGCTCCTGCATGATCGGCCGCTGCCATTCGATGCTGCCGACCGCCATGTAGCGGCCGGGACCGATCCAGCCATCGCCCAGCGGGATGCCGATGCTGCGGTAGGCGTAGCCGCGCACCGAGCTGTCGCCGCCGGTGCGATACAGGTAGGTGGCCGGCAGCCGCGCCTGCTTCGACGCCAGGATGGCGCCCAGCTCGGAGCGCAGCGCCAGCCGGCTGCCGCCCTGGCCGACCGGAATCAGTCCGAGCCAGCGGCCGGCCAGGCGCGCGAACGGCTTGCGTTCGCCCTGCAGGGTCATGCCGGCGCCGACGTCGAAGTGCAGGCCGTAGCCGCGCGAGGGCACCGGCAGGCTGTCGAAGTAGCGCCCGGTCCAGGCGTAGTTGGCGCTGATGGCGGCGCCGTCGCCGATCAGCGCATCGGGCACCTGGCGGCTGGCGACGCCGGTGACGCTGGCGTGGTCGAACTGCAGGTAGAAGTTGCGGTCGTACTGCTCCCCGTTCTTGATGCGGCCGGCGCGCAGGGTCTGCGAGGTGGTGATCAGCGAGCCGTCGTCCTGCCGCATGTGGCGCGCGAAGATGGCAGTGCGCCAGCCGTCGGCGTTCGGCAGCGAGCTGAGCTCGGTCTGCAGCAGCGGTGCCTTGCGGTCGAAATGCAGCTTGGTGTCGGCGCGCCAGCTGGTGCCGAAGACGGTGTTGTCGCGGTGCTCGAGCGACACGCGCGGCCCGCCGTCGGTGCTGTAGCCGACGCCGAGCTGCACCTTGTGGCGCTTGGCCTCGGTCACCTGGTAGCTGACCGGCACCGCTGCCGGATCGCCTTCGCGGTCGATGCTGATGTAGGCCGAGTCGTAGTAGCCGCTGCCGGCCAGCCGCTGCTGCGCGTCGACCAGGCGCTTCTGGTCGTAGATGTCACCCGGCTTGAGCCAGGACAGGCGCTCGGCCAGCTCGGGCGGGTAGCGCTGGGCGCCGGTCACGGTGGCGGCCCCGAGCCGGAACAGCGGGCCGGAGTCGAGCCGCACGCCCAGCTGCGCCTTGGCCGCGGGTGCGCTGACGTCGGCGATGCTGTAGCTGATGCGCCCGCGCGGGTAGCGGCGCTCGACCAGCCGGCGCAGGGCGCCGGTCTTGGCGTCGCTCCAGCGCTCCTGCGTGAAGCGCCTGCCTTCGTCGAGCGCCCAGTGGTCGGTGATGCCGGTGCGCTGCTCCACCGCCTCGGCATCGCTCGAGGCGGCGATGTCGCCCTCGAACTCGATGTCCACCCGCTCGATGGTGGTGGCCGGGCCGCGCTCGATGGCGATCACCACCACCGGCTTGCCATCGGTGCCGGGTTCGCGCCGCAGCCTGACCTCGGGCGTGAAGTAGCCCTCGGTGCCCAGCAGGTTGCGCACGTCGCGCTCGGCCAGCGCCATCAGGCGCGCGAACTCGGTGTCGTCCAGGTCGCCGAGCGCGCGGTAGCGCCGCAGTTCGTTGTGGCGCTCGACGAGCGCGCGCAACTCCTCGTCTTCGGCCTCCACGCGGATGTCGAAGGCCGGCTCGGCGGGCGCCCCATCGCCGGTGTCCGCCTGCTCCGGCGACGCGGCCGACGCCGGCTCGCCCGTGCCGGCGCCGCCGTCGTCGCCGCGAAAAACAGCGCATCCGGGCAGCGCCAGCAGCAGCGCCAGCACGATGGCGCCCCGGGACAGCCACGGGTGGGTAAGCAGGTTTGCGCAGGCCACCGGCCAAGTTTAGACGGCGCTCATGTCGGACAGGGCCGCATTTTCGGTCGCGACGGCAAGGCACCGGCCGCCTGCGAACTGCCGGATTCTTGACCTGGACGCATTTCTTTAGTTGCCAGACCGACCCACAATGGCCCGATGGCGAAAAGCGCGGTATCCCTGCCCGGCTTGAGCAGCCCCGCGGTCGGCTTCGAGCAACCTTTCGAGATGCTCGAGGCCTGCCACGAGCGGGTGCATCGCAGTCTCGAGCTGTTGCGACGCATCGTGGCCCATGTAGACGAACATGGCCACGATGACAAGTCGCGCGCCGCCGTGGGCGACGTGCTGCGCTACTTCGACATCGCGGGGCCGCTGCATCACCAGGACGAGGAGCTGCACGTGTTCCCGGCGCTGCTGTCGCACCCCGATCCGCTGGTGCCGGCCGCGGTGGCGCAGCTGCAGGCCGACCACGTGCGCATGCACTGGCTGTGGAGCCGCCTGCGCCAGATCCTGCTGGTCTGGCGCGACGACGAGGCCGCGGGCGCCATCAGCGACGTCGAGCGCCGCCTGGCGGACGACTTCATCAACTGCTACGAACGCCACATCCCGCTGGAAGAAGCCATCGCCTACCCGGCGGCGCAGCCGGGCTTCAGTGCGGCCGACCTGGACCGCATCGGCGCCGAGATGGCGGCGCGCCGGCGCGGCTGAAGCCGGCCGGCCGGTCCCCTGGCGCCAGGCAAGGTGGCGCCAAGGCCGCACACCCGGTACAGGATTCTTCGCGAGAGCCGCGTGGCTGCTTGCGTCGGCTCAGTATCATGCCCGCATGAGTCGTTCACAGGGAGGCTCCGGCGGGTGTCTTGTTCGATGCCGGCCGGCTGGCCACGACGCCTGGCGCTGCTTGATGCGCGCGTGGCCGCCGTGCTGGATGCGCCGGCTGTTGCTGCTGGCGTGCCTAGTTGTAGTTTCTCAACACATTGTTCCCTTCAAAGCCGAGGCGCGTGATGGGAGGCAG
>NZ_DAOMOQ010000035.1:0-28422 GCF_035444425.1 Ottowia sp. | reverse complement strand
CACTGTTATGGCGGTCCAGCGCCGCAAAGTCCTTCTTGGTCTTGACCTCGGGCGGTCTGGCTTCCAATTCGGCCGCTTCGTGGGCGAGCAGCACTGCAGCAGCCTGGGCATTGGCCCACTCGCCGCGCAGCGGCTCGACGATGGTTGGCAGCACCAACCGCTCCACATAGGCGCGCGGCGTGTAGTGGGCGCCCAGGGCGTGGCGCTCGTTGGGGTCGAGCGCGCGTTCCAGCAGGGTGCCGAAGATGGCGGGCTCGACCTCGTGCCAGTTGGCTTGAGCGGCCTGGATCAGCAGGTCGATGTGTTCCGGCATGAGCAACAGGCTGTAGCCGTCGGCGCCGTCGTCCTTGAATAGCTTGCCGTTGAAGCGCAGCACGGGCTTGGCCAGCGCGGCGGAGAAGCCGCCCCGGTTCATGTCGGTCCACAGGATGCGCAGCATCTGCTGCAAGGTGGCTGGGTCTTCGCGGTGTTGCAGCAGCAGGGTCTGGAATGAGCCCTTGGGCAGCAGTTCCACGTCCTCGGCAAACATGGAGAACAGGCAGCGCGAGAGGTAGGCGGCTGCCGTGTGCGGCGTGTGCCCAGCCTGCTCCAGCGAGCGCGCCAGCAGGGCCAGCTTGTTGGACACGTCGCGCGTGACCTTGGCGGAGATCAGCGCCGGGTTGAGCTCATCCGGCCGGGTCCATATCTTGCGCAGGCGCTCGAGCAGCTCGGGCTTGGCCAGGTCGGCCAGCAGGATGCGGTGGCTGCGCGGGTCGGGGAACGGCGTGTAAGTGCCGCCGCTGCGGCTGAACTCGGCGTAGACCTCGATGACGTTGCCCACGTCCACCACCATGACGAACGGCGGACGGCCTTCCTCGGGTGGCAGCGCGCGGGCGTAGCCTTCGCCCTGGCTGCGGGCGCGCAGCAGGCCGTCGTCGAAGCCCTTGGTGTGGGTGCCGGCCTTGAGCTTCTTGGCTTCCAGCACGAAGTGACCGCGCTTGTAGCAGTCGATGCGACCGGCACTGGTGGAGCCGTCCCCATGGCTGAAGGTAATGGGGCGCTCGAACATGTAGTCCTCGGCGGGCGTGGCGTGGGGTTTGGGCACCTCCAGCAGCTCGCACAGGTCCATGACGAAGGTCTGAGCAGTGGCCAGCTCGCTCGCGGTGACTCCCTCCCAGCGTTCGATGAACGCCTGGGCCGATGTTCTTGTGCTCATGGGGCCATGATAGGGGTCGGACAGGACGCACGGCACGGTCGACCGGTTCATGCTTCTGGGGCGACGGTTTCGACTGTTGCGGTGCGCTGATTGCCGAGAGCCAGCGCGTGCGGGTCGACGCCGCGCGAGCTGTGGCGTCCTAACGCGGCAGGCCGAGTGGCGTAAGCGCCACAAGCAGGGTCAGATTGCGATTTGTGGGTATTTTTGTGGGTATCTATGGCGATATGGAATCAGGAAAATCATATAAATCAATACGTTATGCGATGAAATAGAATCCTCCTCGCCCGCGAAAAAGCCCACCATCTGGTGGGCTTTTTCGTTTCCGTGGTTTTTTGCCAGGTGCCGAAGCGGCTACCAGCGTCCATCACCGCCGGCGCGGCGCAGGATGAAGTCACTCTCGGCTGGCGCCGGCTGGCCAGGCCGGGCCAGCGGCTGCCAGCGGCCGCGGATCTCGGCGCCGCAGGCGGCGGGCACCAGGCGGCCGCTCCAGAACGCGTGCAGGGTCTTGCCGTCGCGCGACTCGTCGAGGTTGAATTCGCCGTCCTCGACGTCGCCGGAGGCGATCGAGCGCTGGCCGCCGTAGTCGAACTCGCCGCGCAGGCTGGCGCTGAATTCGGGGTGCTGGCGCAGCGTCAGCGTGCCGCGCTGGCCGGCCTGCGGCAGTTCGAGCTGCCAGCTGCCGTACAGGTGGGCGGCGTGCAGCCGGGTCACGTCGGGGCAGCCGGCTGTCGTTTCTGCCGTCGCCGCCTGGTCGCCTGGCCCGGACGGTGTGCCGGCGCAGGCAGCCAGCAGCCCGGCGAGGCAGAGGCCAAGGATGGTGCGCAGGCTCATGCGACGCGCTCCTGATCAGGAGCCGTGGGCGACTGCGCCGCACGCCTGGCGAACTCGGCGCGCAGCGCCTTCAGCTTCTCGCGCGGGTCCTCGCGCGTGGTGGCCTGGTCGAGTGCCATCTCGGCGATGAAGCGGCTCGGCTGGGCGGCGACGATTTCGCGGCCCTTCTTGCGCCGGCGTGCCCAGCTCACCGCCAGCGAAGTCTTGGCGCGCGTGATGCCGACGTACATCAGGCGGCGCTCCTCCTCGATGCGCGCGGCCTGCGCGGCGGCACCGGCGTCCTCGTCGGGGCGGAACGGCAGCAGACCCTTGATGACGCCGGCCAGCACCACGTGCGGCCATTCCAGGCCCTTGGCGGCGTGCAAGGTGGACAGGGTGACCACGTCCGAGTCCTGCTCGCGCTCGTTCAGCGTCGAGATCAGCGAGATGGTCTGCGCCACTTCCAGCAGGCTCTTGCGTTCGGCCGCGGTACTGACGCCCGCCATGTCGTCGATCTGGCCGCCGCAGCGGCCGGCCATCCAGTCGCAGAATTCCAGCACGTTGGTCCAGCGCGCCGCCGCCAGCGCCTCGCTGTCTTCGGCGTCGTACAAATGCTGCTCGTAGCCGATGTCCTTCAGCCAGTCGGTCAGGAAGGCACGCGCGGCCTCGTGACCGACGGTGTGGCGGGCGCGGTGCTGCAGATCGTTCACGTAGCGGCCGAACTCGTGCAGGCTGCCGACCGCGCGCGCCGGCAGCGCGGCGCCGAGCGAATGCGCGAACAGCGCGCCGAATAGCGAACGCCGCGCCTTGGACGCGAATTCGCCCAGCGCGGCCAGCGTCTGGTGGCCGATGCCGCGCTTCGGTGTGGTGACCGCGCGCAGAAAGGCCGGATCGTCGTCCTCGTTGACCCACAGGCGCAGCCAGGCGCACAGGTCCTTGATCTCGGCGCGGTCGAAGAAGCTCTGCCCGCCCGAGACCTTGTACGGAATCTGCGCGCGCCGCAGCGCCTGCTCGAACACACGCGCCTGGTGGTTGGCGCGGTACAGGATGGCGAAGTCGCGCCATTCCTTGTGCTTTGATTCCTGGCGCAGCGACTGGATGCGCGCCACCGCGCGCTCGGCCTCGTGCTGCTCGTGGTCGCAGGCCAGCACGCGCACCGGCTCGCCCTCGCCCAGCTCGGAATACAGCCGCTTGGGAAACAGCTTCGGGTTCGGTCCGATGACGTTGTTGGCGGCGCGCAGGATGGCGGCGGTGGAGCGGTAGTTCTGCTCCAGCTTGATGACCTTGAGCTGCGGAAAGTCCTCGGGCAGGCGCTTGAGGTTGTCCAGCGTGGCGCCGCGCCAGCCGTAGATGCTCTGGTCGTCGTCGCCGACGGTGGTGAAGCTGCCGCGCTTGCCCACCAGCAGCTTCATCAGCTCGTACTGGGTGGCATTGGTGTCCTGGTATTCATCCACCAGCACGTGCACCAGCCGGTCCTGCCACTTCCGAGCGACGTCTTCATGCTTCTGAAGCATGCGCAGCGGCAGACCGATCAGGTCGTCGAAATCGACGCTCTGGTAGGCGGCCAGGCGCTCCTGGTAACGCGCCATGATTTGCGCGGTCTGGCGCTCGGCTTCGCTTGTGGCCTGGGCCAGCGCCTCGGCCGAGTCCAAGCCGGCGTTTTTCCAGCGGCTGATCGCCCACTGCCACTGGCGCGCGGTGGCCAGGTCGGTGGTGGCGCCGCAGTCCTTGATCAGGGCCAGCACGTCGTCGCTGTCGAGGATGCTGAACTGTGGCTTCAAGCCCAGCGCCGCGCCGTCCTCCCGCAGCAGGCGCACGCCGAGCGCGTGGAAGGTGCAGACCAGCAGTTCGCCGGCCGGCTTGCCGACCAGTTCGCGTGCGCGCTCGCGCATCTCGGCAGCGGCCTTGTTGGTGAAGGTGATGGCGGCGATGCGGCGCGGCTCGACCCCGGTCTGGATCAGCCGCGCGATCTTGTGCGTGATCACGCGCGTCTTGCCCGAGCCAGCGCCGGCCAGCACGAGGCAGGGGCCGCGCAGGTGGTTGACGGCGTCCTGCTGGGCGAGGTTGAGACGGGGGGAAGACAAGGCAGCGGAAACAGGCAAGGCAGGCATCTTAGCCGCAGCCGCCGATGCGGCCGTGGACCCGCATGGCATGATGCGCGCCACCTTACATGCCGGCTGACTCCGATCCTCCGTGAGCGACATCCTGGTCGTCACCTTCCCGTTCTTCGCCCTGGTGCTGTGTGGCTACGTGGCGGCGCGTTCGCGCCTGCTGCCGCTGGACGCGGTGCCGGGGCTGAACATGTTCGTGCTGTACTTCGCGCTGCCCTGCATGCTGTACCAGTTCGGCAGCACGACGCCGCTGATGCAGTTGTTCAGCCCGGCGGTGGCGCTGTTGTGGCTGTCGTGCGCCGCCGTGATCGTGGCGCTGGTCGCCTGGCGCGCACGCCGGCTGGGTGCCGACTGGCCGGATGCGGCCATGGGGGCGCTGGTCGGCACCTTCCCGAACTCGGGCTTCATGGGCGTACCGCTGATCCTGGCGCTGCTGGGCGAGAGCGCGGTCGGACCGGTGATGGCGACGCTGTTGATCGACCTGGTGGTGACGACCTCGCTGTGCATCGGCCTGTCGCAATGGGGCGCAGCCGACGAGCACGGCGTGGCCAGGGCGGTCGGCCGGGCGCTGCAGGGCATGCTGCGAAACCCGATGCCGTGGTCGATCCTGCTGGGTGCGCTGGCGGGCGCCGTCGGCCTGCAGCTGTGGTCGCCGCTCGGCAAGACCGTGCAGCTGCTGGCCGACGCGGCTTCGCCGGTGGCGCTGTTCACCATCGGCGCAGTGCTGGCGCGTGCGCAGTACCAGGCGGTGGCGCTGGGCGCGCGGCCGTCACCGCTGCGCGATGTCGGCACCATCACGCTGGCCAAGCTGCTGCTGCATCCGGCGCTGGCCTGGGGACTGGGCTGGCTGGCCGTGCGCACCGGCTGGCTGCCGGCCTTCATGCTGGCGCCGCTGGTGTTGACGGCGGCGCTGCCGTCCGCCAGCAACGTGTCGCTGCTGGCCGAGCGCTTCGGCGCCGACAACGGCCGCGTCGCGCGCGTCATCCTGTGGTCGACCGCCGCGGCCTTCTTCAGCTTCTCGGCGATCGTGGCGCTGGTCAGCTGACCACCGGCGGGCGGTGGCGTGTCGCCGCGCCGTGGCGGCGCGCGATCACTTGCGCGGTGCCGGCACGCTCATGGGCTGGTGACTCTTGATCATGGCGTCCAGCTCGGTCTTCGGCATGGTGGTGACGCTTTCCTTGACCAGGCCGCCACCGATGACGCTGCCCGACACCTGGCCCTGGCCGCGCACGCGGGCCTCGCAGTCCGACTTGTAGAACGGCGGCAGGTTGGCGCAGCGCTGCAGCGCGTTGGCGGTGGCCTGCTCGGCGCTGACGGCGGTCAGCTGGCCCGGCTGGGCATTGCGCTTTTCCATCCGCGCTGCGCTCTGGTCGAGGTTGGTTTCGGCGGGCGTCATCTGCGCCATGGCGGGCAGCGCGATGGCGCCGGACAGGGCGAGCAGGGCAAGCAAGCGTTTCATGTCGGTTTCTCCTTGTCGGCTGGCGCGCCGGCTTGATCCAGCTGGTACGCGCAGGCAGTGGTTGAGCCAGTCGGGTGATAGTCCGCGTGCACATGGCACCTCTCGCGCGGCGGACCAGCGACCCGTGACGCGGTCACTGTAGTCCGGGCCATGCCGGCGCCTTGTCGGACAAGGCCGCAAACGCCGGTTCGGGGTCCGAATCAGACCGCCAGCGGATCCACGTCGATCGCCCAGCGCAACAGACCGCGGTGCGCGGGCGCGGCGCGCAGCTGGTGCAGCAGCGGCTGGCAGGCCGCCAGCACGCGCTGCAGTGCGCCGCGCGAGGGGCTTTCCAGCAGCATCTGCGCGCGCTCGATGTTGGCCACGCGCTGGACCGCGACCGGCACCGCCGGGTACCAGGTGACCCGCGCGAGCGCCGGTGCCAGGCTGCCGTCCGAACCCAGCGTCTGCCGGGCTGCCTGCGCAAGCGCGCCGAGGAACTCCTGCGCCACCGCCTGGCTGCGTGCCTCGGCCCGCAGCAGCGCCAGGTGGCTGTAGGGCGGCAGGCCAGCCTGGGCGCGCTCGGCCAGCTGCCGGGCGGCGAAGCCGGGGTAGTCGTGGGCTTTCAGCGCGGCGAACAGCGGGTGCTGCGGGTGCTGCGTCTGCACCCACATCTCGCTGGCGGCGCTGGTGGTGGCGTCGCGCCCGGCGCGGCCTGCGGCCTGCATGAGCAGCGCGAACAGGCGCTCGGCGGCGCGGAAGTCGCTCGAGAACAGCGCCGCGTCCGGCTGCACCGCGGCCACCAGGGTGACGCGCCGGAAGTCATGCCCCTTGGCGATCATCTGGGTACCGACCAGCACGTCGATGTCGCCGGCGTGCACCTCGGCCAGCCTGGCCTCCAGGCGGCCGGCGCCGCGCGTGGCGTCGGCGTCGATGCGCGCCACCCGCACCGGCTGGCCGTCCGGGCGCGTGACGCCGGTCAGCAGCTCCGTGAGGCGCTCTTCCAGCTGCTCGGTGCCGCGACCGAGGGTGCCGATGTCGAGGTTGCCGCATTCCGGGCAGGCACGCGGCACACGCTGGGTGAAGCCGCAGTGGTGGCAGCGCAGCGTGCGGTCGATCTTGTGGAACACGCGGTAGGCGCTGCAGTGCGGGCATTCGCTCTTCCAGCCGCAGTCGGCGCAGTGCAGCACCGGCGCCCAGCCGCGCCGGTTCAGCAGCAGCAGCGCCTGCTCGCCGTGCGCCACGCGCGCCTGGATGGCGGCCAGCACGGGCGGCGCGATCAGCGTGCCGCGCGGCTGGCGCGTCATGTCGACGCGCCGCACCAGCGGCAGGCCGCCGCCCCCGCCGGCAACGGCGCCGATGCGCTGCGGCATCTCCAGGCGCTGGTAGCGGCCGGCGCCGCCCTCTTCGACCGGCGTGCTGGCGTGCCAGCTCTCCAGCGAGGGCGTGGCCGAGCCCAGCAGCACCTTGGCGCCGAGCAGCTTGCCGCGGTAGAGCGCCAGGTCGCGCGCCGAGTAGCGCGCGCCTTCCTGCTGCTTGTAGCTGGGGTCGTGCTCCTCGTCGACCACGATCAGGCTGAGCTGCGGCAGCGAGGCCAGCACCGCCACCCGCGTGCCCAGCACGATGCGCGCGCGGCCGGTGTGCGCGGCCAGCCAGGCGGCCAGCCGCTGCGCCGGGGTCAGGCCGCTGTGCAGCGACACGCAGGCGGCGGCGCCGAAACGCTCGGCAAAGCGCGCTTCCAGCTGCGGCGTCAGGTTGATCTCGGGCACCAGCACCAGCGCCTGCGCCGCCGGGTCGCGCGTCAGCAGCGCCTGCACCGCCTGCATGTAGACCTCGGTCTTGCCGCTGCCGGTGGCGCCGAACAGCAGGAAGGGGCCGGGATCGGCCTCGATGCGGGCCAGCGCGGCGGCCTGTTCCGCCGACAGCGCGGCGTGGCCGGTGGCCGGCGCCAGCGGCGCGGCTGCGGGCGGGTGGCGCTTCAGACGCCGCGCCATCTGCGTGGCGTCGAGCGTGCGCAGCTGCGGCGGCAGGGCGGCAAGCGCCACTTCGCCGAGCGTGCGCTGGTAGTAGCGCGCCACGAAGGCGATCAACTCGCGCCAGTCGGTCGGCAGCGGCGCCAGGCCGTCGAAGCAGCTGCCCACCGGCCGCACCTGCGGCACCAGTTCGGCCGCCGGCGGTTCGGCCGGGCCCCAGACCAGGCCCAGCATCTCGCGCCGGCCGAGCGGCACGCGCACGACGCTGCCGGGCGCCAGCGGCGCGTCGTGGCGGTAGGTCAGCAACTCGTCCAACCCGCTGTGCGCGGGCGTGGCGACGGCGACCGCCAGCCAGTGCGTCATCGCTGGATCGGCCCCGTGCCGGCGTCGAAAATCACTTGCACTGTCAGCCTTAAGTCGTTGATTTCATGACAGAACTCGAATCATGCCCAAATTCTGTGGATAACTTTGTTGAAAAACCTCGCCAGTTCGCCCGGGGTCCTTGCAAATCAAGGCTTTTCTTGCATTGCCCGTCAAACGTGCAGGATTTAAAGTTCATATGAATCAATGACTTGCGATCGTGCTGCGCGGGCTGCCCGAACTGCAGTCGCACGCATGCCGCAAACCGACGAAAGTCAAGTTTTGTGCATAAGTCAAGTGCTGGCGGCCGATTATTTTCGGGTTTTCACCATGCACGGGGCCTTGACGTCACCGCCAAAGCGGCGTAGGCAGCGTAGGCGCCGTCCTACGCCGGCACCCGCGCCGCCTGCCGCAGCCGGGCCGAATACGCGTGCACTTCGTCCACCAGGTGCGCCACGTGCTCGGGCGGCGTGAACTGGCTGATGCCGTGCCCGAGGTTGAAGATGTGGGTGAGGCCGGTGCGGGCTGGGTCGGTGTGCGGCACGCCGAAGCTGTCGAGCACGGCGCGCGCCTGGGCGCGGATCGCCTCCGGTGGCGCGAACAGCACGTTGGGGTCGATGTTGCCCTGCAGCGCAGTCGGCCGTGCCGCCGGCGTGGCGGCGAGCCGCGCGCGTGCCTGGCCCAGGTTCATGGTCCAGTCCAGGCCCAGCACGTCGCAGTCGAGTTCGCGCGCCATTTCCTGCAGCCACAGACCGCCGCCCTTGGTGAAAACGATGCGTG
Organism: Ottowia sp.; assembly: GCF_035444425.1. GTDB lineage: Bacteria > Pseudomonadota > Gammaproteobacteria > Burkholderiales > Burkholderiaceae_C > Ottowia. The sequence continues at coordinate 19,755 of NZ_DAOMOQ010000035.1, read as the reverse complement.
GTACGCGCTGGCCGTCCGCACCCTGGCGCTTGAGCTGTGCCAGCACGCGTGCGGTGTAGGCCAGGCTGAAGGCCTGGAAGGCGCCATCGGCCAGCACGCCGCCCCAGGAGTCGAACACCATCACGGCCTGCGCGCCGGCGTCGATCTGCAAGTTCAGATACTGCGCCACCGCGTCGGCGTTGACCGCCAGCACCCGGTGCATCAGGTCGGGCCGGGCGTACATCAGGGTCTTGACCTGGCGGTAGTCATCGCTGCCGCCGCCCTCGACCATGTAGCAGGCCAGCGTCCACGGGCTGCCCGAGAAGCCGATCAGCGGCACGCGGCCGCCCAGCGCCCTGCGGATGCTGGTGACGGCGTCGAACACATAGCGCAGCTTGTCCATGTCGGGCACCGCCAGCCTGGCCACGTCCGCCTCGCCCCGCACCACGTGCTCGAACTTCGGCCCCTCGCCCTGCTGGAACGACAGGCCCAGGCCCATCGCGTCGGGCACCGTCAGGATGTCCGAGAACAGGATCGCGGCGTCGAACGGGTAGCGCGCCAGTGGCTGCAGCGTGACCTCGGTGGCGTAATCCACGTTGGTGGCCAGTCCCATGAAGCTGCCGGCCTTGGCGCGCGTGGCGCAGTACTCCGGCAGGTAGCGTCCGGCCTGGCGCATCAGCCAGACGGGGGTGTGCTCGGTGGCCTGACCGAGGCAGGCGCGCAGAAAGGTGTCATTTTGCAAAGGGGCGAAGCTCATGGGCTCCATTGTCTCAGCCTCGCGGGGGGCTGTCCTACAGCCGGCGCTCGCGCCCGGCTGACAAGCGCCCGCGCCGGCGACCGATGCAGCCGCCGCAGCCCGCCGGGCACAGTGAAGTCATCGGCGCATCGGTGCGCGAGACCGCCCAAGCAGTCCCGGACACCCGCTACCGCTGGCCGATGCCGGGGTCATGTTGGCGCTGGCAGACAACAGTTCGAAGGAGCTCCACCATGCTGAACTACGCCATCGTGTTTTTCGTCATCGCCATCATCGCCGCCGTGCTCGGCTTCGGCGGTATCGCGGCCGGCGCCGCCGGCATCGCCAAGATCCTGTTCGTCGTCTTCCTGGTGCTGGCCGTGCTGTCGCTGCTGGGCGGCATGCTGCGAAAATGACGCGTGAGGTCTGCTGCGCGCTTTGCGCTGCGCCTTGACGAGACGCCCGCCATCGCGGGCGTCTTCTCTTGCGGCTGGCGTGTTTTCCTCGCGCGGCGGATGGCACGCTGCGCCCGCGCGGACTTCAGTCGCGTTCCAGGCCGGCCAGTTCACGGGCAAGCTCGTGACGCAACTCCCGCAGCACCGGCGCCAGCAGCCTGGCGGTGTCCTGCATCAGCAGCGGCGCGGTCTGCGCGATCTGCTGTTCGATCCGGGCCTGCGAGTGCGCCAGTTGCTCGGGGTCGGGCGCCCGACCCTCGGCCGCCGCCTGCGCCTGCTGCTCGAAGCCGATGATCAGCGTGTCGAGGTCGATGCCGGCCAGCGCGCGCAGCAGCACGGCTTCGAATGCACCGCCTTCCAGCATGTTGTCAAGCGCCGCGCCGGGCTCGGCGCGCGCCGGCAGGACGGCCAGCAGGCCCAGGCTCAGGGCGATCAGGAGGCGGCAGGCGGGGCGTGGCATGGCGAGCATCTCTTCCTTGGGGCGGCGCAACAGGTCCAACTTGTTCAACGCGGCGCAGCCGCAACGGATGACGAGCCGAGCACCCGGGTCAACCCCATAATGCCTGCTGCCGTTGTGTCTGGGCCTTGCCGGTGCGGCCGTGCTGGCATGCAGCGATCCGTTTGACGAAAGGCTTTCCATGTTGAAGAAATTGCTGGCCGTGCTGGCCATGTGCGTGGCCACGGCGGCGTCGGCCGCGGTGGATGTCAACACCGCCAAGGGCGCCGAGCTCACCGGCGTCAAGGGCATCGGCCCCGACACCTCGCGCCTGATCGTGAAGGAGCGGCGGAAAGGCAAGTTCAAGGACTGGAACGACTTCATCAGCCGCGTCAAGGGTGTCGGCGAGAAGCGCGCGGCACAGTTCTCGGCCGATGGCCTGACCGTGAACGGAGCCAGCTTCAGCGGTGCGGCTGCGACCCCGGCCAGCCCCGCGGTGCCGGCGACCCCCGCAGGCCCCGGGACACCGGCTACCCCCGCGACGCCCGCGACCCCTGCGGTCAAGGCGGCGCCGACCGGCAAGCCGTAAGCACAGGGTACGGCCGGGGCTGCTGTCGGCTCTGGCTCATCGGCTGCGCCGCGCCCGCGTGGGCTGGCCGCCACACCCGCCGTGCGCACGTCACGCTCCGGTTTCGTCCGGTGCCGAAAGAACCGGTGCGCGGGCACCGGAGCGTCATCGTCTGCGGCGAGAATCGGTCGCAGGCCGGCCTGTCGCCGGCGCGTGAAATCTGATCATGGACAAGCATTACCTCACCCCGTTGTTCGAACCCGAGTCGATCGTCCTGTTCACCGGCCCGCAGGACGCGCCTGAACAGCAGACGCCGCAGGCGCGCGCGCTGCTGGCGCACATGGCGGCGCAGCCCTTCAAGGGCGTGGTGGCACCGCTGGACGTGCACACCACCGGCACGCTGGGTGACCTGGCGCAGGCGCGCGCCGACCTGGCGATCGTCGCCCTGCCCGAGGACGAGATCCTGCACGCGCTGGAACTGGCCGGACGCATCAAGGTCAAGGCGGCGCTGGTGCTGTCGGCCAGCATCGGCCAGGCCAAGGCGCAGGAGATGCACCGCGTGGCACAGCGCCACGGCTTCTGGCTGCTGGGGCCGAACAGCCAGGGCTTCCAGCGCCCGGCGCTGCAGCTCAATGCCTGTGCCGCCGGCGAGCTGGCCAGTGCCGGCCAGCTGGCGCTGGTGTCGCAATCGGGCGCGCTGACGGCGTCGATCCTGGACTGGGCGCGCCAGAACCGGGTCGGCTTCTCGAGCGTGATCTCGCTCGGCGCCCACACCCAGGTCGGGCTGTGGGCGGTGCTGGACTACCTGGCCAACGACCCCCATACACACGGGGTCGTGGTCTACATGGAAGGCATTGCCAACGCGCGCCGCTTCACCAGCGCGCTGCGCGGGGCCGCGCACGCCAAGCCGGTGGTGGTGCTCAAGGCGGGGCGCAAGCAAGACGGCAACGTGGCGGCGCAGACGCATTCGGGTGCCATCGTCGGCAGCGACGAGGTGTTCGACGCCGTGCTGCGGCGTGCCGGCGCGGTGCGGGTGCGCTCCTTCGTCGAACTGTTCTCGGCCGCCAAGTGCCTGGCCTCGCGCTACCGGCCGGTCGGCCGGCGCCTGGGCGTGATCACCAACGGTGGCGGCCCCGGCGTGCTGGCGGCCGATTACGTGAACGAACTGGGGTTGCAGCTGGGCGTGCTGGCGGCCGACAGCGTGCGCGAGCTGGCGCCGCGGGTGCCCAAGGCGGCGACGCTGACCGACCTGATGGACCTGACCGAGGACGCCACCGTCGAGCACTACCGCGCCGCGCTGGAAACGGCCATCAAGGACCGCCAGCTCGATGGCGTGCTGGCCATCTACTCGCCCAAGTTCGGCGGCGATCCGGAAGGCGTGGCGCGCGAGCTGGTGCAGATCAGGCCGCGGATGAGCAAGCCGCTGGTGGCCTGCTGGATGGGCGACTCCTCGGTCGGCGCCGCGCGCCACCTGCTGGCCGATGCCCAGATCCCGAGCTTCCGCACGCCGGAGGCGGCGGTGGGCGCCTTCGGCAACATCGCCAGCTTCTACCAGGCCCAGCAGCTGCTGCAGCAGACGCCGCCGCCGCTGTCCAGCCTGGCCGCGCCCGACGTCGAGGGTGCGCGCCTGCTGATCGAGAGCGTGCTGACCGAGCGCCGCAAGGTGCTGACCGAGATGGAGTCGAAGGCGCTGCTGGCGGCCTTCCACATTCCGGTGACGCAGACCCTGCTGGCGCGCAGCGCCAACGAGGCCATGATGATCGCCAGCCAGATCGGCTATCCGGTGGCGCTGAAGATCGACTCGCCCGACATCAGCCACAAGAGCGACGTCGGCGGCGTGGCCCTGAACGTGATGAACGCCACCGCGGTGCGCGACATCTGGCAGGACATGATGGCGGCGGTGCGCGAGAAGCTGCCACAGGCGCGCATCAACGGCGTCACCGTGCAGGCGATGGCGCGCAAGGCGCGCGGGCGCGAGCTGTACATCGGCGTGGTGACGGACGACCCGTTCGGCCCGGTGATCGCCTTCGGCGCCGGCGGCACCATGATCGAGCTGATCCACGACCACGCGATGGAACTGCCGCCGCTGAACCAGTTCCTGGCGCGGCGGCTGATCGAGCGCTCGCGCGTGCACGAGACCCTGGGCGACTGGCGCGGCGCGCCGGCGGTCGACCTGGCGGCGCTGGAGCAGGTGCTGCTGCGCGTGTCCGAGATGGTGTGCGAGCTGCCGCAGCTGCGCGAGATGGACATCAACCCGATCATCGTGGACGAGCACGGCGTCGTCGCGGTCGATGCGCGGGTGGTGATCGGGCCGGCGGCGCAGACCTCGCCGGGGCGCGCCGGCAAGTACGGGCACCTGTCGATCCTGCCCTATCCGCAGCGCTTCGAGCAGGTCTGGCCGCTGCGCGGCGGCGGCGAGTACACGGTGCGGCCGATCCATCCGGACGACGCCCAGATGCTGCAGGACATGATGCGGCGCCTGTCGCCCGAGAGCCGCTACTTCCGCTTCATCTCGAACATGGCCGAGCTGCCGCCGCAGATGCTGTCGCGCTTCACCCTGATCGACTACGACCGCGAGATGGCGCTGTGCGCGGTGGTCGAGCTCGAGGACGGCGGCGAAGGCGACGACAAGCGCAAGCGCGAAAAGATCATCGGCGTGTCGCGCTACATCACCAACCCGGACCAGAACAGCTGCGAGTTCTCGCTGGTGATCGACGACGCCTACGCCGGGCAGGGCCTCGGCACGCGCATGATGCTGAGCATCATGGACGTGGCGCGCGAGAAGGGCCTGCAGGAAATCATCGGCCTGGTGCTGACGCAGAACGTCGGCATGCTCAAGCTGATGCGCAGCCTGGGCTTCGAGGTCAAGGCCTACGCCGAGGACCCGGATTTCCGGCTGGTGACGCATCCGCTCTGAGACCGGCGACAGCGGCTTCGCGCCGCGCAGTCATGGCTGGTCGCCACGCCCGAATGGGCGGGCGAACGGCTTGAAGCCCTCACCGCGGTTACGGGTTTACGCTAAATGGATTTCCTGAAAGAGGAATACGATGGCCGGCACGTCGCGCCCACCGCGTGCTGGCTGTAGGCTCGTCTTGCACGCGACCGATCGCGACCCGGGGATCGGCGGTTGACGTGGGCGACCGTCGCAGCTTGCAGGAGGGCTCGATGGTTCAACAAGAAGCAGTCTGGCTGATCACGCTCGTGCTGATGAGCCTGATCCTGATGGTGTTCATGTTCGTCTACGCGCGTTCGCAGCAGCGCGTGGAGGACTACACGCCGCTCAAGGACCGCGCCTACAGCCTGCGCACCAAGTTCTTCTGGCTGCTGGTGGTGACGCTGATTCCGACCGGGCTCTACCTGCTGACCGACCAGCCCTACGCCAAGGCCGGCGATGAGGCCAAGGCCGACCAGGTGGTCGACGTGGTCGGCTACCAGTGGCGCTGGGAACTCAGCCAGAGCGAGTTCAATGCCGGCGAGACGGTGCTGTTCCGCATCACCAGCGCCGACGTCAACCACGGCTTCGGCATCTACGACCAGAACCTGCGCCTGGTGGCGCAGATGCAGTCCATGCCGGGCTACACCAACCTGCTGCGCTACACCTTCGACAAGCCGGGCACCTACAAGGCGCTGTGCATGGAGTACTGCGGCACCGCGCACCACGGCATGATTTCCGACATCCAGGTGCGCTGAGGAGGAGCAGACATGGCAGACATCGTTGATACCCGCAATCCTCCGCTCGACAAGGGCGCGCACCCGCTGGTGGTGGCGCAGCTGGTCGCCGCCGTGGCGGTGCTGCTGCTGATGATGGTGTTCGGCTGGCTGATGCGGGCCGAACAGGCGCAGATCGCGCAGATGGGGCCGGTCTGGTTCTACCAGTTGATGACGCTGCACGGCGTCGGCATGGTCGGTGTCGCGGCGATCGCCGGCGCCGCCATCATGTGGCACTTCGTCAGCCAGTACGTCGACGTGTCGGCACGCATCTTCCGGGCCAACCTGATGCTGTTCCTGCTCGGCGTGGTGCTGATCTTGGCTGGCGTGCTGGGAGGGCGCTTCCAGGGCGCCTGGACCTTTTTGTACCCGCTGCCGGGCAAGTCGATGGGCATGTGGAGCAATGGCGCGGCGGCGCTGTTCATGCTCGGCCTGTTGATCATCGGCGTCGGCTTCCTGCTGCTGCACCTGGACATCGGCCGCGCGCTGATCGCGCGCTACGGCAGCTTCGGCCGGGCCATGGGCTGGCCGCAGCTGTTCGGCAAGGACGACGGCAACGCGCCGCCGCCGGCGGTGGTCGCTTCCGGCATGGTCACGGTGGTCAACATCGCCGGGCTGGTGGCCGGCGCCACCATCCTGGTGATGATGCTGATCAACCTGTACGCGCCCGGCTTCAAGATCGACGAACTGCTGGCCAAGAACCTGATCTACTTCTTCGGCCACGTGTTCGTCAACGCCACCATCTACATGGCGGTGATCGCCGTCTACGAGCTGCTGCCGCGCTACACGCAGCGCCCGTGGAAGGCCAACAAGGCCTTCCTGGCCTCGTGGTCGGCGTCGACCATCCTGGTGCTGATCATCTACCCGCACCACCTGCTGATGGACTCGGTGATGCCCAAGTGGATGCTGGCCATGGGTCACATCGTCGGCTACCTGAACACCTTCCCGGTGCTGGTGGTGACGGCCTACGGCGGCCTGATGATCGTCTACCGCTCGGGCATCAAGTGGGACGTCGCCTCGCGGCTGCTGCTGCTGTCGCTGTGCGGCTGGGCCGCGGGTGCGATTCCGGCCTTCATCGACGGCACCATCGGCGTCAACTACGTGATGCACAACACCTTGTGGGTGCCGGGGCACTTCCACACCTACACGCTGCTGGGCGTGATCGCGATGCTGTTCGGCTTCGTCTATTTCATCGGCAAGACGAACCGTGACGGCGCCGACTCCTGGCTCGACAACGCCGCGCTGACGGTGTTCGCGGTCGGCGGCGGCGGGCTGATCCTGGGCTTCCTGTTCTCGGGCAAGAGCAGCGTGGCGCGCCGCTACGCCGCCCACTTGCCGGAATGGGTGCCGCTGTCGCGCATCGCGGTGGTGTTCGCATCGCTGGTGGTGATCGCGTCCACCATCTTCATCGTCCGCTTCCTGCTGCGGCTGCGGGCGGCGACCCAGGACGCACCGCGCGTCACGCTGGTGCGGCACGCTGCGTGATCCGGGCGCTGATCGCCTCGGTCGTGGTCACCCTGGCCGCGACGGGGGTGTTCAGCTGGGCGACCGACGGCTTCAGCGCCTTCACCGCCGAGACCGCGCGCCGCGTCGAGGTGCTGCGTCATCCGCGCCCGATTCCGCCGGTGGTGCTTGAAGACCAGAACGGGCGCGCCTTCACCTTGGCCGACTACCGGGGCCGACAGCTGGCGCTGGAGTTCATCTACGTGCGCTGCGATTCGGTCTGCCGCAGCCTCGGTGCGGCGTTCCGCCAGCTCAGCGAGGCGCTGCCGGCCGGCGTGCTGGGGCGCGACATCGCGCTGCTGAGCATCAGCTTCGATCCGCGCAACGACGACCTGGCGGCACTGCGCGAATGGGCCGGCAAACAGGGTGCCGACGGCGAGCACTGGCGCGTGGCGCGACCGCGCGATGCCGGCCAGACGGCGGCGCTGCTGCAGGCCTTCGGCGTGGTGGTGGTGCCCGATGGCCTGGGCGGCTACGAGCACAACGCCGCCATCCACCTGCTGGGCCGCGACGGCCGCCTGGTGCGCATCAGCGACATCGAGGCGCCGCGCGACTTCATCGCCGCGCTCGCGCCGCAGCCATGATGCCCGGGACCTGGCTCCAGCCGCTGCGCGTGCTGGCGCGCCAGCGGGCGCTGCCGGCGCTGGCGATCGTGCTGCTGCTGGCCCTGCCGCCGCTGCGCGCCTGGCTCGAGGCGGCGATGAGCAGCCACATGCTGGTGCAGATGCCCTTGCTGGCGGCGGCGGGCTTCCTGGCGGTGCGCGGCCTGCCGCCGGCGCGCCGCGAGCGCCTGCGCCGCTGGATCGGCGGGCCCTGGCCGCTGGTGCTGATCGCCCTGTTCGCGTCCAGCTACTGGATGCTGCCGCGCGCGCTCGATGCGGCGCTGGTCGATCCGTGGGTGGAGCTGGCCAAGTTTGTCAGCCTGCCGCTGCTGGTCGGCGCGCCGCTGGCGCTGGCCTGGGAGCGGCTCGGCACGATCGCGCGCGGCTTCATCGTCACCAACTACGTCAGCATGCTGGCGGTGCTGGGTTGGCTCTACATGGTGGCGCCGGTGCGCGTGTGCAACAGCTACCTGGAGTCGGCGCAATACGATGCGGGGCTGTGGATGGTCTGGATCGCTGCGGTCGGTTTTTTCGGCTGGCTGGTCGCCTGGCTGGCGGGGTGGCTGTCCACTGGGCAGGACGAGACTATGGAGTGGGCATCGGCTGAACGCCGGCATTCGGTGGAGCGGTCGCCACAACCCCACTGAAGGTGGCGTGGCGGCGGGCTGCTGCCCGTGCGCGCAAGGTGTCTTGGAAGTTCGTCTGCGCCGAGCATGGTCGATGTGCGGATGCCTGGCAGGGCTGCGATCAGCCGCCGGCGCCTGCTGGCAGCTTCAGGACTTGCGCTCGTCCAGCAGTTCGCGCGCCACGATCTCCTTCATGATCTCGGAGGTGCCGGCGTAGATGCGCTCGATGCGGGCGTCGGTCCAGGCGCGCGCGATCGGGTATTCGGCCATGTAGCCGTAGCCGCCGAACAGCTGCAGGCACTCGTCGGTCACGCGGCCCAGCAGTTCGCTGTGCCACAGCTTGCCGGCGGCGGCCTGCGCCGCGTCCAGCTCGCCCGCGAGGTGCTGCGCGATCAGCTGGTCGCAGTAGGCGCGACCGGCGGCGATGTCGGTGGCGACGGCGGCCAGCTTGAAGCGCGTGTTCTGGAAATCCGCCACGCGCTGGCGGAACGCCTGGCGCTCCTTCACGTAGTCGATGGTCCAGGCCAGCGCGGCCTCGGCGCGCGCCTGGCATTGAACGCTGACCAGCAGGCGCTCCTGCGCCAGCTTCTGCATCAGGTACCGAAAGCCTTGGCCTTGCTCGCCCAGCAGGTGGCTGGCGGGCACGCGCACCTGGTCGAAGAACAGCTCGGCCGTGTCCTGCGCGTGCTGGCCGATCTTGTGCAGATTGCGACCGCGCGAGAACCCCGGCATGTCGCCTTCCACCACCAGCAGCGAAACGCCGTGCGCGCCCTGGTCCGGCTCGGTCTTGCAGGCCACCACGATCACGTCGGCGTGGTGGCCGTTGGTGATGAAGGTCTTCTGGCCACTGAGCACGTAGTGATCGCCCTCGCGCTGCGCGCTGGTGCGGATGGCGGCGACGTCGCTGCCGGTGCCGGGCTCGGTCATGGCGATGGCGGCGATGCGCTCGCCGCGCACCATGGCCGGCAGCAGCGCCTGCCGCAGCTCGGGCGTGCCGTGCGCCGCCAGGTAGGGCGCGACGATGACCGAGTGCAGCGGGAAGCCCGGCCCGGTGGCGCCGATGCGGCCCAGCTCCTCGCTGACGATGAAGTCGAACAGCAGGTCGGCACCGGGGCCGCCCAGCGCCTCCGGCAGCCAGCAGCACAGCAGGCCGTTGTCGCCGGCCTGGCGCCACAGGGCGCGCGGCACGCCGTGCGCCTGCTCCCACTCGGCGTGGTGCGGCGCGATCTCGCGCTCGCAGAAGCGCCGCACCTGCTCGCGGAAGGCGTCGTGTTCGGGGCTGAAGAGGTGGCGCGGCGCTGCTTTCATGGCGCGCACTTTAGCAACGTCCGGAACCGCCAGGCTGTCGCCCCGGTTCAGGTGGCTGCGGCGGCGCTCACGGGCTGGCGGCCGATCGACTGGTAGCTGAGGCCGTGCCGTGCCAGCACCGCCGGCTCGTACAGGTTGCGGCCGTCGAACACGATGCGATCGGCCAGCAGGCGCGCCATCTGCTCGAAGTCGGGCACGCGGAAGATCTTCCACTCGGTGACGATCGCCAGCGCGTCGGCGCCTTCGAGCGCCTGCATCGGCGTGTCGCACAGCGCCAGGTCGACGCGCTCGCCGAAGATGCGCCGGGCCTCGGGCATGGCGACCGGGTCGTGCGCGCGCACCCGGGCGCCCGCGGCCCACAGCGCCTGCAGCAGGTTGCGGCTGGGCGCCTCGCGCATGTCGTCGGTCTCGGGCTTGAAGGCCAGGCCCCAGACGGCGATGGTCTTGCCGGCCAGGCTGCCGCCGTAGTGCGCCACGATGCGTTCGGGCAGCACCTCGCGCTGCGCCTGGTTGCGGCGCTCGACGGCCAGCAGCAGCTCGGGCGCGAAGCCGACCGATTGCGCGGTGCGGATGATCGCCTTGACGTCCTTCGGGAAGCAGCTGCCGCCGTAGCCGACACCGGGGTAGATGAAGTGGTAGCCGATGCGCGGGTCGCTGCCGATGCCGCGGCGCACCGCCTCGATGTCGGCGCCCAGGCGTTCGGCCAGGTTGGCCATCTCGTTGATGAAGCTGATCTTGGTCGCCAGCATGGCGTTGGCGGCGTACTTGGTCAGCTCGGCGCTGCGCACGTCCATCAGCACGATGCGGTCGTGGTTGCGGTTGAAGGGTGCGTACAGCTCGCGCAGCTGCGCCTCGGCCACGGGGCTGCTGGTGCCGATGATGATGCGGTCGGGCCGCTGGCAGTCGGCCACGGCCGCGCCTTCCTTCAGGAATTCGGGGTTGGAGACGACCTCGAAGGCGATCTGCGCGCCGCGCGCCGCCAGGCCCTCGCGCAGCGCCGCGGCTACCTGATCGGCCGTGCCCACCGGCACGGTGGACTTGTTGACAATGGTCTTGGGTTCGCGCATGTGGGCGGCGATGCTGCGCGCCACCGCCAGCACGGCCGCCAGGTCGGCGCTGCCGTCCTCGTCGGGTGGCGTGCCGACGGCCAGGAAGATCAGCTCGCCATGCGCCACGCCGGCGGCGGCGTCGGTGCTGAAGTGCAGGCGCCCGGCGGCCTGGTTGGCCCGCACCAGCGGCTCCAGTCCCGGTTCGTGGATGGGGACGCGGCCGGCCTGCAGCGCCGCCACCTTGGCGGCATCGATGTCGATGCACATCACTTCGTGGCCGACGTCGGCCAGCACGGCCCCTTGCACCAGACCGACGTAGCCGGTGCCGAAAACGGTGACTTTCATGTCTTGTAGAAATCGCGATACCAGTGGACGAAGCGTGCCACACCCGCGTGAACCGGTGTTGACGGCGCGAAGCCGACCCAGGCCGATAGCGCCGAGGTGTCGGCAGCGGTGATGTGCATGTCGCCGGGCTGGATCGGCAGCATGCGCTTGATGGCGGTGCGGTCCAGCACCGTCTCGAGCGCGCCGATGTAGTCCATCAGCACGGTGGGCTGGTTGTTGCCGATGTTGAACAGCCGGAACGGCGCGCTGCTGCTGCCTGGCGCGGGTGCGTGGGCGTCGAAGGCCGGGTCCGGCGTGGCGGGCTTGTCGAGCACGCGCAGCACGCCCTCGACGATGTCGTCGATGTAGGTGAAGTCGCGCACCAGCTGGCCTTCGCCATAGACATCGATCGGCTCGCCGGCCAGCATGGCGCGCGTGAACTTGAACAGCGCCATGTCGGGCCGGCCCCAGGGTCCGTAGACGGTGAAGAAGCGCAGGCCGGTGCAGGGCATTCGGTACAGGTGGGCGTAGCTGTGCGCCATCACCTCGCCCGCCTTCTTGGTGGCGGCGTAGTAGCTGATCGGGTGGTCCACCGCATCGCGCTCGGAATACGGCGTGCGGGCGTTGCCGCCGTAGACGCTGGAACTGCTGGCGAACACCAGGTGCTCGATGCGCGCGGCGCGGCAGCCTTCCAGCACGTGGGCAAAGCCGAGCAGGTTGGCGTCTGTGTAGCTGTCGGGCGCGTCGATCGAGTAGCGCACGCCCGCCTGCGCCGCCAGGTGCAGCACGCGGGTCGGCCGCACGCGCGCGAACAGGCCGGCCATGCCGGCGCGGTCGGCCAAGTCGAGCCGCTCGAAGCGGAAGCGGGGGTGGCTGCTCAACCGCGCCAGGCGGGCCTGCTTCAGGGCCACGTCGTAGTAGGCGTTCAGGTTGTCGATGCCGACCACCTGCGCGCCGCGCGCCAGCAGGGCCTCGGCGCAGTGCATGCCGATGAAGCCGGCGCAGCCGGTGACCAGGATGGTGCTCATGGCCTTGCTCCCGTGGCGGCTTGCCAGACAAACCGGTACTGCGCCGGTGGCGTGCCCGCGCGCACCATGCGCAGCGGCAACTGGATGGATCGCACGGCGAATGGCGGCAGCGCGGCTTGCGCCTGCTCCCACCAGCCCGGCTCGATGCGGTCGGTGCGCGAGACCAGCAGCCAGCCCTGCCCGCCGCGCCCGGCCTGCCCGACCTGGGCCGCCACGCAAGCCGCGACAGGCTTGTCTTCGCTGCTGCAGGAGGCCACCGCCGCATCCGGAAAGCGCGTGCGCAGCATGCCCGCCATCATGTGGTCGGCGGCGATGATCGGGCTGCGGCCGTCGTAGCCGGCCTGTTGCAGCGCCACGCCAAGCTCGGCGGCCGGATGGTTCAGTTCGTCGACCTGGCCGCGCAGCCCGCCGATCCAGGGCCGCAGCGCGCCCGCCAGCAGCAGCAGCAGCGCCACCGCCACCACGGCGGCGGTGTAGCGGCCGGCGCGCGGGTGCTGCTGCAACTCCGGCCGCGCGGCGAAGGCTGCCAGCGGCACCATGCACAGCAGCGGCAGCACCCAGCGCCCGCGGAAGTTGGTGACGCCGGCAAACAACACCATGCCCAGCAGGGCCAGCAGCACCAGCGCGAGGTAGCGCATGAAAACCCGGTGTGCCCAGGGCGCCGCCGGCGCCAGCGGCCGGCGCCACCAGGCGGCGCGAAACGCCCACAGCGCCAGCAGCGCGAACAGGATCAGCATGCCGGCCAGCATCTTGAGCCAGCCGATCAGTCCCTTGCCGAGCCGGCCGTCCGGCTGGATCTCCATCTTGTCGATGGTCGCGCCGGTGGCGTCCTGCAGGTGCCCGGCCAGCCAGCTGGCGTGCGGCAGCACCACGAGCAGGCCGACGATTGGCGCCCACCACCAGCCGCGCGCCAGCAGCGCGCGGCGCGACTCGGGCACCGACAGGGCCGCCAGCAGCATGGCGCCGATCACCAGTGCGTAGCTGTACTTGGCCAGCAGGCCGAGGCCGCAGACCAGGCCCAGCCAGGCGAAGTCGCGCGGCCGCGGCCGCCGGACGATGCGCAGCAGCAGCCACCAGGCGGCGCAGGTCATGGCCGTGACCAGGATGCTGTGCGTCTGGTCGCGGATCGAGTCCCAGCCCAGCGGCGGCAGCAGCAGCATGCTGGCCGCCGCCCACCAGGCGCCACGCTCGCCCAGCAGTTCGCGCCCGGCCAGCCACATCAGCACGTAGGTCAGCGCCAGCAGCGCGTGCTTGAGCAGCGACAGCGCCAGCACGCTGGGGCCCAGCAGCTGGTTCACCGCCCACTGCAGCCAGGTGTAGAGCGGCGGCTGCGCGCCGTAGCCTAGCTGCAACTGCTGCGACCACAGCATCTGCTCGGCCTCGTCCCACTTCAGCGCCGGCGACAGCGCCACCCGCACCAGCACGTGCGCCAGCGCGAGCGCCAGTAGCCAGACCAGCGGATGGGCCACCGGCGAGCGGAGTGGGACGGCGCCGGGCGCCGCGGCGGAAGAGGCATTCATGAAAGGGGCTGCAGCGGCGCCGCCGGCGGGTCGGGCCGCGGCGCAGGCACAATCGCGGGCATTATCCTGCCTGCCTCGCGCCCGCCTGTTTCATGACCCGCTCCCACCTGCCGGCGCCCGATGTCTCCATCGTGGTGCCGATCTACAACGAGGTCGAGAACCTGCCCGACCTGGTCGAGCGCATCGCGCAGGCGATGGCGGGCGGGGCGCTCAGCTTCGAGCTGCTGGCGGTGGACGACGGCTCCACCGACGGCAGCCGGCAGGTCCTGCGCGAGCTGGCCGTGGGGCGGCCCTGGCTGCGGCCGGTGTTCCTGGTGCGCAACTACGGCCAGTCGAGCGCGCTGCAGGCCGGCTTCGACCGCGTGCGTGGCCGCTACGTGGTGACCCTGGACGCCGACCTGCAGAACGAGCCCGGCGACATCCCGCTGCTGCTCGAGCGCCTGGAGACCGATCCCGACGTTGACATGGTCAGCGGCTGGCGCAAGGACCGGCAGGACGCCGAGCTGTCGCGCAAGCTGCCGTCGCGCATCGCCAACCGGCTGATCTCGCGCGCCACCGGCGTGCACCTGCACGACTACGGCTGCGCGCTCAAGGCCTACCGGCGGCCGATCATCGACCGCATCCGGCTGTACGGCGAGCTGCACCGCTTCATTCCCTCGCTGGCCAAGGAGGCTGGCGCGCGCATCGCCGAAGTGCCGGTGCGCCACCACGCGCGCACGCGCGGCGTGTCGAAGTACGGCATCGATCGGACCTTCCGCGTCATCCTGGATCTGATCCTGATCGTGTTCTTCATGCGCTACCGCCAGCGCCCGCTGCATGCCTTCGGCGGCCTGGGGCTGTGGCTGGCCACGCCGGGGATGCTGATCCTGGGCTGGCTGTTCATGCTCAAGCTGCTGGGCGAGGACATCGGCGGCCGGCCGCTGCTGCTGGCGGGGGTGATGCTGGTGCTGATGGGCGCGCAGATGATCGCCGCCGGGTTGATCGGCGAGTTGCTGACGCGCATCTACCACGAGACCGGCGGCGCGCCGCAGTTCCACGCCGAGGAGTACGTGCCGGCCTCGACGGCGGCTGCCGAGCCGCGCGCCGATGCGCAGCCGGCGGCACCCAGCGTGACGGTGTGAAGCGTTCGCACAAGGCCGTCTGGCGCGGTCTGCTTGGGCTGGCGCTGCTGGCAGCCGTGCTCGCGCTGGCCGATCCGGCGCGGGTGCTGGCGCAACTGCGCCGGGCTGATCCGTGGTGGCTGCTGGCGGGCCTGCTGGCGGCGATCGCGTCCAACCTGGTGTCGGCGTGGCGCTGGCGCGCGCTGGCGCGTTGGCTGGGTGCCGAGGTGGGGCTGGCCGACGCCACGCGCTGGTACTTCCAGGCCATCGGCCTGAATGCCCTGCTGCCGGGTGCCGTGGTCGGCGGCGACGTCTACCGCGCCGTGGTGCTGCGCCGGTCCGGACCGGCCACGCCGGCGCCGGCCTGGTCGGTGGTGCTGGATCGCCTGAGCGGCCTGTGGATGCTGTGTGCCATCGGCGGCCTAGGTGCGGCCGCCAGCGCCGACGTGCTGGCGCCCTGGTTGCGCGTGCCGGCGGTGGTGTTCGTGGGTTTGATGCTGACTGGCACGGCGCTGTGGCTGGCGCTGCCCTGGGGCTTGCCATGGCTGCTGCGCATGGCTGGCGGTGCGCCGGGTGGCTGGCTGGCACCGCTGGCGCTGGCGGCGCGCCAGCCTGACTTTGGTGCGCAGCTGCGCTGGCAGGCGCTGGCGTCGGCGCTGGTGCAGCTGCTGTCGGCAGTGGCGCTGGCGGCGGGTGGGCTGGCGCTGGGGGTGCGCCTCGGTCCGGCGGCCTGGGCCTTCGCCATCGCGCCGATCTTCCTGATGGCGGCGCTGCCGGCCAGTGTAGGTGGCTGGGGCACGCGTGAAGCGGCAGCGGTCGCCTCACTCGCTCCTTTTGGCGTGGCGCCGGCGGCGGCGGTGGGCGTGGGGGTGATCTACGGGCTGTATCAGATTGCGCAGGGGGCGCTGGGGGCGTTGGCGTTTGGGTTGCCGGGGCGGGGTGCCGAGGAGGGCGCTGCGGAATAAGGAGCGAGTCGCGTTTCTTGGATGCGCTGCTGGCCGGGATGTGTGCCCGGCGGCGCACCTACTTTTCTTTGCCCGCCAAAGAAAAGTAGGCAAAAGAAAGGCGGCCCCACTGGCCGTGTCCCCTGCGCTTCGCTCCGGGGCAACCTGCGATGCTCGGTCATGGGGCGGCGCTGCGGAACTCGCTGCGCGCCTACGGCGCTCCGCTCGGACAACCGCAGCGAGTCAGAGCGCGAAGCATGGGCATCCTTCGGTGCCCATGCCCGCCCCAAGCCCTGCGCTTCTCGGCACGGCCAGAGGGGAGCGGAATTCAAACGGGCCATCGCTTCGCTCGGCCCTGGGTTGCTTACTCTCCCGCTTGCGGGAGAAGGTTGATCTGTCCCGAGCTTGTTGAAGGGGGTGAGGGCAGTGTCACCCCATCCACATCACGTCGCCTTCAACACCCCGCGCCGCATCTGATCCAGTTCCATGGTCTCGAATAGCGCCTTGAAGTTGCCCTCGCCGAAGCCCTCGTTGCCCTTGCGCTGGATGAACTCGAAGAAGATCGGACCCAGCTGGTTCTCGCTGAAGATCTGCAGCAGCAACTCGTCCGGCTGGCCGTCGACCAGGATGTTGCGCGACTGCAGTTCGCCGATCGGCTCCTTCAGCCCGGGGATGCGCTTCGGCAAGAGTTCGTAGTAGGTGTCGCTGGTGTTCAGCAGCTTCACGCCCGCCATCTGCAGCGCATCGACGGTGTCGTAGATGTTCTTGCTCGCCAGTGCGATGTGCTGCACGCCCTCGCCGTGGTAGCTGTCCAGGTACTCCTGGATCTGGCCCTTCTGCTCGTTGCCCTCTTCGTTGATCGGGATGCGGATCTTGCCGCAGGGGCTGGTCATGGCCTTGGACTTGACGCCGGTGGCCTGGCCCTCGATGTCGAAGTAGCGCACCTCGCGGAAATTGAACAGGCGCTCGTAGAAGCTCGACCACTCGTCCATGCGACCCTTGTGCACGTTGTGCGTCAGGTGGTCGATCACCGTCATGCCGTAGCCCTCGGGGCTGATGGCGGCGCTGCCCTCGACGCCCGGCAGCGGCTCGAAGTCGACGTCATAGAAGCCGATGTTGCCAATGTCGCCCTCTTTCGCACCGTCCTTGCCGCGCCAGCGGTCGATCAGGTAGATGATCGAGTCGCCGATGCCCTTGATGGCCGGGATGTTCAGCTCGCCCGGCGCGGCCGAGCCGGCGAAGCCCCAGGCTCCGAGCGAGATGGCGCGCTCGTAGGCGGCCTTGGCGTCCTGCACGCGGAAGGCGATGGCGCAGATGCTGGGGCCGTGCAGTTTGGCGAAGCGCTGGGCGAAGCTGTCGGGTTCGGCGTTGATGATGAAGTTGATCTCGCCCTGCCGGTACAGCGTCACCGCCTTGCGCCGGTGCCGGGCTACTGCCGTGAAGCCCATGCGCTCGAACAGCTGGCCCATGGCCTGTGGATCGGGCGCGGCGTACTCGATGAACTCGAAGCCGTCGGTGCCCATCGGGTTGTCCCAGGCCTCGCCCGGCCGGTTCGGTGGTGTGGTGCTCATGTCCGTGTCTCCTGACTTGATGCGTGTCAAGCTGATGCCTCACTGTAGGCTGCTGGCGGCTGCGGTTTCCGGCGCTTGCGTTGGCGCGCCGGCCGGGTTCACGCAGCTTCGCGGCGCGCCGGTCTGCCTGCACGCAGCCATCTTGCAGGATTCGCCGCCCGCGTGTGCCGACAGCTCCGAAGGTGGAGTCAGGCGCCGTAAAATTGCGCTTGTATGACGAGCGAAGCGTTCGACCGGCTTGACCGTGCCATTCTGGACAGCCTGCAAGCCAATGGCCGCGAAACCTGCGAGGCCATTGGCGAGCGCATCGGCCTGTCCTCGAGCGCCGTGTTGCGCCGCATCAAGAAGCTGGAGGACGCCGGCGTCATAGAGCGCTACGTCGCCCTGCTCAAGCCCGAGGCGCTGGGCCTGGGTTTGATGGCCTACGTGCACGTGCGGCTGGAAAAGCGCGCCGAGCACGCCAAGCGCAATCCGATGGACGAGTTCCGCGCCGCCGTGCAGGCCTGGCCGCAGGTGGTGGAGTGCGTGGCGCTGACCGGCGAGATGGACTTCCAGCTGCGCCTGGTGGTCGAGGACATGGGCGCCTATTCACGCTTCATGATGGACACGCTGCTGCGCCATCCAGCGGTGCAGGATTGCCGTACCAGCTTCGTCATGGACCGGGTCAAGACCACCACGGCGCTGCCGCTGGCGATCTGAGCCTGGCTCGCACTGATCAGGCAGGCCATGTGTGGCGTGCATGCCGCGCGGCTCGGGCAGAATCACCCGACTTCGGGGCCTTGCATGTCGGCAGCGTCGATTGGAGTTGGGACTCTAGGGATTAAACCTAATATGGAGGGCATGAATACTCCAAGCACCCCCCGTCCCCAGGCGGACGCACCGGCCACAAGCCAGGGCGTTGACGCCAGGAACGCCTCGGCCATCGTGCCGATCCGGGAGATTGGCGCCCGCTACCGCGAACAGGTGCTGCGCCACCTGCTCGGTCTGGAACCACACGACCGCTACCTGCGCTTCGGCTTCGCCGCCGACGACCGGCAGATCGCACAGTACGTGGACAAGCTCGACTTCGAGCGTGACCGCGTGTTCGGCATCTTCAACCGCAAGCTGGAACCCATCGCCATGGCGCACCTGGCCTACCCGGGCGAGATGGTGCAGGCGGGCTTCGCCGAGTTCGGCGTGTCGGTGTCGCCGCATGCGCGCGGACGTGGCTACGGCACCCGGCTGTTCGAGCGCGCCGCCATCCATGCGGTGAACGACGGCATCCAGACGCTGTACATCCACGCGCTGAGTGAGAACGTCGCCATGCTCAAGATCGCGCGCAATGCCGGCGCCGAGGTGCAGCGCTCCGGCAATGAAAGCCAGGCGCATCTGAAGCTGCCCGAAGCCAGCTTCAAGACCCGCGTGGGCGAACTGGTGGCCGAGCAGGTCGGCCAGGTCGATTACTGGCTCAAGAGCGAGGCGCTGATTGCGCGCGAGGTGCTGGCCACCGTGCAGGAAGTGCGCGAGGCCGTGCGCGAAGGGCGCCACAAGTCGGCCTCCTGATCCCCGGCCTTGCCGGGGTCGATGACGAATGACGGATGACCGCCGGCTGGCGCCGGCTTGACACGTGCTCGTTTGACATCTGTCATCGAAGCGCGGCGAAGCCATTTGTCATTTCAGGGGTGCTTTCCGCTATCCTTGCAGGCCTCACCATCACCGCAGGCTCTGCTGACCCGCCCGTGTCCGACC
Source organism: Ottowia sp. (assembly GCF_035444425.1). GTDB lineage: Bacteria > Pseudomonadota > Gammaproteobacteria > Burkholderiales > Burkholderiaceae_C > Ottowia. The sequence continues at coordinate 573 of NZ_DAOMOQ010000035.1, read as the reverse complement.
CCCACCCCGCGCGTCCTGGCGAGCGCGAAGACAAGCGCAGCCTGTTCCGCAAGCTGATCGAGTTCATCAACCCCGGTCCGGACTCGACCGACGAGCTGATCGAGACCCTGGCCGAAGCCGAGGACAAGGCGCTGATCGGCACCGACAGCCGCATCATGCTTGAAGGCGTGCTGCGCCTGGCCGAGATGACCGCCGGCGACGCCATGGTGGCGGCGCCGCGCATGGACCTGCTGGACATCGACGCGCCCTACGAGGAGCTGCTGCTGGAGGTCATCCGCACCGCGCACTCGCGCTTTCCGGTCTACCAGGGCGAGCGCGAGAACATCATCGGCATCCTGCTGGCCAAGGACCTGCTCAAGCTGCAGCGCGCCCCCGAGCTGAACCTGCGCACCCTGCTGCGGCCGGCGGTGTTCATCCCCGAAAGCAAGGGCCTGACCGACCTGCTGCGCACCTTCCGCGTCAACCGCAACCACCTGGCCATCGTGGTCGACGAGTTCGGCCGCACCGCCGGCCTGATCACCATCGAGGACGTGCTGGAGGAGATCGTCGGCGAGATCGAGGACGAGTTCGACA
>NZ_DAOMOQ010000034.1:0-28541 GCF_035444425.1 Ottowia sp. | reverse complement strand
TGGCGCAGGAGGCCGTCATCAACGCCCGCGCCGACAAGCTGCTGGCGCAGGAGGAAGTATGGATCCGCAAGGGTGTGGAAGCGCGCCGCACGCGTTCCCAGGGCCGCGTCAAGCGCCTGCACGCGCTGCGCGCGGCCCGGGCGGCGCGGCGCGACACGATGGGACAGGTCCAACTCGACGTCGATGCCGCCAGCGGCGGCTACCAGGGCAAGCTGGTTGCCGAGCTGCAGGACGTGCGGTTGGCTTTCGGCGACAAGCTGATCGTCGATCACCTGAGCACCTCCGTGCTGCGCGGTGACAAGCTCGGCCTGATCGGCCCCAACGGCGCCGGCAAGACGACATTGCTGAAGCTGATCCTGGGCGAGCTCGAACCCGACAGCGGACAGGTGCGGCGCGGCGCCAACCTGCAGGTGGCCTATTTCGACCAGATGCGCGCCGCGCTCGACATGGACGCCACGCTGGAGGACTTCATCAGCCCCGGCAGCGAGTGGATCGAGATCGGGTCTAAGCGCCAGCACGTCAAGAGCTACCTGGGCGACTTCCTGTTCAGCCCGGCGCGCGCCCACTCGCCGGTGCGCAGCCTGTCGGGCGGCGAGCGCAACCGGCTGCTGCTGGCGCGGCTGTTCGCGCGGCCGGCCAACGTGCTGGTGCTGGACGAGCCGACCAACGACCTCGACATCGACACGCTGGAACTGCTGGAGGAACTGCTGCAGAACTACGAGGGCACTGTGTTCCTGGTCAGCCACGACCGCGCCTTTCTCGACAACGTGGTGACCAGCACCCTGGTGTGGGAAGGCCCGGGACGCTGGCAGGAATATGAAGGTGGCGTGCAGGACTGGCTGGCGCAGAGCGCACGCTGGCAGGCGCTGCGCGAGGCCGAGTCCGGTAGTGCCACACCGGCGACGGCAAGCCCGTCAGGCGGCATCGACAAGCCGGCGCCGGCCAGCACGCAGCCGAGCGAGCCGCCGCTGAAGAAGAAGCTGTCGTACAAGGAGCAGCGTGAACTCGACGCCCTACCGACGCACATCGAGGCGTTGGAAGCCGAGCAGGCGGCGATCCGCGACAAGCTGGCGGACGGCACGCTCTACCAGAGCGACCTGCAGCAGGCCATCGCCCTGCAGGCGCGCGACAGCGCCATCGACGAGGAACTCACGGTCGCGCTGGAGCGCTGGGAGGCGCTGGCGGGCTGAGCAGTGGCCGGTGCGCAGGTGTACGGTTCAAGCCTTTGTCACCCACGACGCACGGATGGCTCTCACACGTGCCATCTCCCAAGGGGGAGAGGGCGTTTCATTGGCACGGCGCGCCGGGCGCAGCTTCAGGTTTTCCTCTGCTTCACCGGCCGCTGCCAGCCGGCCACGCTGATCTGCTGGCCGCGCGCCACGCTGAGAGCGCCCGCTGGCGTGTCCCTGGTGATGGTCGAGCCACCGCCCACGGTGCCGCCGGCGCCGATCGTCACCGGTGCCACCAGCACGCAGTTGCTGCCGACGTGCACGTCGGCCTCGATCACGGTGCGGTGCTTGTTGGCGCCGTCGTAGTTGGCAGTGATGCTGCCGGCGCCGTAGTTGACGCGCTCGCCCACGGTGGCATCGCCCAGATAGGCCAGATGATTGGCCTTGGCGCCGGCGGCGAGCGTGGAGTTCTTGACCTCGACGAAGTTGCCGATGTGCACGTCCGGGCCCAGTTGCGCACCCGGACGCAGGCGGGCGTAGGGGCCGACCTGCGTGCCAGCGCCGACCACCACGCCGTCGCGCCCACCATCGATGTGGGTGAAGGGCTGGATCACCGCGCCAGCCTCGATGCGCGCGTTGGCGATGAAGCAGTGCGCGCCGATACGCACCTCGTCGGCCAGCGCCACCCGGCCTTCAAAGATGCAGCCGACGTCGATCTCGACGTCCTGGCCGCACTGCAGCTCGCCCCGCAGATCGAAGCGCGCCGGATCCGCCAGCCGCACACCGGCGTCCATCAGGCGGGTGGCGGCGCGGCGCTGCACCTCGCGCTCCAGCTCGGCCAGCTGCACCGGACTGTTGACCCCGGCCACCTCGACCTCGTCGTCGATGCGCAGCGCCAGCACCGGCGTGCCGTCGGCCACCGCGTGCTTGACCACGTCGGTCAGGTAGAACTCGCGCTGCGCGTTGTCGTCGGTGAGCAGCGCCAGGTAGCGCTTCAGCAGGCGCGTCGGCGCCGCCATGACGCCGGAATACCACTCGGTGATCTGGCGCTCGTCGGGCGAGGCGTCCCGGGCCTCGACGATGGCGCGCACGTGCACGTCGCCATCGTCTTGGGCGGCGCCGCGCACGATGCGGCCGTAGGCGCCGGCGTCCTGGCCGGTGTCGACGGTGAGCAGCGCGATGCCGTGGGCGCCGGCCAGCGCCAGCAGACGCCGCATGGTTTCGGTGCGCACCAACGGCACGTCGCCGTTCAGGATCAGGGTCACACCGTCGTCCGGCAGCACCGGCGTAGCCTGCTGCACCGCGTGGCCGGTGCCGAGCTGCGGCTCCTGCCGCACCGGCTGCAGGCGGGTTCGCACGGCGCCGGCAGCATCGGACCAGGCGGCGCAGAACGCCTCGACATCCGCTGCGCCGTGGCCGGTGATGACCACGGCCGCGCGCGCGCCCAGCGCCGTCGCGCTGTCCAGCACATGCGCCAGCAACGGCCGACCGGCCAGCCGGTGCAGCACCTTGGGCCGCTGGCTCTTCATGCGCGTGCCCTTGCCCGCGGCCATGATGACGATGTCAATGGCGCTCATGCCCAGTCTTGCCTTCCTGTCTATTGGCGATCAGCGGGGATTATCAGCGTTCCGCGCCGGGCACTTCGCCTTGGTGACAGCACTCCGCCTCACAATTGATTACGCACTTACGTAGTTGCGCAATTAAACTATTGTCTGTCTTGCGTGGCACCGACGCATCACTTGGCAGTGCCGGTCGGCGTGGTCAATCTTCACGAAAGGAAGCACACATGGATCGTCATTCACTCGGACGCGCCACAGCCCATGGCGCACGTTTCGTCAAGTGGCCGCTGGCCGCCTTGCTGGCGCTCACGCTGGCGGCGTGCGGCGGCGGTGACAACGGCAACCCGCCGGCCCTGAACGTCGACGCGAGCGGCGCCTCATCCTTCAACGCGGGCCAGCTGGCCAGCAACCTGGGCACCTATCCACTCGAGTCACTGAGCGCGGCGGAGATCACCAGCCTGCAATTCATGCGCGAGGAGGAGCAACTGGCCCATGACGTCTACGCCACCAGCGCCCTGCTGTGGCCGCAGCCCATCTTCAGCAACATCGCTGCCAGCGAGAGCACGCACGCGGCCGCAGTCAAGACCCTGCTGGATCGCTACCAGCTGGATGATCCACGCACCGGCCTGGCCGATGGCCAGTACCGCGACGCGGCGCTGCAGGCGCAGTTCGATCAACTCGCCCAGCGCAGCCGACTCAGCCTCGTCGAGGCGCTCAGGGTGGGCGCCGAGATCGAAGAGCTGGACATTGCCGATCTGCGCCAGCAGCCGGTGGACAACGCCGACATCCTCATGGTCTACGACAGTCTGGAGCGCGGTTCACGCAACCACCTGCGCGCCTTCGTTTCCTCGCTGAAGAACCTGGGTGTCACCTACGCGCCCACATACCTGGCAGCAGCGGAGTTCGACGCCATCGTCAACTCGGACATCGAGACCGGCCGCTGACGCAGGTGCAGCGTCGATGGCGCCAAGCGGATTCGGCCTTGCCCACGCAGCCACCAGGACCACACACCGGGCTCAGAGCAGCGGCACGGCGCGCATCGGCCGCGTGTAGTAGTCGGCCAGGCGCTCCAGCGCCTGCGGCTCGACCAGGCGCAGCCGGCCCGAACGGATCTCGTGCAGGCCCAGGCGCTCGAGCTTGCGCAGCGTCTTGTTGGTGTGCACCAGCGACAGGCCCAGGGCATCGGCGATGTGCTGCTGCGTCAGCGGGAACACGATGCTGCCGTCGTCCGCCGTCAGGCCGACCCGCTCGGCGCGCCGCCACAGGTGGATCAGCAGCATCGCGATGCGCTCGGCAGCGCTGCGGCGGCCGACGGTGACCAGGTTCTCGTCCACCAGGCGTTCCTCGCTGGCGCACAGCCAGGTCAGGTCATAGCCGAGTTGCGGCTGCTGCTGGAACAGCTGCCACAGGCGCTCCTGCGGGAACACGCACAGGCGCACGTCGGTCAGCGCCTCGACCCCGTGCGTGGCTTCGTCGATGAACTCGGCCTGCAGGCCGATCAGGTCGCCCGGCAGCAGGAAGTTGAGGATCTGGCGCCGCCCATCGGCCAAGCTCTTGTAGCGGAACGCCCAGCCGGAGTACAGCGTGAACAGCTTGGCCGAGGCCCGGTGCTCCGGCACCACCGCCCGGCCGGCACGCACCAGCGCGATGTCCGAGCGGAACGACTCGATGCAGGCCAATTGCTCCGGCGTCACCGGCGTGAAGCCGCATTGGCGCCGCAGCACGCAGTCGACGCAGGACGGCGGCGGGATCGACGGGTCGGTGGCGGTGTTCATGACCAGGGCCGGCTTCTATCACAAGCCGCTATGCCGCGCGGCATAGCGCGCCGCCGGCTCAGGGTCGGGGCGCCAGGCCATGCTCGAGCAGGCCGATCACTTCCTCGGCGAAGTCCGCATAGCTGAGCGCGCCACCGGGCCGCAGCCAGGTGAAGGTCCAGTTGATCATGCCGAACAGCGTCATGGCGATCGCGGTCTGGTTGTGCTCGTCCAGACGTTCCGGGTAGGCGCGGCCCAGAAAGCGCGTGACGGCGGCGACGACGTCGCGCTCGCGGTCCAGGATGATCTCGCGCAGCGGCTCGCTCAGGAACTGCGTGCTGCTCAGCAGGGCCGCATGGCGCGTCGCCGAGGTCTCGTACTCGCGCAGGAAGGCGCGCACCAGTTCGTGCAGCGTGCAGCGCTCGTCGAGCGTGCGGCGCTGCGCCGTGGCCTCGACCTGGCCGACGATCAGCAGCAGCTTCTGCGTGTAGCGGTCCAGCAGGTCGAACAGGATCGCTTCCTTGCTCTCGTAGTAGTGGTAGAGCCGCGCCTTCGAGGTACCGCAGGCCGCCGCGATGTCGTTCATGCTGGTGGCCGGATAGCTCTGGCGAGCAAAGCAGTCCGCTGCGACGTTCAGGATCTCGTCGCGCCGCTGGTCATGGGAGGCGGAAATCGGTCGGGCCATGGCAGCAAGATTAACCGCTCGGAGTCGATCCCGCTGCTTGCCCCACGGCCTGCACGCGCGCCTGATGGATGCGGCGGCCCACGTCCGGGCCACGCACGCCGGCGGCCAGCGCGGCCTCGACGATCGGCGCCGTGTCCACCGCCTGTGCACAAGCCAGCGCCGCCAGCAGGCGCGGGCGCTGCGGGTAGGCGTCGTCCGCCATGCCGAGGCGGCCACGCGCATCGCATTCGCAGGCCAGCAGCGCGTCGGCGAAGCGCGCCGGCTTGCGGAAGGCGTCGCAGCGCTCCAGCAGGCGCACCTGCGCGGCGGCATCGAGCTCGCCGCTGCGGTGGATGTTGCCGTGCTCGCGCGCCACCACGTCGGCCAGTTCGTGGCATTCGGTGGGCACACGCAGGCGCGCACTCAGCTCCTTGAGCAGGCGCGCACCGCGCTGCTCGTGGCCGATGTGGCGCGGCAGCAGGTCGGCCGGCGTCGTGCCCTTGCCGAGATCGTGCGTCAGGCAGGCGTAGCGCACCGGCAGCGGCGCCCGCAGCCGCGCCGCCATCTGCAGCACCATCATCAGGTGCGCGCCGGTGTCGATCTCGGGGTGGTACTCGGGCCGCTGCGGCACGCCCCACAGGCGGTCGATCTCGGGCAGCACCACGCGCAGCGCGCCGCAGTCGCGCAGCACGGCGAACATGCGCGCCGGGTGGTCCTCCATCAGGCCGCGCGCGAGTTCCTGCCAGACGCGCTCGGCCACCAGATGGTCGACCTCGCCATCGGCCACCATGTCCTGCATCAGCGCCATGGTTTCCGGCGCGATACTGAAATCGTGAAAGCGGGCGGCAAAGCGCGCCACGCGCAGGATGCGCACCGGGTCCTCGCGGAAGGCCCCCGTCACGTGGCGCAGCACCTTGCCGCGCAGGTCGCGCCGGCCGCCGAAGGGGTCGATCAGCCCCGCCGAGGCGCCCGTGTCAGCGCCGGTCCAGTCGACATCGGCGGCGATGGCGTTGATGGTCAGGTCGCGCCGCGCCAGGTCTTCCTCCAGCGTCACCTCGGGGCTGGTGTGCACGGTGAAGCCCTTGTAGCCGCGCCCGCTCTTGCGCTCGGTGCGCGCCAGCGCGTATTCGTGGTGCGTGTCGGGGTGCAGGAACACCGGGAAATCCTTGCCCACCGGCACGTAGCCCAGCGCCACCATCTGCTCCGGCGTAGCGCCGACCACCACCCAGTCCTGGTCCTGGACCGGCAGCCCCAGCAACCGGTCGCGCACCGCACCACCCACCATGTAGATCTGCATGCGCGGCAGTGTAGGGGGTTGCGCGTTGAGCGGATTGGCTCGATCCGGCGCGGCGGTTCCTGGCATTCACGCTGAGCGCTCAAGCCCGAACACGAAACCTCCGCATCAGCGCTCGACCAGCGCCAGCCGCAGCGCCAGGCCGGCGAACACCAGCGAAGCCGCGCGATTGAGCAGCCGCTGCGCCCGCGCCGAACCGCCGAGCCGCGCGCGCAAGGCGTCGGCGGCCAGCACCACGGCACCGAACACCAGCGTGGCGGCGACGATGAACAGCGCGCCGAGGATGACGATCTGCGCGGCCACCGAGCCGCGCTCGGGCTGCACGAACTGCGGCAGCAGCGCCAGGAAGAACAGCACCACCTTGGGGTTGGTCAGGTTCATCACCACGCCGCGCAGCATCAGGCGCGACCACGGTTTCGGTGCGGCCGGCGCGGGACTGCTACCGGCGGCCAGCATCACGGGCGCGCGCCAGGCGCCCCCGGCCAGGTACAGCAGGTAGGCGGCGCCAGCCAGCTTGAGCAGGGTGAACGCCGTGGTCGACGCGGCGAACACCGCCGCCAGCCCAAGCGCGACCGCCAGCGTGTGCAGCATGACGCCGATCATCAGGCCGCTGAGCACGGCAAAGCCGGTGCGCCGGCCGCCGGTGGCCGACTGCATCAGCACGAACAGGTTGTCGGGACCGGGCGCCAGCGCCAGCAGCACGGCGACCGAGAAAAAGGCCAGGGCGGTTTCCAGCGTAGGCATGTGACGAGGTGGTGATCGCGGATCGGCGCGCATCAACTCGCGCCATCGGACGCCTATCGTAGCGGCCGCGTCCACTCCGCCACGCGCGCACGCTGATCACGGACGATGCGCGCGGATCACGACCTTGTTACGGGCGCCCGAGCTTCACCGCGCACGGCGCCCTGCCTGATCAATGACAAACCGGGCGGCCAGCGCCGCACGCCGTCCCGGCAGCGCGCAGTCGGCCCGTGTCAGGCGTGCTCGACCCCCGGGTGGTAGCTCTTGACGCCGTGCAGCGTGTTGCGATCGGTGTGGTGCATCTCGCCACCGGCGGCGGCCAGCTTGAGCAGCAGGTCGGACACGTGGGGGGAGCTGCCGTCGTCGTGGAACGTGAAGGTGCTCTGGAAGTCCTTGATCTCGGCGCGCTCGAGCAGATATTTGTTCTGCACCAGGCCATAGGACGGCGATCCGGGCGTGGCCTTGAAATGCAGTACCTGCTCGTGCGGCCCGGCGTCGCCGCCGGCCAGCATGGCAATGCCGCGCCGGAACACCACGGCGCGCATGACCTGGCCGGTGGCCTTTTCCCACAGCAGGTAGCCGACCTCGTCGTGGAACCGGATCATGGCTTCCTCGCCATGGCGCCAGGCGGTCATCTGGTAGGTCACGCCCTCCAGTTGCTGCCGGCCGTTTTCCTGCTTCGGGATCGGGCGGAACCAGGCCTTCTCAAAGTAGCCGGTTTCGCCGGTGACGTCATCCTCGTTGTGGAACGACAGATCGACGCCGACGTTGCCCTCCCATTCGCCCACCAGCGGTGTCAGCGGCCCCAGTCTTTGGGGCCAGGAATGTCTGCCATGACGGGCTCCTTCTCGTGGTTGACAAGGCTCCTGCACTACCCCGCGACCATTGTCTTGGTCCGGGTAGTGTCGTTGCCTTGCCAACGCTGGACGACCATCGGACTGTCGGCCATTCAGTCACGACCCAGGCGATACGGTTCCTCGAAGGCACGGAAATCGTGCTCGGCCAGCGCGCCGTCGATCCAGGCCTTGACGCCGGGCGCGGCACACAGGCTCTCGATGTAGCCCGCCACCTCGGGCGGCACCGGCAGCTCGTAGGTGCGGATGCGCATCACCGTCGGCGCGAAGAAGGCGTCGGCAATCGAAAAGCGCCCGAACAGCAGCGGCCCGCCATGCTCGGCCAGCAGTTGCTGCCACATGCCGGTCAGGCGCTGCAGGTCGGCGCGCACGCCGGGCTGGTCGCGCAGCGCCAGGGCGCCGACCTGCGGCAGCCGCGCCTCGATGTTCATCGGGCAGGCGCCGCGCAGCGCGGCGAAGCTGCTGTGCATCTCGGCGCAGACGCTGCGCGCGCGGGCACGCTCGGGCACGCCGCGCGGCCACAGGTGCAGTTCCGGGAACTGCTCGGCCAGGTACTCGGCGATCGCCAGCGTGTCCCACACCACCAGATCGCCGTCGACCAGCACGGGCACCCTGCCAGTGGGCGAGACATCGGCCAGCGTGCGCTTGAACTGCGAATCGGGGTTGAACGAGTCGAAACGCACCGTCACTTCCTCGAACGGAATCCCGGCTTGCGTCATCAGCACCCAAGGGCGCATGGACCACGACGAATAGTTCTTGTTGCCGACATAGAGTTTGAGCATGGTGTCTTCCTTGTCTTGGGCGAGCGATCATGCCGGCGCTGTCACGGCGGCAGGCTGATACGAACCACCCGCGTGGCAGGCGCGCGATCCGCATCGTGCGCATTGAGCCACGAGCCGGACAAGCCTGCACGCGGCGTTGGTAATCGGCAGCGAAAAAGCTTGCGACGACGGCCGCATCGCCGCCCGAGCGTCAGGACTGCGCCTGCTCGCCGGGCGGCGCGCCCGGCTGGTCCGCGCCGCGCTTGCCGCCCGGGTGGACCAGGCGCGGGATCAGCGTGAACACCGCCAGCGCCAGCGCCGCCGTGATGATGGCGGTCACCTCGCGGCCGAGTCCGCAGGCCATGCCGATGGCGGCGGTCAGCCACAGGCCGGCGGCTGTGGTCAGGCCCTGGATATGGTCCGCGCCGCCGCTGCCGCCATGCTTGAGGATGGTGCCGGCACAGAGGAAGCCGACGCCGGCCACCAGGCCCTGCATGACACGGCCCAGGTCGCCCAGCGTCATGCCCATCTGGCTCGGCAGCAGCACGAACAGCGCCGAACCCAGTGCCACCAGCATGTGCGTGCGCACGCCGGCCGACTTGCCCTGGCTCTCGCGCTCGTAGCCCAGCAGCAGACCCAGCGCCAGGGCCAGCGACGCGCGCAGCAGGATGCGCAGCGCCTGCTCCAACTCCGGCACATCGGAAAATTCGGACGCCACGGCCTGACCGACCGTGGTCCACAGCGACTCGTTCATGCACCGAGTCTGCGGCGCCGCGGCGCGCCTGTCTGTCGGCTCAGCGCCTGGCCGAGCGTCGGTACTGATCCAGCCTGGCCTGCAGGCCGGTCTGGCCCAGGTACTGCGGGCCGACCGCCGACAGCGGCGCCGCCCGGATACCGAGCGACTCCAGCCCGGGCAGCTGGCCGCCGGCGACGTTGTCGACCTTCATCGAATCGAGGTTGTCGCGGCTCATCAGCGGCTGGCCGGGCATCCATTCCATCGCCAGCGCCTGCAGCCGGCCCAGCGCCATCGGCACGCCGACGACGGGGCGCCCCTTGCCGGCACCGATGCCCGACCAGCGTCCGGCCGCCTTGACCAGCTCGCGCAGGGTCCACACCTCGGGGCCGCAGAGTTCGTAGGTCTGGCCGATGGTGGTGTCGTCTTCCAGGCAGGCCACGACCGCTTCGGCGACGTCGCGCACCCATACCGGCTGGAAGCGCGCGTCGCCGCCGGCCAGCGGGATCACCGGGAAGATGCGCTGCAAGCCGGCGAACAGGTTGAGGAAGCGGTCCTCGGCGCCGAAGATCACGCTCGGCCGCAGCACCGTCAGCTGCAGCGAGCCGACCTGCGCCGCCTGGCCCAGCACCGCCTCGCCGCGCGCCTTGCTGCGTTGGTACTTCGACGGGCCATCGGCCGCCGCGCCGAGCGCGCTGATGTGCACCAGCCGGCGCCCGCCGGCCTGCGCGCAGGCCTCGGCGATCCGGCGCGGCAGCTCGACGTGCACGCGCTCGAACTCGCTCTTGCTGCCGTGCAGGATGGCGACCAGGTTGATCACGGCGTCGTGCTCGCCCACCAGCCGCGCCAGCGTCGGCGCATCGAACACGTCGGCGACCACGGCCTCCACCTTGGGCTGGTGCCACAGATGGCGCGCGTTGGTCAGCCGGCGCGTCGGCACCGTCATGGCCACACCCTGGCGCTGCAGGCGCTCGACGATATGGCGGCCGACAAAGCCGGATCCGCCCAGAATCAGCACACGTTGCGTCATGAAATGCCCTCCAGTCTCAAATCACAACCCGGCCGCACCATAGCAGCGTTCAGCCACGCCGCCATCGTGCCCGAGCGGCGGCGGCCGTCAAGGCAAGTCCTTCGTCAGCACCGGCTCATCGATCGGCGCCGGCCCGACGCTGCCGAGCCGACTCTTCAGCGACTGCGGCCGTCCGCTCAGGATGGCGGCGTAGTCGGTGGTGTTGGACAGCACCTTCTTCACGTAGTCGCGCGTCTCGCCGTAGGGAATGGTCTCGGCCCAGATGGCGGCCTCCAGCGTCGGCCCGTTGCGCCAGGCGCGCGGGCGATTCGGGCCGGCGTTGTAGGCTGCGGCGGCCAGCGGCATCGAGCCGCGGAACTCGTCCAGCGCCAGCTTCAGATAGCTGGTGCCGATCAGGATGTTGGTGTCGAGCTCGTTGATCTGCCCCGGCGTGAAGCCGTCCAGCCCGATCTTGCGCGCGGTCCAGCGCGCCGTGGCCGGCATGATCTGCATCAGGCCCGAGGCGCCGACGCTCGAGCGCGCGTCCATGATGAAGCGGCTTTCCTGCCGGATCAGCCCGTACACGTAGGCTGGATCGAGGCCGATGGCCTGCGCCTGCCGCACCACGGCGTCGCGGTGGGGCATCGGGAAGCGCTGGGTGAAATCCATGAACCCGCGGGTGCGCTCGCTGGTGTTGATGCAGCGGTCCCAGATCCGGTGCTGGCAGGCCAGGTCGGCGGCGGCGTAGAGCTCGCGGTCGGGCTTGCCGCCGGGCTGGTGCAGGTTGGTCCAGTAGTTCCATTCACGCACACCCTCGCTGCGCAGACCGAGCCCGATCGCCAGCAGGGCGCGGCGCAGGCCGGGATGGGCGCGGGCCCAGTCGCGCTCGGCCGCCGTCAGCGGCTCGGGCGCGGGCGGCGTGGCGATCGGGCGGCCCAGCTCCTCCAGCGCCAGCTTCTCGTAGAAGCCCTGGACCCCGGCGATGCCTTCCAGCAACTGCTGCGCCTGGGTGCGGTCGAGCTCGCTGCGCGCCAGCGCCAGCCGGGCGCGTGCCAGCCAGTAGGTCCAGGCGGGATCACGGCGCGCGTCCTGGCTCATCGCCTCGACAGCGTCCCGCACCATGCGCCAGTCGCCCTGGCGCAGCGCGGCACGCACGTTCCAGGCCAGCAGGTCGTCGCTCAGGTCGGCGCGGCGCGTGACCCGGGCGAAGTGCGCCTGGGCGCCGTCCTGCAGCTTCAGCGTAGCCCATTTGCCGATCACGGCCCAGACCCAGTTGCGCTCTTCCGCGGTCAGCTGCGCGGCCCATTTGCCGCTCATCTGCGTCGCCGCCTGGTCGGGGTCGTCGACCGCCAGCTTGATCAGGGCCAGCGTCACCAGCTCCTGGCGCTTGCGGGTCACCACCGGCGCGCGCGCGTTGAGGTAGCGGATGGCGCTGTTCTGGATCTGCGCCACCTCGGTCGCGGCGTCGGGCGCATCCAGCTCGACCGCCGCACGTGCCAGCGCGGCGCGGTTGCTCTCCATCGCCAGGCGCGCCTTCCGCCACAGATCCTGATAGGGCAGCTTGCCGGCCTGGTGCAGCAGGTCGGCGGCCAGCAGGCAGCCGTCGTCGAGATTGCGCTGGGCGAACCAGTCGTCGCGCACCTGGGTCACTGCCTCCGGACTGATCTCGCGGCCCTGGTAGGCATCCATCGCGACCGCGTAGCAGCGTACCTCGCGGTCGTCACGCATGCGAAAGCGCGGATAGTGGGCGGCAAAGCTGGCCCAGTCGCTGCGCTTGCCCGACACCAGCAGCCAGTCGTTGCGCAGGCGGTCTTCCTGGTAGGTACCGGCGTAGCGTGCCAGGAAGGCCTCCACCTCGGGCGCGCTGGCTTCATCCAGCCGCGCCTTCAGTTCCCAGTAGGCGGCCCAGGCCTCCAGCGGATGGCCGGCAGCCTGCGGCAGCAGCGCCGCCAGGCGGGCGCGGTCGTTGCGGCGATAGGCTTCGCGCATGTCGAGGATGACGCCGTCGCTGGGCACCACCGCCGGGGCCGGCAGGGCGGCGGGCGCCGGCGGCGGGCTGACCGGCGCCACAACCGGTCCAGGCTGTGGCGGCGCCGCGCCCTGGGCCATCGCCACCGGCGCCGTCAGGGCCCACAAGAGCAGCCAACCCGGGGCCCGCAAGGGTGTCAGAATCTTCCAACCACGCATCGACCCATTATGAGCAAGTTCGACAAGAAAACCCTGCGCGAACGCCTGGTGCAACAGCGCCTGCGACTGGAAGACCGGCTGGCGCGCATCGATGCGCTGCAGGACATCCTGCGCATCTGGCTGATCGGCCGGCCGGACACGGTGATCGGCGCCTACTGGCCGATCAAGGGCGAGTTCGACCCATTGCCGGCGCTGCACCGCTGGAAGGAGGACGGCGAGCTGATGGACGAGCCGCAGCGCCGCCGCATCGGCCTGCCGGTGGTCGACAAGCTGCACAAGACGCTGAGCTTCCACGCCTGGTACCCGGGCTGCGAGATGGAGGAGGACGCCTACGGCATCCCCAAGCCCAAGAACACCGAGCTGATCGTGCCGACGCTGCTGGTGGTGCCCTGCGTCGGTTACGGGCCGGGCGGCTACCGGCTGGGCTACGGCGGTGGCTTTTACGACCGCACCCTGGCCGCGCTGCAGCCGCGCCCGTTCACCGTCGGGCTGGGTTTCACCAACGGTTTCATCGACGATTTCGAGCCGGAACCGCACGACGAACCGCTGGACGCCATCCTCAACGACAACGGCGTGGTCTGGCCGGTGGCCAGGCGCTGACGCGCCCGTGGACTTCTTCACACAGCCTTGCCCGACTTGTGGGCTTTCTTGACCGACATCAAATTATCCGGTTCTGACCGGTAGATAGTGAGGTGGTTGCCGTGCGACGCCACCGCACATCTTTTTGCCAGCAGAAGGTCGACCCACCATGGACAAAGCCAGTACGCCGCGCAAGACGGCCGCCACCCGAGCGGGCAGCAAGCGCCCGGCGATGAAGAAATCCGCGCCCGGCACGACCGGCGAGGCAGCGGCCGCATCGGATGCCGGCACCCAGGTGCGTCCGGTCAGGAAGGGCGACACGCCACCTTCGCTGGCACCGCGGGCGATCGAGCGCTTCGTGGTCGAGAACGCCACGGTGGCGGCGCGCGACAAGCAGCTGGCGGCCGCGCGCCGACTGGTCAGCGACGAGCGTGCCGGCACGCCAGCCGAGCGCGCGCAGGCGCTGCGCGCCATCCTCGACGGCGCTTCGGCGGACGACCGCCAGGCGCTGCGCGAGGCGCTGCGCGAGCAGGACGCGCCCGTGCTCGAGCGCATCAATCCCGACGAGGAACTGGCCGACGACTGGCGCGACGGCGGCTACCCGTACAAGAACCTGCTGCGCCGCTCGACCTACGAGAAGCACAAGTTCAAGCTGCAGGTCGAACTGTTGAAGCTGCAGAGCTGGGTCAAGGAAACCGGCGCCCGCGTGGTGATCCTGTTCGAGGGCCGCGACGCCGCCGGCAAGGGCGGCACCATCAAGCGCTTCATGGAACACCTGAACCCGCGCGGCGCCCGCACCGTGGCGCTGGAAAAACCCAGCGAGGTCGAGCGCGGCCAGTGGTACTTCCAGCGCTACGTGCAGCACCTGCCGACCTTCGGCGAGATCGTGCTGTTCGACCGCAGCTGGTACAACCGCGCCGGCGTCGAGCGCGTGATGGGCTTCTGCACCGACAAGGAATACCACGACTTCATGCGCCAGGTGCCCGAGTTCGAGCGCCACCTGGTGCACTCGGGCGTGCATCTGATCAAGTTCTGGTTCAGCGTCAGCCAGGACGAGCAGCGCCGGCGCTTCAAGGAACGCGAGGGCCACCCGCTCAAGCAGTGGAAGCTGAGCCCGATCGACAAGGCCAGCCTCGACAAGTGGGACGACTACACCCTGGCCAAGGAGCAGATGTTCTTCGACACCGACACCGCCGACAGCCCCTGGACGGTGGTCAAGAGCGACTGCAAGAAGCGCGCGCGCCTCAATGCCATGCGCTACGTGCTGCACAAGCTGCCCTACAGCGGCAAGGACCTGCAGCAGATCGGCAAGCTCGACCCGCTGATCGTCGGCCGCGCACACGTGGTGTACGAGCACGGCGAGCGGCCGCAGGCGCTGATCTGAGCACCATGGCAGCGCCGCGGCCGCGGACGGCCCCGGCTGCGGGCCGCCTCAGATCGCCAGGTACTCGTGCCGCAGGTCGGCGTTGTCGAGCACTTCCTTCGCGGTGCCGGTGAACGCGACTTCGCCGGTGTCGAGGATCACCGCATCGTCGGCCAGCCGCAGCGCGGCGACGGCGTTCTGCTCGACGATGATGGTGGTGATGCCCAGCGCCTTGATCTCGTGCAGGATGCGCTCGATCTCCTGCACCACCGTCGGTGCCAGCCCTTCGTAGGGTTCGTCCAGCAGCAGCAGCTTGATGTCGCGCGCCAGCGCGCGCGCGATCGCCAGCATCTGCTGCTCGCCACCCGACAGGGTGATGCCTTCCTGCGTCCGGCGCTCGGCCAGGCGCGGGAAATGCGAGTAGATGCGCTCCAGCTCCCAGCCGCGGCCGGGCGCGACCTGGGCCAGGATCAGGTTCTCCTCCACCGACAGGCCGGCGATGATGCGCCGGTCTTCCTGCACCAGCTGGATGCCGGCCTGGGCGGCGCGGTAGCCGTGCAGCGGGTGGATGGCTTGGCCGTCGAGCCAGATCTCGCCTTCCTTGAGGGTCGGCATGTCGGCCCGCGCGATCAGGCGCAGCGTCGAGGTCTTGCCGGCGCCGTTGCGGCCCAGCAGCGCCAGGATCCGGCCCTTCTGGATGTCGAAGGACACGCCCTGCACGATGTAGCTGTCGCCGTAGTAGCCGTGCAGGTTGCGCACCGAGAAGAAGGCGCGCTCGCCGGCAGCCGCGGTCGCGGCCGGCTTGCGTTCCATGACCATGGCGTTCATCAGGCGGCTCCTCCCAGGTACGCGGCTTGCACGCGCGGATCGCCGCGCATCTGCTCGGGCAGGCCCTCGGCGATGACCTCGCCCTGCGCCAGCACCGACATGTAGTCGGACAGTGAAAACACCACGTGCATGTCGTGCTCGATGATGACCTTGGTCATGTCCTTGCCGCCGATGCGCTTGAGCAGGTCGATGGTGGTGTTGGTGTCGTGGCGCGACATGCCGGCGGTCGGCTCGTCGAGCAGCAGCAGGCGCGGACGCTGGATCAGGCACATGGCCAGTTCCAGCCGCCGCTTGTCGCCGCGCGACAGCGCGCCGGCGTGCGTGGTCTTGCGGTCGACCAGGCCGACGTCCTCCAGGATGTGCTCGGCCTCCTCGCGGATCTGGCGCTCGCGGCTGACCGAGCGCAGGAAGTTGACCTTGAACGCACCGTCGCGCCGCGCGAACGCCGGCGCCATGACGTTGTGCAGGATCGACAGGTCGGGAAAGATCTCGGGCGTCTGGAACACGCGCGCGATCCCCAGCTGGTTGATCTCGTGCGGCTGCTTGCCGGTCAGCACCTGGCCGTTGTAGATCACCGCGCCGCTGGTTGGCGGCAGCCGCCCGATGATGACGTTCAGCAGCGTCGACTTGCCGGCGCCGTTGGGACCGATGATGGCGTGGGTCGAGCCCTTGCGCACCCGCAGGTTGACGTCGGACAGGGCGCGCAGCCCGCCGAAGCTCTTGTAGACATCGGCGACGTGCAGCACGATGTCCTGGTCGGCCGGTGCGCTGTTGACCGCGCTCGCCGCGTGGCCGTTCAACGTGGCAGTGGAGGTGGTGGCATCCATGCGTCTCGTCTCCTCGCTGCTCAGGCCGGCCGCGGTTTCAGGGCGCCGCTGGCGCCGCTGCTGCTGGAACGGCGGCTGAAGCGCGCGCTGACGCGGCGCACGCCTTCGACGATGCCGCCGGGCAGGAACACCACCACCAGCACGAACATCAGGCCCAGCGTCAGGTGCCAGCCTTCGCCGACGAACTTGCTGCTGATCGTGACCACCAGCTCCTGCACGCCATCGGGCAGGAAGTCGAAGAAGCGGTTCAGCACCTGATCGTTGAAGGCCGACAGGATGTTCTCGAGGTACTTGATGATCCAGGCGCCGATGACCGGCCCGACCAGCGTACCGACGCCGCCCAGGATCGCCATCAGCACCACCTCGCCGGAGGCGGTCCACTGCATGCGCTCGGGGCCGGCGATCGGGTCGGTGACCGCCAGCAGGCCGCCGGCCAGGCCGGCGTACATGCCGGAGATCACGAACGCCGCCAGCGTGTACGGCCGGATGTTGAAGCCGGTGTAGCTCATGCGGGTCTGGTTCGACTTGATGCCGCGCAGCATCATGCCGAACGGCGAGGCGAAGATCTTCTGCGAGACGAAGAAGGTCAGCAGCAGCATCGCGGCGGAGAAATAGAAGCCGTAGAAACCATCCATCTCCAGGCCGAACAGGCTCGGCGTCGGCAGGCCTTCCATGCGCTCGCGGAACATCATGTCGATGATGCGCGGGTCGTTGCGGGTCAGCAGCAGGCCGGTCTCGCCCTGGGTGATCGGGGTCAGCACCGAATAGGCCAGGCTGTAGCACATCTGCGCGAAGGCCAGCGTCAGGATGGCGAAGTAGATGCCGCTGCGCTTGAGGCTCAGGTAGCCGATCACCACCGCGAACACGCCCGACACCAGCACCGCCAGGATCACCGCCGGGATCACGTTCATGGTGAACAGCTTGAACGACCACACCGCGGTGTAGGAGCCGATGCCCAGGAAGGCCGCGTGGCCGAACGACAGGTAGCCGGTCAGGCCGAACAGGATGTTGAAGCCGATCGCGAAGATCGCGAAGATGACGAACTTCTGCAGCAGGCCGGGGTAGGCGGCGCCGAATGGCGCCAGCCAGATCGGCATGGTCAGCACCACCAGCGCGAAGATCGCCAGCTTGATGGTGTCGCGTCGGTCGAGGAAGAACAGCGACTTCATGCTCAGGTCTCCATGACGCCACGGCGTCCCATGAGGCCGCGCGGGCGCACCAGCAGGATCACCACGGCGACGAAGTAGATGATGATCTGGTCAATGCCGGGGATCAGTGATTTCACCTCGGTCATCGAGGCAAAGGATTGCAGGATGCCGAGCAGGAAGCCCGCCAGCACCGCGCCCGGCAGCGAACCCATGCCACCGACCACGACCACCACGAAACTGAGCACCAGGAAGTCCATGCCGAGCGTGTAGTTCGGCGACAGCAGCGGCGTGTACATGACGCCGGCCAGGCCCGCCACCACCGCGGCGACGCCGAACATGATGGTGAAGCGGCGGTCGATGTTGATGCCCAGGAAGGACACCGTCTGGCGGTCATTCATGCCGGCGCGCACCACCATGCCGAAGGTGGTGAAGCGCAGGAAGGCGAAGATGATGCCGATCAGCACCAGCGAGAACAGCAGGTACACCATGCGCCACCACGGGTAGGTGAGTTGCCCCTCGCCCATACCGATCCAGGCGCCGATGTCGGCGGCGCCGCGCAGGGCCTCCGGCATCGGCTGCGGAATCGGGTTCGGGCCGAAGAAGCTCTTGACGATCTCCTGCAGCACGATCGCCAGTCCGAAGGTGACCAGGATCTGCTCGGCGTGGGTGCGCTTATAGAAGTACTTGATCAGGCCTCGCTCCATGGCGACGCCGATCAGCAGCATCACAGGAATGGCCAGCAGGATCGACAGCGGCACCGAGTAGTCGACCATGATCGCGCCCCATTCGCCGAACCAGTCCTGCACGATCGGCGTCTTGATCTCGACCGGCTGGCCCCAGGGCGTCATCTGGGTCGGGTCGGTGCGCACCGATTCGATCGTCAGCAGGTAGCGGAACGCCACGGCGCAGAACGCACCCAGCATGAACAGCGCGCCGTGCGCGAAGTTCACCACGCCAAGCGTGCCGAACACCAGCGTCAGGCCGAGCGCGATCAGCGCGTAGGCACCGCCCTTGTCGAGCCCGTTCAGCAACTGCGCCAGGATTGCATTCATGAGCGCTTGTCTCCACCTCGTCGTTGTCGTGTCCCGCCGCAGCCCGGCCGTCCATGCGGCCAGGCTGCGGTCGGGGCTGCCAGTCGTCAGTCAGCAGGCCGGCGGCCGCGTCAGCACATGTTCGGCTCGTAGGGACCGAGCTCGCCACCGAAGATCTTCGGGTCGTAGGTGACTTCCTTGCGCGTGGCCTTGCCGATGACGCTGAGCACGTCGAACTTGCTGGTCGGCTTCGGGTTGCCGCGCACCACCAGCACGTCCTTGAAGCACTGGTGGTCGGTGTCGCGGTACAGCGTCGGGCCGTTGCCCATGCCGTCGAACTCGAAGCCTTCCAGCGCCTTGATGACCTCGGGCGGGTAGAAGGTGCCGGCACGCTCGCAGGCATCGGCGTACAGGATCGCCTGCACGTAACCGGTGTGCGAGGACTGCGACGGCGGCTGGCCGTAGGCCTCGCCGTACGACTTGGTGAACACCTTGGATCCCTCGTCCGGCAGCGCCCAGTGCCAGTTGGAGGTTCCGATGATGCCTTTCACGGCCTCGCCGGCGCCCTGCGCCATCAGCTCGGAGAACATCGGCACCACGATCTGGAACTGTTTGCCGTTGACCTGCTTGTCGCGCAGGCCGAACTGCACCGCCTGCGGCAGCGAGTTGACCATGTCGTGACCGTAGTGGTTGAGGATCAGCACGTCGGCACCCGAGTTGGCCACCGGCGTCAGGTACTGCGAGTAGTCGCCCAGGCCGAGCGGCGAACGCACCGTGGCCACGGTCTTCCAGCCGAGCGCCTCGGTCGCCTTCTTGATCGACTCTTCCTGCGTCCAGCCCCAGGTGTAGTCGGCGGTGATGTGGTAGGCCTTGCGGTCCTTGCCGTACTCCTTGGCCAGGATCGGGGCGATCGCCACGCCCGACTGGTAGGCGTTGAAGAAGTGCCGGAAGCCGTAGCGCCGCTTGTCCTTGCCGGTGGTGTCGTTGGAGTGCGTCAGGCCGGACATGTAGATGATGCCCTTCTCCTGGCACAGCGCCTGCTGCGCGATCGCCTCGCCCGAGGTCACGCTGCCGGTCACCATGATGACCTTGTCGCGCTCGATCATGCGGCGCGCGCCGTCGCGCGCGGCGTCGGTCTTGGTCTGGGTGTCGCCGCTGACGAACACGACCTTCTTGCCCAGCACGCCGTTGCCCTTCAGCGCCTTCGGCTTCAGGGTCTTGAGCAGGCCGCCATCACCCTCGCCGTTCAGGTGCTTGACGGCGAGCTGGTAGCCCTTGAGCTGGTCCGCGCCCTCTTCGGCGTAGCTGCCGGTCTGCGGCACGTTGAAACCGAACGTGACGGTCTTGCCGGTCGGGTTGTTGCAGAAGTTCTTCTGCGCCCACGCGTTGCGGACGAAGAAGAACGGGCTCACGCCGGCGCTCAGGATCCCCGCCGTGCCCGCCCGCAATATCGTGCGGCGATCTCGATTCTGTCCTTGATGTGCCATGCTTGTCTCCTAGGCTGTTTGGGTAAAGGAATGTCCAGGCCATTCACTGTGGTATCCAGTTGCAACTTGGTCAATGAACATTGGCCGCACAGGGACTTTCCTGTAAAGTATTGAATAGTTACAGTGTCAACTTAGTAAATCAATTGACGTGCGGGCAGTTTTGTCCGCACGCGCAACGACCGCCCCGAACCCCATGCCCGCACCGATCGGCACCAAGCTGCGCCAGCAACGAAAGTTGCGCGGACTGCTGCAGGCCGACCTGGCTCGCGCGGCCGGCATCTCGCCGAGCTACCTGAACCTGATCGAGAACGACAAGCGCCAGGTCGGCGGCGCACTGTTGCTGCGCATCGCCTCCGAGCTCGGCATCGAAGTCGAGGAACTCAGCGGCGAGAAGGAGCAGCGTCTGCTGGATGAGCTCAGCGAGCTGCTGTCCGATCCGGTCATCGGCGGCGTCAAGGTCGAGCCCGGTCAGCTGCACGATCTGGTGGCGCAGCTGCCGACCGTGGCCCAGGCGCTGCACCGGCTCTACCGCGGCTACGTCGATGCCAGCGCCAGCGTCGAGACCTTCGCCAACCGGCTGAAATCCGACCCGCTGCTGTCGCGGCTGCTGCACCAGATCCTCAGCCACGTGACGGCGGTGCGCTCCAGCGGCGAGATCATCCGCAGCGTGCCGGATCTGAGCCGGCTGCAGCAGCACCGCTTCCTCGACACCATCGACCGCGAGGCGCGCAGCCTGTCCGACCTGGCGCGCGCGCTGATCGCGTACTTCGACCAGTCGGTGCGCACGCGGCCGGCGCTGTCGCCGGTGCGCGAGGTCGACGACCTGATCATCGGCGAGAACAACTACTTCCCGCGACTCGAGGACGCCGCCGCCAGCCTGCGCGCCGAGATCGAGGCCGCCGGCGATTTCGGCGAAGCGACGCTGACGCAGCTGCTGGCGCAGCGCTTCGCCGTGCAGGTGCAGGTCGCCTTCGCCGCCCACGCCGGGCACGAAGGCCTGTCGCAGGATTTCGGCTTCAACGCGGAGGAGCGCGTGGTCTGGTTCCAGCGCACCACCAGCATGGCCACGCGCCAGTTCCAGCTGACGCGGCTGCTGGCCGAGCTGACGCATGGCGAGCTGATCGACGAGCATGTGCACGATCGGCGCCTGACCACGGCCAGCGCGCAGCGCATCGCCTACCGCGCCCTGGCCTCGTACGTGGCCGGCGCCACCGTGTTCCCCTACTCGCGCTTCCTGGGCGATGCGCAAACCCACCAGTACGACATCGATCGCCTGCGGCAGGCCTATGCCGCCAGCTTCGAGCAGGTCGCGCACCGGCTCGTCACGCTGCGCCGGCCGAACGAGCAGGGCATCCCGTTCGGCTTCCTGCGCGCCGATCCGGCCGGGCGGCTGACCAAGCACTTCCCGCTGCCGGGCCTGCAGTTGGCCAACACCGGCCACGCCTGTCCGCTGTGGGTGATCTACGCGGCGGCGCACAGCCCAGGCCAGATCCTGCGTCAGGTGGTGCAGTTTCCGGACGGCGCGCGCTACCTGTTCCTGGGCCGCGCCACACCCAGGGGCCTGGCCAGCTACCACGCGCAGCCCTTCCATTCCTCGGTGATGCTGGCCTGCGACCTGCTGCACGCCGACCGCATGGTCTACGGACAGGGACTGAAACTCGATGATCCTGCGCTCGATGTGCCGGTCGGGCCGACCTGCCGGCTCTGCATCCGGCGCGAATGCGAGTACCGGCAGGAGGAGGCGCTCGACGTCTTCGGCGAGCGCCCCAACCTGCGCCTGCCGCTGGTGCCGCGCGACTTCCCGGCGCCCGATCCGGACCCGGCGGGGGCTGACTCGTGATACCTTTCGGCTGGGGAGCCTTGGCGCGGCTGAATCACAATAGGAACGAATTGGCGGCCGTGTGCGCCCCGGCCCATCGCAGCATGGGCGCGCGGACCCGGCCAACCAGGCCCATGGCGACGGAGACAACATGATCGACGTGCTGATCGCGGAAGATGAGCCCGGCATCCTCGATTCGCTGGATTTCATCCTGCGCCGCGCGGGCTGGACCATCGACACCGTGACCGACGGCGACGCCGCGCTGGCGGGTGTCCGCAAGCTGCATCCGCGCGTGCTGGTGCTCGACCTGATGCTGCCCAAGCGCAACGGCTTCGAGGTGCTGAAGGAACTCAAGGCCGACCCGGCGACACGCCACATCCCGGTCCTGATCCTGACGGCCAAGGGCCAGCAGCACGACCGCCGGGTGGTCGAGGAACTCGGCGCCGACGGCTTCGTCACCAAGCCGTATGCCAACGAAGACGTGATCAACGCGGTGCGCCGGCTGCTGGAATCCAACCCGGCGAGCGGCGAATCCTAGCGCGGCCCGGCGCACGCACCATGACCCAAGCGCGCCGCGTGCAACCCAGGCGAGCCTAGCGATGCGGGCGCGCAAGGAGCCATCGGGTGGAGCCGGCCGCAAGCGCGAGCACACCGCCCTCCTGCTGCCGGTCGCCGCGGCGCTGCTGATCGTGCCGCCGCTGCTGAGCCTGTTCGGCGCCCGCCTCCTGCTGTTCGGCGTGCCGCTGCAGACCGTCTACCTGTTCGCCGCCTGGCTGGCGATGGTTGCTGGCGCGGCCCTGCTGGCGCGCTGGCTACCGGACTCCGATGTCGACGAGCAGGCCGAGCGGCCCCGGCACGACAACGGCGAACCCTGATGCTGTCGGCCGACCTCGTCATCCTGGCGGCGATCGCCTACGTCGGCCTGCTGTTCGCGCTGGCCTTTGTTTCCGACGCGCGTGCGCGCAAGGGCGATGGCGCGCTGCTGCGCTCGCCGCTGGTCTACACGCTGTCGATCTCGGTCTACTGCACCAGCTGGACCTTCTACGGCGCGGTCGGCACGGCGGCGCGCGTCGGACTGGAGTTCCTCGCAATCTACCTCGGCCCGACGCTGGTGTTCATCGGCTGGTGGTTCGTCCTGCGCAAGCTGGTGCGCATCGGGCGCGTGCAGCGCATCACCTCGATCGCCGACCTGCTGTCCTCGCGCTACGGCAAGTCCAGCCCGCTGGCGGTGCTGGTGACGCTGATCGCCATCGTCGCCGTCACGCCCTACATCGCGCTGCAGCTGAAGGCGATCACCACCTCGATCCAGGTGGTGTCTGCCGCCGCCCCCTCCAGCGGCGGACCGCTGCGCGATCTGCACGAGATCCAGCTGGCATTTGGCGTCGCCGCGATGATGGCGCTGTTCACCATCCTGTTCGGCACGCGCAACGTCGATGCCAAGGAACAGCACCACGGCGTGGTGGCCGCCATCGCCTTCGAGGCCATCGTCAAGCTGCTGGCGCTGCTGGCGGTGGGCGCCTTCGTGGTGTTCGGCGTCAGCGGCGGACTGGATCAAATCTACCTGCGCGCCGAGCAGGCCGGCATCGACGTCTTCGCGCAGCAGCAGTTCGGCAGCCGCTGGATCGCACTGCTGGTGCTGTCGGCCACCGCGGTGCTGTGCCTGCCGCGCCAGTTCCAGATCACGGTGGTCGAGAACGCCAACGAGAACCACCTGCGCACCGCCAGCTGGGCCTTTCCCGGCTACCTGCTGCTGGCCAGCCTGTTCACGCTGCCGATCGCTCTGTACGGGCTGACCGAGCTGCCGGGCGGCTCGAACCCGGACATGTTCGTGCTCACCATCCCAATGGCCAGCGGACAGACCGGCCTGGCGCTGTTCGCCTTCATCGGCGGCTTTTCCAGCGCCACGTCGATGATCATCGTCGCCTCGATCGCGCTGTCGATCATGATCTCGAACCACATCCTGCTGCCGCTGGCGCTGCGCCAGTCCCGCACCATCGACCTGTCGGGCGATCAGGGCATCGCGCGGCTGCTGCTGAAGACCCGGCGGCTGTCGATCGCCGGCATCCTGCTGCTCGGCTTTCTCTACTTCTGGATGACCACCGGCTCCGACGCGCTGGCGCCGATCGGCCTGATCTCGTTTGCCGGCGTGGCCCAGTTCCTGCCCGCCATGCTGGCTGCCCTGTACTGGCGCGAAGCCACCGCCAAGGGCGCGCTCGCCGGCATCCTGGGCGGCTTCCTCATCTGGGCGTGGACCATGTTCCTGCCCAGCTTCGAGAGCGCCAGCCCCGGCGTCGCCAAGCTGCTGCAGACCGGCCCATGGGGTATCGCGTACCTGCAGCCGCAGGCGCTGTTCGGTCTGACCGGGCTCGACCCGCTGGTCCACTCGGTGTTCTGGAGCCTGTTCGTCAACACGGCCTTGCTGACCGTGGTCTCGCTGGCTACCCGGCAGAGCGTGCGCGAGCGCATTCAGAGCACCCAGTTCGTCGACGTCTTCAGGCATCCGGCCGGCCTCGAGTCGACCCTGATCGGCCGCTCGGCCACCACCAGCGACCTGTTCTTCATCGCCGAGCGCGTGCTGGGTTGGGAACGCGCACGCGAGCTGTTCGCGGCCGCCACCGAGAGCGAGCGCTTCACGGTCGGCCAGTCGGAAGTGCTGCCCGGCTTCATCGGCCAGCTGGAACGCGAACTCGCAGGCTCGATCGG
This sequence comes from Ottowia sp., assembly GCF_035444425.1. Lineage (GTDB taxonomy): Bacteria > Pseudomonadota > Gammaproteobacteria > Burkholderiales > Burkholderiaceae_C > Ottowia. The sequence goes on along the minus strand of NZ_DAOMOQ010000034.1, from coordinate 4,031 downwards.
CGCCGCCTCGGCGCACATTCTGCTGTCCAAGGTGGTCTCGGGCACCGACATGTCGCTGGAGGAATTCATGACCATCGCCGACGAGGCGCAGCAGGTGATCGAATACTCGCACGAGCTCGAACGCACCTCGGAAGCGCTGCGCCAGACCGCCCAGCAGTTGCAGCACGCGAATACGCTGCTGCAGGAGTTGCATCAGCAGAAGGATGACTTCCTGTCGCAGATCAGCCACGAAGTGCGCACGCCGATGACCGCGATCCGTTCGTTCTCGGAGATTCTGCTGGACGACAAGGACCTGACCCCGGCCCAGCACGACCGCTTCACATCGATCATCCAGGAGGAAAGCAAGCGCCTGACCCTGCTGCTCGACGAGATCCTCGACATCAGCGCCCTGGAGCACGGCGAGAGCGACTGGGACAACCGACCGACCGACCCCGACGAGGCCATCGAGCACGCGCTCGAGGTCTGCGAAGGGCTGGCGCACCAGCGCGGCATTCAGGTCCGTGTCGGCACGCGTGTGGCCGGAGCCCGGATCAACGCCGATGTCAACCGCCTGTGCCAGGTGCTGATCAATATCCTCTCGAATGCAGTCAAGTACAACAACGCCGCCGACCCGGTCATTCAGGTCGATTCATCGATCGCGGGCGACCGCTACCGGATCGAGGTGGCCGACAACGGCCCCGGCATCCCTCCGGAAATCCGCGCCAGCCTGTTCCACAAATTCGTCCGCGGCCGCCACGACCCATCAGCCCCATCGATCAGCTCGGGACGCGGACTCGGCCTGAACATCAGCCAGACCATCGTCACCAAGATGGGTGGCGAGCTTGAGCTGGTCGACGGCCCGCTTGCGGGAGCCTGCTTTCGTTTGAGTTTTCCGCTGCTGACCAGTCAGGGATCGCCGGACGCTCATTCATAAGAGCATATTGGCGCCAATGACGGATCCGTGTTGAAACACTGGGTCGTGCATACGAAAGGTGCGCGCCAATCGCGAGAAAGCTCTGTTCTCATCGCCTGACTGCTGAGGCTGCTCACGGCCTGAATGATGTCCAACCCCGAGTTCCTACCAACCACCTCATCCTGCTTCTTAACTTGGACGTCAAGAGGGCCCAGTTCGCTCATGTCGTCCAAGTAAACCGTTTGAGCACCTGTAAGGATGGCTTCGGCCAGTTCGGGATGCAGGCCGCCGTCAAACTCGCGGACGGCCGCACGCTCCTCAAACAGCTCACGCAGGTTGGCGTTCAGGCGGGCCAGCAGATCGGCCACAACTGGGTCCATCGGTTCACTCCTTTCGGGCACAAAAAAGGCGCTCGGAGGCGACGTTGCGGCAGTTGCGGAAGTTGCGGGTTCACGGAGTATGGGCGTGCCGCCGGCACAGCTCCAGCACCGCCGGGTCACCCCGCGCACCACGGACCGTTACGGGCGCATGGTGGCGGATGTGGAGTGCCAGCAACAGGACGCCGGGGCATGGATGGTGCGCAACGGCTAGGCGATGGTGTTCACCCGGTACGCCAGCCAGCATGTGCACCTGTACCCGCTGCAAAGGCAGGCCGAAGCAGAGCGCCTGGGGCAGTGGGCCATGCTGAACGAGGGCCGGGAGCCAGTGCCGCCGTGGGAGTGGCGTAGGATGCCGAGGGAGGCTCAATAGCAAGCATATAAAGGCTTGCTCACCGATATGCTTGCTGCTTACAATAGCAAGCATCATCAACTATCGGCAGCAAGCATGAGCGACAGCAAAGACGATCAGACCGCGCAGCAACTCGGCGGACAAGCGCGCGCGCAGCGACTTACGCCAGCACGGAAGAGGGAAATTGCGCAGAAGGCGGCAGCAGCGCGTTGGGCCGCAGTTTCCGGCCTGCCAAAAGCTGTAGCTGAAGGAACTCTAATCATCGGCGATCTGCATATCCCTTGTGCTGTTCTTGATGACGCCAACAGCACGCGAGTGTTAACGCAAGAGGGATTTCTGACCGCCATCGGACGTGCCGGCAAGGCAAAAGGCGGGGAAGGTGCTACGGTCGACGGATTGCCAGCTTTCATGCGCGCAAACAACCTAAAGCCATTTATCGACAATGACTTAGTAGAGTCGACAACTCCGCTTGAATTTGTGCCTTTGCGCGGTCCTGGCTACCAAGGCAGGGCATTTGGCTACAAGGCATCACTTCTACCTGGCGTGTGCTGGGTCTATCAAGACGCCATGGTGGCCGGCAAGTTGCTTCCCAGCCAAACGCACATCGGCCAAGCCTGCGGCCGCTTCTTGAAGGCGCTGACGAACTACGCCATCGAGGACTTGGTGGATATTGCCACCGGCTTCGAGGATATGCGCAAACGTCGGGCTATCGACAAGATCATTGAGCAGTATGTCGAGAAAGATGCACAACCATGGGTCAAGATGTTTCCCCTCGATTTCTATCGGCACATCTACCGCCTCAACGGCTGGGCGTTTGACCCTGAAAACACCAAGCGCCCGGGCGTAGTCGGCACCTGGACTAACGACATCTACGACAGACTAGCACCCGGCGTCAGAACTGCGCTGCATGATCGTGTTCGTCGCAACGAGCGCGGTAGGCCCACTCAGAAGCTCACGCAGTACCTGAACCCGACAAATGGGAAGCCGCATCTTGAGCGCCTGCTAGAAGGCGTGATCCTGCTGATGCGCATGTCATCCACTTGGGCCAACTTCAAGTTGCTGCTCGACCAGTTCTATCCGAAGTTCGGCGATACACACCAGCTCCCATTCGATGGTGAGCGCGTGTACCGATTGGACGCCGCACCGGCGCAAACGCAGATGATCAAGACTCACTAAGTCTGCCCACTCCCACCACAGCCCGCCTAGCAGGCTGCTGAAATATTTCCCCTGCGCGCGAGCCTTTTCCTTGGCGTTTCGAGTGCATTTTTGGCGCTCTTTCATATCTTGAAATCAAGGCTTGCGATTTCGGCGGTTTTCGTTTCCCCAGGCCCGTTTTCTTGCGTTTTTGCACTCACATCCGCCCCTGCAGACGCAGTTGTCCCAAGGTGCGCAGTCGCGTGAGGTTGTAGCCAGCCATCGTCAGCACGAACACCTGGTCAACCTTCTTGAGCCCGCGCACCAAGACCTGGCGCATGTGCCCCACGGTCTTGGCCCAGCCAAAGCCTTGCTCGATCAGCTTTCTCTTGCGCTGCGATACGGCGTAGCCTTCGCTGCCCGCAATGGCCTCAGGCACCGCAGACTGGCGTCCCGATTTGTTCTGCGCCACATGGGGCAATACGTTCATCTCCTGCAATGCCTCGATGAACTCCCGGGCGTCATACCCTTTGTCTGCACCCAGCGTGAGGGTGACAGGCTCATGATCGGGCAGAGCCTGGCGAGCGTCATTGACCATGGCCTTGGCCGCTTCACGCTCGGCGTAGCCGTCGGCGTGGGTCACCACGGCATTGACCACCAGCCCATGGCGGTTGTCGGTGAGCGTGTGACCCATGAAACGTAGCTCGCTGGCTGTTTTGCCTTTGCGGTACAGCCGTGCATCTGTGTCCGTGGTCGATGTGTGGGTGTCGTTGCTGCGCATCTGGCCTTTGAAGTTGCCTGCGTCGCTGTTGTCGTCATCGTGCGGGCGATCTTTGCGTACGAAGCTCTTGTGGCTTGCCCAGGCCTGGATCAGGGTGCCGTCCACGCTGAAGTGCTCGCCCGAGAGCAGTTCCTGTTCCTGCGCTTGCTGCACGGTCTGGTTGAAGAACTCGATGACAGCATCGTGCTTGATCAGACGTTCACGGTTTTTGCTGAAGACGGTAGGCACCCACACGGCATCGTCCATGGCCAGGCCGATGAACCAGCGAAACAGCAGGTTGTATTGGGTCTGCTCCATGAGCTGGCGCTCCGAGCGCACGCTGTAGAGCACCTGAAGGAGCATGGCACGCAGGAGCTTCTCGGGGGCAATGCTGGGACGCCCGCCTTTGATGTCGGCTGCATACATCTGCGCAAACAGACCATCCATGTTCGCCAGGACTTTGGTAAGCGTGGCCTCACCACCCTCTTGAACTGAGCGCGAGGCTGGGCGAGCATG
>NZ_DAOMOQ010000033.1:0-29544 GCF_035444425.1 Ottowia sp. | reverse complement strand
TCCGCTATGCGGCAGCATGAGCGTATGTTAGGCATTTGCCTGACTGATCAATAACTCAAGAAAAACCTTGCCGAGCACGCCCGATCGACCGGTGATCACGCCAGGGCCCTTAACCATAGCTTGCGCATGTTTTCCGCTGAACCCGCTTGCAGCGATGATTGGAAAAGCACCGCTAAGACGGTTCTGGGTAGGAAGATCAAATCCACGCTGGAGCACTATCAGATCGCTTAACTTCCCGACCTGCCATCCAAGCGGAATCGGACCTAGTGCCGATTCTTCGAGCCGATCCGGAAACAACGCCGCCGTAGCCTCGTCCATGCCATCGGGCTCCCGGCCTTCCATCTTGGCCCTCACGGGGTCGAAATCCACAAACCAGGACTTGAACAGCGCTTGGGCGATGGCTTCGAGGGTGGTGTTGGTTTCGCGTAGGAGGGTGATGCGGTCGTCGAGTTGGCTCAACAAGTCCGTAATGGCTAGTCGTTCGCGAGCAGGAGGCATCGGGATCGGCAGCAGGCGCAGATCCTTGAGATTGATGGTGGTTTGGACGGTAGTGTTGGCCTTACTGCCCAGCAACCGCGCGGACTGCGGTGATCGTAGGCAAAGAGCTATCCATCGCGGTTCAATCTTCGGCAGCGGCCGCATCACGGCTACAGCTCGCGCGACGTTGTAGCCAGCCAACTTGGCCGGAACCACGGCTACTTGACCTACTGAGCCAACGATGGTTAGCAGCACCTCACCGCCGAACAGTCGCGTGCGCGCGTGCTTCCTCTCGATATCAGGGGCAACACGAAGAACATCATCCAGACTGAGAAACGATTCGCGAAAGTTGTTCACTCGGATGACGGGGACGCCGGACTGAACTGCCTGCCCGGGCTGAACAATTCCGTAGGAAATTGAGTCAGGCGTGCATAGGGATTGAAGCTCTACGTACGACCAGTGTGCAGGAAGTTTCTGCAAGTCAGAGCTCATACCCTAACCCCCCGAGCTTCTGTCGAATCAGCGTATCCAGCTCCGCCCCCTTTGCCAACTGTTCGCCCAGCTTCTCGGTAAGGTGGCGCATCTTCTCGTCGAACGCCTCGTCGTCATCGTCTACGTCTTCGGCGCCAACGTACCGACCTGGCGTCAGCACATGCCCATGCTCGGCAATCTCAGCCAGCGTCACCGACCGGCAGAAGCCTGGTACGTCGGCGTAGTCGGCTTTCTTCTGCTCGCCTTCCGTGACTGCCTCGCCAGCTTCGGTGAACGGCAGCGGTACGCCACGCCAAGCAGCCACCGTGTTGGCGATGCGGGCAATGTCGGCATCCGTCAACTCGCGCTGCACCCGGCTGATCATCTGGCCCAGCTTGCGCGCGTCAATGAACAGCACCTCGCCCTTGCGCTTCTTGGCCTTGGCCAGGAACCACAGGCAGGCCGGAATCTGGGTGTTGAGGAACAACTGGCCGGGCAGCGCCACCATGACCTCGACCACGTCGGCGTCGACCATGGCGGCGCGGATCGTGCCTTCGTTGTTCTGGCTGGAGCTCATGGAGCCGTTGGCCAGCACCACGCCGGCACGGCCGTTGGGCTTGAGGTGATGGATGATGTGCTGCAACCAGGCCGTGTTGGCATTGCCGGCCGGCGGCGTGCCGTACTTCCATCGGGCATCGCCGTCCAGGCTCGGATGCCACCAGTCGCTGACGTTGAACGGCGGGTTGGCCAGGATGAAGTCGGCCCGCAGGTCCGGGTGCTGGTTACGGGTGAAGGTGTCGGCTGGCTCCCTGCCGAGGTTGAAGTCGATGCCGCGGATGGCCAGGTTCATGGCCGCCAAGCGCCAGGTGGTGGGGTTGGCCTCCTGCCCGTAGATGGAAACATCGCCGCGCCGCCCGCCGTGCGCTTCGACGAAGCGCTCGGACTGCACGAACATGCCGCCCGACCCGCAGCAGGGGTCGTAGACCTTGCCTTCGTGCATGTCGAGCACGCCGACCAGGGTCTTGACCACATGGGCGGGTGTGTAGAACTGACCGCCCCGCTTGCCCTCGGCGCTGGCGAACATGCCAAGGAAGTATTCGTAGACCTGACCGAGCACGTCACGCGCGGCGGCCGGATCGTCGCCAAAGCCGATGGTGGACACCAGATCGACCAGCTCGCCCAGCTTGCCGTCCGGTAGCTGGGCGCGGGCGAAGCGCTTGTCAAGAATGCCTTTTAGGCGCGGGTTGTCGGCTTCGACGAGGGAGAGGGCATCGTCAATGCGGCGGCCGATGTCGGCCCGGCGGGCCTGGCTGCGCAGGGTTTCCCAGCGGGCGCCTTCGGGCACCCAGAAGATGTTGGCCTCGGTGTAGTAGTCGCGCTGTTCCAGTTCAGCCGCGATGTCTTCGTCGGCGGCGTCGCCGTAGTAATACTCGTGGTCGGGATCGCGCAGTCGGGATTCGACCTCCTCGCGGTGGGCAGTGAACGTGTTGCTGATGTATTTGAGGAAGATCAGACCGAGCACCAGGTGCTTGTACTCGGCGGCGTCGACGTTGGCGCGCAGTTTGTCGGCGGCGGCCCAGAGGGCTTTCTTGTTTTCCTGGATCATTCGGGAAGCATAACGATGCAGTAGATCAGTGGAGTGGTGTCGCGATAAGCGATGGCCGGTAGTTGATCCGTCAATTGGCAACCAGTCACTGCGGCAACTGTTCTTGGCACGCTTGCGGCATCAGACCCATCGGAACATCGACGTTGTAGCAAGTCCAGCCGGTAATTGCGCCTTGTTGAGAAACCTGGGGCACCATCAAGAAGCGCTTCCCATCAACAGGAGGACTCCCCAGCGTGTACCGAATGAATCCGTTGTGGCTCACCTCCACGTCGATGACTTCAACCGGTCGCGTTTCAGCCGGGGAAATAGCGTTGGCATGAGGAATCTCCCCTGTCGCAGCATAAATCTGACCGAACCTATCAGTCGCCACCCGAGCCGATGCGATCGCAGTCGCGACTCGCGCTCTGACGGTGTAATCCTGATAGGCTGGCACGGTGACCGCAGCCAGAGTGCCGATCACCGAGATTCCTATGAAGATCGCCACGACTACGGCTGCCACTTTGCTGGCGCCGCCACGGCGGGCAACCTCTGCCAACCGCGTCTCGTCGGAACCTCCTCCCGCATTGACCTTCGCGATGAGCCTGTTGCTACGGCCAAAGACCCAAGCATTGCCCTTGAATCCCGGAACCACATACAGGAATATCCAGCCTAGGATGATTCCTGCAACACTCGACTCCACGGCAGCCGACTGTGATTGCCCTAGGGCTTTGGCTAGAACAATTGGAAGCATGGCCAGCAGACCAAGGAAGATGTGGCTGCCGACCAGGTACAGCACAGCTTTGCCGTACAACTTGCGGTGGAGCAGCCAGTAGAACGTGACCAGGCTCGCCGGCCAGTTCCATCCTCCTGACTCGCCTTGACTCAGTCGCTTGAAACGCGGCAGATAGAAGTTGGCGCGCGGTCCGATGGCGGCACCCCAGAAGCGCTCCTTGCTCAGCCCGTCGGTTGGATTGCGATCGAGGCTCCCGAACGCGACCGAAGCGGGCGCCGCCCTGGCGGACGCATACGCCACTGCTTCGGCGTCAGATGCAGCCACTAGGGCTGGCGTCACAAGCTTGGCGCCACATTGTTGGCAATAGGCTGCCTGATCGCTAGTCCTGGTCCCACACTGAGTACAGAACACATCGCCTCCCTGGATGATTGATCGCAAGTCCTTCTCCAAGCGCATAGTAACGCTTTTAAAACGCTTTGTTACAGAAGGAGTGTCGATGCTGCCAAAACGGTGAGCAGAGGCGTGAAGGTTCACTTTTCATGCTGCGTTCAGCCCCGGAACAGCCGCATGCCGATGCTCGTAATTCGATAGCGACGGTACATGGTATTGCGCTGGTCTTCCGTCACTTCGACCCAGCCCTGATGCCTGCAATAGCGCAGTGACCAGTTCAAGGACTTGGGCTCACGCAAGCGGGTGTAGATGTCCCGGTAGGACAAAAAGCGCTGCGGCTGTTCGGCCAGCACGGCCAGAAGCTGCGCCGTGGCGCCGCCTGCATCGATGTGTCCGGGCGGACGCGGGTTGGCCGGCGGCGTGCGTTTGACCGCTTGCGTCGGCGCTGGCTTTGCGCTGCTGGTGAGCTGGCGCTGGAACAACGGGTCGAAGATCAAAATTCACCCTCGATGTCGAACTGGCCAGCCGGTGCGCTCTCGGTCTTGCGGGGCTTGACCGCCTCGCGCCGGCGGGTGACGTGGTACGCGGACAGCACCGCATGGGCCACCACGTCGAGCGCTGGATGCGTGGCGCCCTGGCGGTCGGTCCAGGTCTTGGGCGTCAGCTCGCCGGACAGGGCCACGCTGTCGCCGTCGCCCAGCGCCATCAATGCCGACTGGACCGTGTTGCTGAACGCGATCACCGACGCGAACATGGCATCACTGTCGCGCGTGGGCACGCGTACCCGCGCTGTCACGAATGGCTTTCCGCTGGCGCCGGTGCGCTGCTGGGGTGCGCCGACCAGCTTGCCGGCGATCAATGCGTCGATCATGGGTGTGCTCCTTCGGTTACAGGGTCGCAGGCGGGAATCGCCGGCAAGGGGTGAATTCGGGCCGTGGCGGGCTTTTCGGCGCTCAGGGCTACCCTGGCATCAACTTCGCGGTAGACGGCGCACCAGGCTTCGATGCTGCCCTCGGCCGTCCATTCGTAGCCGGTCCACATCGCCGCGCGCTGCTCGGTCAGGTTGACGGCCAGCGGCCACACGGCGCGCCAGTCGGCACGATCCACGCGGAAGAACAGCACCGGCAGTGCGCCGGTCGCTTCGGCCTGCGCCACGGCCTGGCGCCACCAGGCGGCGATGTCGGCACGCGATGCCTTGGCGTGGCGCTTGCACTCCACGCACCAGCCGGTCAACCCTTCCAGGTCACTGTCACCGTCATGCTGGCGCACCCGGCGGCGCACGTCGCAGCCGGTCAGGTCGGCCAGCAGGTTGGCGATCTCGCGCTCGCCGGTCTTGCCTTTGCGGCGGGACATCATTGCCATGGGTTGGCCTCCGGTTCGGGATAGTGGGTACGGAAGTGCGCCAGCAGCTCGGCGCGCAGGTGCGGCGGGACTTCGGCGATCTGGCGGCGCATGTCGTCGCGGGAGGCTGGGCTGTCGCCCCAGTGGTCGCAGGCGCGCATGGCGGATGCCATCAATGCATCGGTGTTGTTGCGCGAACTGTTGCGTGTTGCACCCCTATAGGGTGGTGCAACGCAACGCAACGATTTGGGTTCGGTTGCAGACAGTTGTGGATTACTCTTTTGCAACATTGCGCAACCCTGAATTGATAGCAAACAATCCAGCAGCCGTAACGACTGCGCCCGATTCGACTAGCGCTCTTAGTTGCCTTGATATCGTGCTCTTGTCGTAGGTGTTGCGGAAGTGATCTGCAACATCGCTCTGGCGCAGGCCGGCGGGCTGATTTCTCAGGAATTCCACGATCGCGCCGCCTGCTTCGGAGACACGTTTTCCGCGCTGCGCCTTGACTGGAGCGTCAGCGCTCACGACCACGCAACTGGTCGCCGGCGACCCCCATTTCGTCTGGCCGAGTAGCACGGAGTCCAGCCGGAAGCCAATCCGCTCGCCTTTGCCAGACAGCTCGCGTTGCTTGGTCACCTCCATGCAGCGCGTGCCGGCTTCATCGGTCACCTCGATCTCGGTGTCGATGGCCGCCCGGATGCCGCTCCAGCCCCGCGCACCGTTCGCAGCGTTCTTGCCGCTGTGATGGATAACCAGTACGTGTGAACCGCATTCGTCCTTCAAGCGGTCGAGCCGCTGCATCACGACACCCATGTCGTCGGTGTTTTCCTTCGCGCCGACGCTCATGCGTGCCAACGTGTCGCACACGATCAGCCCCACCTTCACGCCGCGCTCAGCCTCGAACTCGCGCACGAAGCTTGCAACCGCCGTCACATCCGAGTCGTCACGAAACAGGTTGATCGGGTCGCGCACGATCGCAAAGTCGGGCACCAAGACGCCAAAGTGGTTTTGGTGCGCCTGCAACCGGCGCTCGACGCTGCGCGGACCTTCGGTGGCAAGGTAGACCACGGCGCTGCGTTCCGTGCGCTTGGTTCCCAGCCAATCGGTCCCGGACGCCACTGCGCACGCCATCGATATAGCTGCGAAGGTCTTGCCGCTGTTACTGTCGCCGTACAACACCGACAGGCATCCGATCTCCAAGAGCCCTTCAATCAGTTCGTCTGGCGGGTCGAACTCACTGCCCAGCTCATCGGCGAAGCTGACCGTCAGGCGGCGCACAGGCGCCGTCTGCTGTTCCGGTGGTGTGCCGTCTGGGTAGAACGGCGGCGGTTCGTTGTTGGCCTGGATGACGCTCAGCTTCTCGATGGCCGCGTCGGCGGTGCGCTCGATGCGCTCCATGTGCTTCTTGGTGGCGACCGTCATAGGGCGTACTCCCTGACGACCAGGTTGATGCGGCCGGCAGACGTGAGCGTTCGGTCAAGGTCGGAGCGCGTGACCGGCACGCCGTTGGCGATGTTGGCCGCAGTGACAGCGACAAGGTTTGCTTCTTGCGCCAGCAGTGCCAGCGCATCGCGTGGTGACAGCGTGGTGGGCCGGTAGAGCGCAGGGCGGCCGTCATTGACCCAGGCGTCCAGCGCCCTAGCTGCGGTCACGAAATCCTCGCCGGTGACAGCCATGCGATAGGCCAGAACGTCGCCGCCCTTCTCGTCGCAGGCCATGCAGCGCCAGGCGCCGGTCGTGGTGTTGATGCGCATCGAGTCCGACCCGCCATGGAACACGCAGGATGTCGTGCGCCACTTGCCGCGGCCGGTCAGCACCAGCCCATCGTTCTCGTAGAACCCGATGGGCTCGGGCAACAGGTTGCGATCGAAGCTCATGCCGACCCCCACGCGCGCCAGGCAATCGGGCGGATCAATGCGGTGAAGGCGTAGCCGGCGTGCCAGGTGCAGGTCGGGCAGTACGCGGCAGGCATGGTGGTGCGGCAGGTGCACGCCCCCTGAGCCAGGCTGTCGAGGTAGCTCGGCCGGATTGCCTTGCCGGTGCCAACCGTCCTATCCTGCGTGTGCTGTGTATTCCCTTGGGCCCCGGCCGGCTGCCAACCGTCCGGGGTTCGTCTTTTGGGCATGGGCCCGCTCCTTTGAAAAAGAGCGAGGCACTCCTGCGCCAGCGCTGACGTGTGCCGGCCAGGTGGCCGGGGTGAATCGTGGCCATGGGGTGGCCTAGGTCGATTGGTGGGCGTCGACCAGGCTGATCGCCTGCTCCACTGCGGCGAAGCGTTCCGCACGCTTGGCGTGAAGGCGGCGCACCAAGACGCGAATTTCATCCTCGGTCTTGCCGGCGATGCGTGCCGCGTTGATGGCTTCGACTTCGTAATCTGGCCATCCGGAAGACCTTGCCCCGATCTTCACGGGCTCAGTGAATAGCCCGTCCTTGATGGCGTCGTAGACGCTGACGTGTGACTTGTGGCCGGTGGTCGCCTTGACCTCTTGGATGCGAAGAATCGACATGAATACCCTCCGTTGCACGGCGTTGAACGCCTCTGACAATGGGGAGCGTTGCATGGTTGGCACGGGAAACCCAAGGCCAATCTACGGTGATGCCATCCTCATAAAACCTGAGATTCGGCAGGATCAGGCTTGTTCATGCTGCCCGATGCAGCGGCAGCACGTCGACCCCGGCCGCCAGCTTGTCCAAGTAGTCCGCCCAGTCCTGCATCATCTCTGCGCGCTGCCGTAGGTACGTGGTCCGGTTGTAGGCGCGGCCGTTCGCGTCCTTGACCGAATGGGCCAACTGGGCGTCAACGATGGCGGGGTCTTTCTCCAAGCGCTCTGACATCACGGTCAAGGCCGTGGCGCGGAATCCGTGCACCGTCTGCACGTCGCCGCTGTAGCCTAGGGTTTGCAGGGCCGCCCGGATGGTGTTGTCGCTGATAGGACGACCCTTGCCCCGCATGCCGGGGAACACCAGCCCATCCGGCCCCGTGTAGTCGTGCAGCTCGCGCAGGATCGCCACCACCTGAGTCGACAACGGTACGTAGTGCGGTGGTCCGTTTTCCTTGCCGGCCTTGGTGCGCTTCATCCTCTTGGCGGGGATGGTCCACAAGGCATCGTCAAGGTCAAATTCGTCCCATGATGCCGCGCGAAGCTCCGTAGGGCGTTGGAACAGGTAGGGATAGAGTTGGAGCGCCGCGCGCACCACGATGCCGCCCTGATAGCCCCTAATCGCCCGTAGCAGCGGTCCCAGCTTGTCCGGGTCGGTGATCGCGGCATGGTGCTTGCCGGTCCAGACGGGGAGGGCGTCTACCAAGTCGCGGGCAACATTCGCAGGCGCCCGGCCGGTGGCGACAGCGTGACGACATACAGCCTGAGCGGTCGACAGTACGCGGTGCGCCATGTTGAGCGAACCGCGCTTCTCCACGCGCTTGACGACGGCCAACAGCTCGGGCGCGTCGATGTCCTTCATCGGGCGGTCGCCCAGCAACGGGAACAGGTCTTTTAGCAGGTTGCGTAGCTCGCGCTTGCGGTGGTGCTCACCCCACTCGGGCGACTTGACTGCAAACCACTCCGTCCCGACCGTCTTGAACGTGTCGCCACGGTCCGCGATGGCGCGCAGCTTGGCGGCCTTGCGCGCCTGCACCGGGTTGATGCCCTCAGCCTTTTGCAGCTTCGCGGCGTCTCGGGCACGACGGGCGGCGTTCAGGCTGACCACGGGGTAGCTGCCCAGCGACATCCGGCCTTCCTTGCCGTCGCTGTAGGTCTTCCAGAACCAGCGTTTGGAGCCTGCGGGACTGACTTCCAGATACAGGCCGCCGGAGTCGGTGAACCGCGCCCGTTTCTTGTCGGGCGGGCAGGCGGCGTTTCTACAGGCGGCGTCGGTCAGCATGGCGGCTCAGAATCGGCGAACCGGGGTGACTTGAAAGTCGTTCCCCGGTCGGTTTTCCGGGGGTCGATTTTTGCCCCGGTTTTTTCCCCGGTTTGCCTTTGGCTGTGATTGTACGCCTTTGACAGTCCTTGGACGCTAAGTGCCTGATTTACCAATGAAAAAGGCCGCTAACTGTATGTTGTTAGCGGCCTTTGTATGATCCAGTGGTCGGGGTGAGAGGATTCGAACCTCCGGCCTCTACGTCCCGAACGTAGCGCTCTACCAGGCTAAGCTACACCCCGATGGTGCGAACGGCTGCCCAGTGTTCTAGGAGCGCCGCTGCAAAAGCTGAGCCGCCAATTCTAGCAAACTGTTGGTGTACTGGTTCGCCGGCAGTGCCGCAGTTGCGTCGATCGCACGCTGAGCCTGGGCCGCGGCCGCAGCGCGCGCGCGCGCCAGCGCCCCGCAGTGGCGCACGATTTCGGCGATGCGGCCCAACTCGCTGGTGCTGCCGGTTTCGATCGCCTGCCGGATGGTGGCCGACTCGGCCGGTGTCGCGGCCTGCATCGCCAGGATCAGTGGCAACGTGGCCTTGCCTTCGCGCAGGTCGTCACCGAGGTTCTTGCCCATCTCGACCGTGTCGCCGTCGTAGTCGAGCACGTCGTCGATGACCTGGAACGCCGTGCCCAGCGACAGGCCGTACTCGGCACAGGCGTCCTCGAGGTCGGGTGATGCACCGGCCAGCACCGCCGCCAGCCGGCTGCTGGCCTCGAACAGCTTGGCGGTCTTGGAGCGGATCACGCGCAGGTACGCCGCCTCGTCGAGCGAGGCGTCGTGCATGTTCATCAGCTGCAGCACCTCGCCCTCGGCGATCACGTTGGTGGCGTCGGCCAGGATCTGCATCACGCGCATGTTGCCGGTCTCGACCATCATCTGGAACGCGCGCGAGTACAGGAAGTCACCCACCAGCACGCTGGCCGGGTTGCCGAACACCTCGTTGGCGGTGGCGCGGCCGCGCCGCAGCATCGAGTCGTCGACCACGTCGTCGTGCAGCAGGGTGGCGGTGTGGATGAACTCGACCACCGCCGCCAGATTGAAGCGGTGCGTGCTGCTGCAGCCCAGTGCGCCGCAGGTCAGCAGCAGCAGCACCGGGCGCAGCCGCTTGCCGCCGGCGGAGATGATGTAGCGCGCCACTTCGCCGACCAGCGGCACGCCCGAGTCGAGGCGGCGCGCGATGATGGCGTCCACCTCGCGCATGTCGGCGGCGACCAGGCTGAGTGCGTGGTTGGTGGAGGCAGGCGAGGAGGTCAAGGTGGGCGGCCGCAGCGGCGAATCAAGAGGGGTTCCAGAGGCGGCAGGCGAGCGGCCACATGGCCGGGCATTATAGGTTTGCCGGCGTCCTGCCGGCCGCGCCGGTCACCCGTATTTGCCGGTTTGCCTCGACATTGCTACAATGCGCGGTTCCTTCGGAAATCCGTCCGGAGGAAGCTTTTCACTCCAGAAGAGGTTTCACATGTACGCGGTCATAAAAACCGGTGGCAAGCAGTATCGCGTTGCCAGCGGCGAAAAGATTAAGGTAGAACAGATTGCTGCGGACGTTGGCCAGGAAATCACCTTCGACCAGGTGCTGGCTGTCGGCAACGGCAGCGACCTGGCGGTAGGCGCGCCCCTGGTGTCCGGCGCCACGGTGGTGGCCAAGGTGCTCGCCCATGGCAAGCACGACAAGGTGCGCATCTTCAAGCTGCGCCGTCGCAAGCACTATCAGAAGAGCCAGGGCCATCGCCAAGGCTATACCGAGCTCGAGATCGGCGCCATCAACGGCGCCGGCCAGTCCAAGGAGTAACACACCATGGCACAGAAGAAAGGCGGCGGCTCCACACGCAACGGCCGCGACTCCAAGCCCAAGATGCTGGGCGTGAAGGCGTTCGGCGGCCAGACCGTCAGCGCCGGCTCCATCATCGTGCGCCAGCGCGGCACCAAGTTCCATGCCGGCACCAACGTCGGCATCGGCCGCGACCACACCCTGTTTGCGCTGGTCGACGGGCAGGTCTCGTTCACCACCAAGGGTGCGCTGAGCAAGCACACGGTCGAGGTCACGCCGGCCGCGGCCTGATCGGCCCGCGCGCGACACAGCCCGGCTGACCGAAGCCCCGCCCGCGCGGGGCTTCGCCGTTTCAGGGCGCAGGCATCGTGGCAGCGCGCAGCCCGACCGGCACCGGCAGCCCCTACACTTGAGCGATCATGAAGTTCGTCGACGAAGCCTACATCGACATCGCCGCCGGCGATGGCGGCAACGGCTGCGCCTCGTTCCGGCACGAGAAATACAAGGAGTTCGGCGGGCCGGACGGTGGCGATGGCGGCCGTGGTGGCCACGTGTTCGCCGTGGCCGACAGCAACCTCAACACCTTGATCGACTACCGCTACGCGCGCCGGCACGAGGCCAGGCGCGGCCAGCACGGCATGGGGTCGGATCGCTTCGGCGCCGCCGGTGACGACATCACGCTGAAGATGCCGGTCGGCACCGTCCTGAGCGACGCCGAAACCGGCGAGGTGCTGTGCGAGCTCATGACGCCGGGCGAGCAGGTCATGATCGCCAAGGGCGGCGATGGCGGCTTCGGCAACCTGCGTTTCAAGAGCTCGATCAACCGCGCGCCGCGGCAGAAGACGCCGGGCTGGCCGGGCGAGAAGAAGAGCCTGAAGCTCGAGCTCAAGGTGCTGGCCGACGTCGGCCTGCTGGGCATGCCGAACGCCGGCAAGTCGACCTTCATCGCCGCCGTCAGCAACGCGCGGCCGAAGATCGCCGACTACCCTTTCACCACCCTGCATCCCAACCTGGGCGTGGTGCGCGTGGGGCCGGAGCAGAGCTTCGTGGTGGCCGACATCCCGGGCCTGATCGAGGGCGCCAGCGAGGGCGCCGGCCTGGGCCACCAGTTCCTGCGCCACCTGCAGCGCACGCGCCTGCTGCTGCACATCGTCGACATCGCGCCGTTCGACGAGGGGGTCGATCCGGTCGCGCAGGCGCGCGCCATCGTGGCCGAGCTGAAGAAGTACGACAAGGCCTTGTACGAGAAACCGCGCTGGCTGGTGCTGAACAAGCTGGACATGGTGCCGGCCGAGCAGCGCGAGGCGCGCGTCAAGGACTTCGTGCGGCGCTTGCGCTGGAAAGGACCGGTGTTCGAGATCTCGGCACTGACGCGCGAGGGTTGCGAGCTGCTGGTGCAGGCAATCTACCGGCACGTGCGCGCCGAACAGGAGGCGGCGGCGCCGCAAGAGGAACTGGATCCGCGCTTCACCGAGCGCTGAGTTTTCCCTGATGCGGCAGCGGCGCTCGATGCGCGGGCCTTTTCACACAAGCACATGAGCGAAGAGAACGTATCCCGGCTGCTGCAGCAGGCGCGGCGCATCGTCGTCAAGGTCGGCTCCAGCCTGGTGACCAACGAGGGGCGCGGCCTGGACGAGGTGGCGATCGGTGAATGGTGCCGCCAGCTGGCGCTGCTGGCGGTGGGCGACGCGGGCCAGGGTCTGAGCGGCAGGCGCGAGGTGATCATGGTCTCCAGCGGTGCCATCGCCGAGGGCATGAAGCGCCTGGGCTGGCGCCAGCGGCCGCGCGAGGTGGGCGAGCTGCAGGCCGCCGCCGCCGTCGGCCAGATGGGGCTGGCGCAGATGTACGAGACCAAGCTGCGCGAGCATGGCCTGCGCAGCGCGCAGGTGCTGCTGACGCACGCCGACCTGGCCGACCGCGAGCGCTACCTGAATGCGCGCTCGGCGCTGCTGACGCTGCTGGAGTACCAGGTGCTGCCGGTCATCAACGAGAACGACACGGTGGTCACCGACGAGATCAAGGTCGGCGACAACGACACCCTGGGCGCGCTGGTGGCGAACCTGGTCGAGGCCGACCTGCTGGTGATCCTGACCGACCAGCCCGGCCTGTACACCGCCGATCCGCGCCGCGACCCGGCGGCCGAGTTCGTGCACCAGGCACGCGCCGGTGATCCGGCGCTGGAGCGCATGGCTGGCGGCGCCGGCTCCAGCATCGGCAAGGGCGGCATGCTGACCAAGATCCTGGCGGCCAAGCGCGCGGCTGGCTCGGGCGCTTCGACGGTGATCGCCTGGGGGCGCGAGCCGAACGCGCTGGTGCGGCTGGCGTCGGGCCAGCACATCGGCACCGTGCTGGTGGCGCAGACGCAGAAGACGCAGGCGCGCAAGCAGTGGATCCAGGATCACCTGCAGCTGCGCGGCGCGCTGGTCGTCGACGATGGCGCCGCGGCCAAGCTGCGGCGCGAAGGCAAGAGCCTGCTGCCGATCGGCATGACGCTGGTGGAAGGCGTGTTCTCGCGCGGTGACGTGATCGCCATCCGCGATGCGGCCGGCATCGAACTGGCGCGCGGCCTGGCGAATTACTCCAGCGCCGAGGCGCGCCTGCTGTGCCGCAAGCCGTCGAGTGAGATCGAGTCGCTGCTAGGCTACAGCGCCGGGCCCGAGATGGTGCATCGGGACAATCTGGCACTGACGCGCTAGCCGGTGGCGCGCCGGCCAGCCCGCATCGATCCAGCCGTCCTCAGTAGTACAGCGACTGGTTGCCCGACTTCAGCTCGTGCACCATGTCGGACACGGTGGAGCGCAAGACCGTGCCGTTGCACATGCCGTTGCGTGCCAGCCAGTACGGGTGCTGCACCATCACGCTGGACTGCCCGCGCATGCTGCGCCAGCTGCTGTCTTCGTAGCTGGTCCAGGGGTTGCCCTGCGACTGGTGCGCGTACACGCGGAACTCACCGGTGGCGCAGCGGATGCCTTCGTAGGTGGCGTTGACCGCCGACGGCCCCTGCGCCACCACCACGTAGCGGACGATGCCGGTGTCATGGCTGATGCTGATGGTCTTGGGGTCGACACCCAGCTTCACGCTGGCGCCGCGCGAACGCTCGATCTCGATCAGCCCGCTGGTGGCATAGGCCGGTGGTGGTGGCACGGCGTCTTCCTTCCAGTCGGCGCGGTCCAGGTCAGCGTATTGCGCCAGTGCCGGACCGATGGCGGATGCCAATGCCGCCAGCGCGACGCCGGCCAGCAGGCGGCGGGCGTGGATGCGCCCGAAGCTCCTCAAGCAGAAACTCATGATTCGTTGCGGTTCAGGAACGAGCGGCGTGGCATCACGTCGATGCTGGCGTCGGGCGGCAGCTCGAACGGTACCTGGGGACGGCGCGTGTCCTGGGTCTGGATCGGCGCCTGCCGGTTGTCATCGCGCTGGCGCGTGCCGCCGCGCAGGTAGCGGTTACGGTACTCCTGCCGCGGCAGGAAGCGCGCCAGTTCCGTCAGCGCCATCTCGTACACGCCGCGCTTGAACTCGACCACCACGTCCAGCGGCACCCAGTAGTCGTTCCAGCGCCAGGCGTCGAACTCGGGCTTGGCAGTGGCCCGCAGGTTCAGGTGCCAGTCGTGGGTCATCAGTTGCAGCAGATACCAGATCTGTTTCTGGCCCTTGTAGTGACCACGGGCATCGCGGCGGATGTAGCGGTCTGGCACCTCGTAGCGCAACCAGTCACGCGTTCGGGCGACGATGCGCACATGCTCCGGATGCAGGCCGACTTCCTCGTGCAGTTCCCGGAACATCGCCTGTTCCGGGGATTCCCCGCGGTCGATGCCGCCTTGGGGGAACTGCCAGGAATGGGTGCGGATGCGCTTGCCCCAAAATACCTGATTCTTCTGGTTGAGCAAGATGATGCCGACGTTCGGGCGGAAGCCTTCACGGTCAAGCATAATCGAACCCCAAAATCAATAAGTTGTAGCCATTATGCCGCGCGGCAAGCGCGTCGCAAGTGGGCACAAACCCCATCCACGGCGTGGACTCGCGCCGCGATCTATGAAAGCCTCCCAGTTCCTGATTGCCACCTTCAAGGAAGCCCCGTCCGACGCCGAGATCGTCAGTCACCAGCTGATGCTGCGCGCCGGCATGATCAAGCGCCTGTCCGCCGGCATCTACACCTACATGCCAATGGGCCTGCGCGTGATCCGCAAGGTCGAGGCGATCGTGCGCGAAGAGATGAACCGCGCCGGCGCCATCGAATGCACCATGCCGGTGGTGCAACCGGCCGAGCTGTGGAGCGAGTCGGGGCGCTTCCAGAGCATGGGGCCTGAACTGCTGCGGGTGAAGGACCGGCATCAGCGCGACTTCGTCATCCAGCCGACCAGCGAGGAGGCAGTGACCGACATCGCGCGCCAGGACTTGCGCAGCTACAAGCAGCTGCCCAAGAACCTGTACCAGATCCAGACCAAGTTCCGCGACGAGCGGCGGCCGCGCTTCGGCCTAATGCGCGGGCGCGAGTTCATCATGAAGGACGCCTACAGCTTCGACCGCGACGAAGCCAGCGCCAAGCAGAGCTACCAGGTGATGGCGGCGGCCTACCGTGCCATCTTCGACCGCTTCGGCCTCAGCTACCGCGCGGTCGCGGCCGATTCGGGCGCCATCGGCGGCGACCTGAGCGAGGAGTTCCAGGTCATCGCCGCCACCGGCGAGGACGCCATCGTCTACTCGACCGGCAGCGACTACGCCGCCAACATGGAGAAAGCCGAGGCGCTGGCGCCGCCGGGCCCGCGCCTGGCGCCCGCGCAGCCGATGACGAAGACGCCGACGCCCGGCAAGGCAACCTGTGGGGACGTCGCCGAGCTGCTCGGCATTCCGCTGGTCAGCACGGTCAAGTCGCTGGTGCTGGCGACCGATGAGCTGGACGACAAGGGTGAAGTCGCCATGACGCAGGTCTGGCTGCTACTGCTGCGCGGCGATCACGACCTGAACGAAGTCAAGGCCGGCAAGGTGCCGGGGCTGGACAAGGGCTTCCGTTTCGCCACCGTGCCCGAGATCATCGAGCATTTCGGCACCAAGCCCGGCTACCTGGGGCCGATCGGGCTCAAGAAACCAGTGAAGATCGTTGCCGACCGCGAAGTGGCCGTGATGGCCGACTGGGTTTGCGGCGCCAACGAGGCGGACTTCCACATCACCGGCGTCAACTGGGGGCGCGATCTGCCCGAGCCGGACGCGGTGGCGGATCTGCGCAACGTGGTGGCGGGCGATCCATCGCCCGATGGCCAGGGCCAGCTCGCCATCGAGCGCGGCATCGAGATCGGCCACGTGTTCTACCTCGGCACCAAGTACAGCCGCGCCATGGATGCCACCTTCCTCGACGAGGACGGTAAGCCTAAGCCCTTTGAGATGGGTTGCTACGGCATCGGCATCACGCGCCTGCCGGCGGCAGCGATCGAGCAGAACCATGACGAGCGCGGCATCATCTGGCCGGATGCCATCGCACCCTTCACTGTGGTGATCTGCCCGGTCGGCATGGACCGCAGCGAGGCGGTGCGGGCGGCGGCCGAAAGCCTCTACGCGGAGTTGCGCGCGGCCGGTGTCGACGTGATCCTGGACGACCGCGGCGAGCGCCCCGGTGCGATGTTCGCCGATTGGGAGTTGATTGGCGTGCCGCATCGTGTGACCATTGGCGACAAGAGTCTGAAGGACGGCCAGCTCGAGTACCAGCACCGCCGCGATGCCGCGGCCACGCGCGTGCCGGCAGGCGAGATGGCCGCGTATCTGGGGAGCAGGCTGAAGGCGTGAACGAACGCAGCGTGTGGTCGCATCGGGGGCACCAGCCGGACCGGCGCCGCTGGCTCGCCGGTGTCGCGGTGGTGCCGGCTGTGTGGCTGGCGCCGAGCCTGGCCTGGGCCGGTGGCCAGTTGGAGGAACCGCTGGCCGATTCGGTGCGCACCGCGCTCAGCTCGGCGATCGCCAGCGGCGCGCCACCGGTGCCCACCTTCGCGACTACCGAGGCGCGCCTGGCTTACCTGCGCTGGCTGTCCGCCATGAGCGACCGGCTCTACGGCCGCAAGAAGGATCTCAACACCCGCGTCGAGTTCCTGCAGACGGCGTGGTACGAAAGCCGTCGCGCCGGGCTCGATGTCTCGCTGGTGCTGGGCCTGATCCAGGTCGAGAGCGCGTTCCGCAAGTTCGCCGTCTCCAGCGTCGGCGCGCGTGGCTACATGCAGGTGATGCCGTTCTGGAGCCGCGTCATTGGCGACGGCGATCCGGCCAAGCTGTTCCACATGCAGACCAATCTGCGCTTCGGCTGCGTGATCCTGCGCCACTACCTGGACCGCGAGCGCGGCGACCTGTTCATGGCGCTGGGGCGCTACAACGGCTCGCGCGGGCGCGCGCCGTACCCGAACGCCGTGCTCGGGGCGCGCAAGCGCTGGCTGTTCGCGGACGCATCCAGCGTCGCGTAGCACGCGTCAGGAATCCGGCGATGCGCCTGCAGCGGGCGCCAGGTCAGCCCGCGTGACCAGCACCTGGTCGATGCGGTAGTTGTCGACGTCCATCACCTCGAAGCGGTGCTCGCCCCAGACCACCTGGTCGGTGCGGCGCGGCACGCGGCGCAGCATCACCATCAGGAAGCCTGCCAGCGTGTCGTATTCATCGGCGCTTGGCAACTCGTCGAGACCCAGTGCGCGCTGCACGTCCTGCATCGGCGTGTGGCCGTCGATCAGCCAGGAGCCGTCGTCGCGCTGCACGATCGGCTCCTCGTCCTCGGGCCGCACCAGCTCACCCATCACGGTGCTCATGACGTCGTTGAGCGTGATCACGCCGACCACCGTGCTGTACTCGTTGACGATCAGTGCGAAGTCCTCGCGCTGCTGCCGGAACTCCTGCAGCACTTCCGACAGGGTCAGGCTGTCCGGCACCACCAGGATGCGGTGCAGCAGGTCGTCGTCGGTCAGCCGGATCGGCTGCTGGTGCAGCACGCGTTGGAACAGGTCCTTGGCATCCACGTAGCCGAGCACCTGGTCCAGTTCACCGTCGCACACCGGGTAGGTCGAGAACGGCTCGGCCGCGATGCGCGTGCGCACCACCTCGTCGCTGTCGTCGTGGCGCAGCCAGGCGATGCGGTCGCGTGGCGTCATGGCGCTGCTGACCCAGCGGGTGTCGAGCTCGAACACGTTCTCGATCACGTGCTGCTCGGGCCGGTCGATCACGCCGGCCTGGGTGCCGGCCTCGGCCAGCGCCAGGATGTCGTCGGGCGTGATGCGGTCGTCGCGCTGGGTCGGCAGGCCCAGCAGGCGCATGAGCAGGTTGGCGCACTGGTTGTAGAACCAGACCGCCGGCCCCAGCAGCAGCAGCACCTTCTGCATCGGTCCCACCAGCGCCATCGCCAGCCGTTCCGGCTCGGCCAGGCCCAGCCGCTTGGGCATCAGGTCGGAGAAGATCACGAACAGCGAGGTGACGAGTGCCACCGAACCGGCGAACGCCAGCACTGCGGCCGTGCCTTCAGGCAGCCACAGGCGAAGCACGGCCGCGAAATAGGGGCTGAACAGGCCCTCGCCGACGATGCCGCCCAGGATGGCGATCACGTTGACGCTGACCTGCACCGTGGTGAAGTACGAGCCGGGCTGTTCCTGCACCCGCAGCACCTGCAGCGCGCGTGCGTCGCCTTCGTCGGCCAGCTGGCGCAGGCGCAGGCGCCGCGAGGCCGCCAGGGCGATTTCCGCCACCGAGAAGAAGGCCCCGGCCAGGATCAGCAGGACGATGAAGAACAGGCTTTGCGAAAAGCTCATGAGGCATCCGAGGCGCGTGCAGCCGTCTTCACGCCGGTCGACGCAGGGGGAAGCCCGGCAGTGTACACAGCGCACTTGGGGCTGGCCGCCCGTAGGACTGGGATGACATGGGACTGTCGCGCCGCTTCCTATAATTTGGCTCAGCGCGGGCACCGATTGCTGGCGCCGCAACAGACGTGCAGGCGGCGCCGCTCGCCCGGTGATTCACGAACTAGAAAGGTTTCCCCATGTTTGATGTCCTGGTCCGCGAAGCGGGTGCCCGATTTGGGCTGGGTGACAAGGCCTTGCCACTGGTGCAGATGCTGCTGGCCTACATGACCGACAAGAACACCGGCGGACTGGCCGGTTTCCTGGAGAAATTCAAGGCAGCCGGGCTGGGCCCCATCATCCAGTCCTGGCTTGGCGGTGGCCCGGCGGCGCAGCCGATCAGCAACAGCCAACTGGAGACCGCGCTGGGCGGCAGCGGCGGCCTGTTGTCCCTTCTGACCTCGAAGCTGGATGCCGGGCGCGACAACGTGGCTTCGGCTCTGGGCTACCTGCTGCCGGCGCTGGTCGGCAAGATGACGCCCGGCGGCAGCATTCCATCGAGCCTGCCACCCGAGATCCTGAGCATGGCGAACACGGGCCACAGCCTGCTGAGCGCCACGCCGGTGGCCGCTGCTGCCGCGCCGGCGGCCGGTGGTGGCGGCGGGTTCGCCAAGTGGCTGCCCTGGATCATCGTCGCGCTGGCGGCGGTGTTCGGCGTGAGCTATCTGATGAAGGAAAAGGCGGTGGAGGCGCCGCCGGCGGTCGAGTCGACACCGGCCACACCATCGCGTGGCGACTGGGGTCCGGGCCCCTCAAGCACGGCCTCGCCCGCCGCGACTGCGGCCACGGCATCGGCTGCGGCTCCGGCTGCCTCCGAGGCTGCGTCGGCGGCATCGGTGGCATCCGAAGCGACACCGGCATCGGCAGAGCCGCCGAGCGCAGCGCCGAGTTCCGCAGCAGCGACCGGCTCTGCAACTGCCGGCGCCGACGAACCCGCCGGATCGGCCGTGGTTGATCTGATGAGCAATGGCATGCCGGCGCTGAAGGTCTACTTCGATTCCGGCAAGACCGAGGTGCATGCGGACTTTGCCGGCAAGGCGGCCGATCTGGTTGCGTTCATGAAGTCCAATGCCGATGTCAAGGCCGCGATCTCGGGCTTCAACGATCCGACGGGTGACGCGGCCGTGAATGCCGAGCTGTCCAAGAACCGGGCCAAGGCCGTGCAGGCGGCACTGGTGGCCCAGGGGATCGCCGAAGACCGCCTGCTGCTTGAAAAGCCGGCCGAGGCGACTGGCACCGCAGCCAGCAACGCCGCGTCACGCCGGGTGGAGGTGATGCTGCGCAAGTAGGTGAAAGCCTGCACTTACCGCACAAGAAAACGGACGCCCCAGGCGTCCGTTCTTGTTGCTGCGAGCGCTGGGTGCGGTGGCTGGCCGCCCGACCCCGGCTCTCGAGCGTGGCGTCAGGTGCTCGCGTTCACCAGCTGCTGCAGTTCGCCCGACTCGTACATCTCCATCATGATGTCCGAGCCGCCGATAAACTCGCCACGCACGTAGAGTTGCGGAATCGTCGGCCAGTTGCTGTATTCCTTGATGCCCTGGCGGACGGCTTCGTCTTCCAGCACGTTCACGGTCTTCAGCGCGCTGGTTTGGACGCCGATCGCCTTCATGATCTGGATCGCGCGCCCGGAGAAGCCGCACATCGGAAAGTCGGCATCGCCTTTCATGAACAGGACGATCTCGTGGTTCTTCACCGCGTCGTCGATGCGCTGCCTGGTGTTCTGGTCCATCGTGTGATTCCTTCAATGTGAAGCGCGAATTATTCCATCAGTGCCAAGCTCGTGCCAGCGTAGGGTTGGGCGTGCGCAGGCTTCCGCCTGGTTGAACGCAGGTGACGGGTCGAAATGCGCGAGCGCATGAAAAAAGCGCCCACGGGCGCTTTCATGCGGTGAACCAAGGGTTTTCGGTTCAGGCGATCAGGAACGGGGTCCGATCCTTGCCCTCGATCCACTTGGGTTCCTTGCCGCGACCGGTCCAAGTCTGTCCGGTGGCTGGGTCGCGGTATTTTGGCGGTACCTTGCTGCCGGCGCGTGGCGCCCGGGCCGTCCGGCGACCCGATGGAAATACATCGGCAGCCGAGAGACCATATTCCTCGATCACCGCACGTACCTTGGCCACTGCGTCGGCAATCTCCGACTTGCGTGCAGCCTCGATTTGAATCGCCAGTGCCTCTTGTTGTTTCAGCAGTTCCTTGTAGGTTGCCATCTGAATCATACTCCGTTGGTATTTTGACCCGCCAAATATACCATTTCGGAGACGGTTCTCAATATTACTTTATGGATTATTCGGAGTCTGTTTCG
Organism: Ottowia sp.; assembly: GCF_035444425.1. Lineage (GTDB taxonomy): Bacteria > Pseudomonadota > Gammaproteobacteria > Burkholderiales > Burkholderiaceae_C > Ottowia. The sequence goes on along the minus strand of NZ_DAOMOQ010000033.1, from coordinate 8,709 downwards.
TCATCGATCTCGGCGACCACGCGTGCCAGTACCTTGTCGATGCGGCGGCCTTCCAGGCGCGCCACCTTGAATATCCAGCCGGCGCACTCGATTTCATCGCCCTCGGCGGGCAAACGCCCGGTGACCGACATCAGCAGGCCGGCCAGGGTGTTGTAGCGGCCCTTGTCCTCGTGCGGCAGATCATCGATGTTCAGGCGTGCCTTCAGCTCGCTGACCGGCACCAAGCCGTCCAGAATCCAGGCACCGTCGCCCTGCGGCGTGGCCCAGGCTTCGATGTGGGCATCGGGTTTCAGCTCGCCGGTGATCGCCTCCAGCAGGTCGCGGTGCGTCATCAGGCCCTGAACCACGCCATATTCGTCGACGACGAAGATCAGGCGTCCCGACCGGGCGCGCAACTGCTCCAGGATTTCCATGCCGCTCAGGGTTTCGGGCACGAACACGGCCGGTGCCACGTGGGCTTCCAGCAGGGCGTCCGAGTGGTGGCCCAGTTCCAGCAGACGCAGCACGGAAATAATCCCGATCACCTCGTCCAGGCTGTCGCGGCAGACCGGGTACCAGGAATGCGCGTGCTTCTGGCCACGACCGGCGACATAATCCAGCGCTTCGGCCACCGACTGGCTGGCATCGAGCCACTCAATATCGATGCGCGGCACCATCAGCGAGGTCAGCGGCCGATCATCGAGGTGAAACACGTTGCGCACCATCTGGTGTTCATGTTCCTCGATCAGGCCGGCATCCACGCCTTCCTCGAGGCTGGCCGAGATTTCCTCCTCGGTCACGGCACGGCCGCGTGATTCGTCGATGCGCAGCAGCTTCAATACCGCCTTGGTGCACAGCGAGAGCAGGGCGACGAAGGGTTTTGCCGCGGTCGCCAGCCAGGTCATCGGCTTGGCGACCCAGCGCGCCACGGTTTCCGGGAACATCTGACCGATACGCTTGGGCACCAGTTCGCCGAAGACGATGGTGGTGAAGGTGATGATGGTGACCACCAGCGCGGTGGCGGTGATCGAGCTGGCCTTGGCGCTCATGCCGTAGCCGGCCAGCCAGTCGGCCAGCGGGCCGCTGAAGGCGGCCTCACCGACGATGCCGTTGAGCATGCCGATCGAGGTGATGCCGACCTGCACCGTGGACAGGAACTGCGTCGGCTGATCCATCAGGCGGATCGCCGAGCCGGCGCCGCTGTCGCCGCTTTCCTCCATCGCCGCCAGCCGCGCCTTGCGCGATGACGCGATGGCCAGCTCGGACATCGCGAACACGCCGTTGAGCAGGGTCAGGAACGCAATCAGCAGAAAGTCCATGCAGGCCGGGCCGGTCGCCTCGGTGGAAAATGAGCAGCATGGCACTCTACCTGATCGGCGATGTGCAGGGCTGCGACGCGGCCCTGGGGCGCCTGCTCGAGAAACTTGATTTTTCCCCCAGCCGCGACCGCCTGGTGCTGCTGGGCGACCTGGTCAATCGCGGCCCGGCCTCGCTGGCGGTGCTGCGGCGCCTGACGGCGCTGGGCGACGCGGCGGCCTGCCTGCTCGGCAACCACGACCTGCACCTGCTGGTGGTGTCCCAGGGCGTGCACCAGGGGCACCGCAGCGACACGCTGGGCGACGTCCTGCACGCGCTCGACCGCGAGGCCTTGCTGGACTGGCTGCGCCACCGGCCAATGGCGCTGCACGAGCACGGCGTGCTGATGGTGCATGCCGGCGTGCTGCCGCAATGGACGGTGGACAAGACCATGCAGCTGGCCGCCGAGGTCGAGGCGGTGCTGCGCGGCGCCGACTGGCGCAGCTTCATGCGGCAGATGTACGGGAACCTGCCGGACCAATGGGACGACGGCCTGCAGGGTGCGGCGCGGCTGCGCGTGATCGTCAATGCGCTGACGCGGCTGCGCTTTTGCAGCGCCGAGGGGCGCATCGATTTCGACACCAAGACTTTCGCGCCCGACAGCGCGCCGCCTGGCTTCATGCCCTGGTTCGAGGTGCCCGGACGGCGCACGGCGCAGGACGTGGTGGCGTTCGGCCACTGGTCGACGCTAGGCTGGCTGGACCGGCCGGACCTGATCTCGCTGGACACCGGCTGCGTCTGGGGCGGCGCGCTGAGCGCCGCGCGCATCGGCGCCGACGCCTGGCAGCGCGAGCTGATCCAGGTGCGCTGCGAGCAGGCTCAGGCGCCGGGCGGCGTGGCATGAGCCGGGCGCTGCCGCGCGTCCGTGCGCGCGACCCGGCCGGGATGAAGCGCCTGGCGCTCGGCCTGCTGCTGGCCGCCGGCGCGACCTACGCCGTTGCCACCGCGCTGGAGCCGCGCCACGCGGCGTGGGGCTACGTGGCCGCGTTTGCCGAAGCGGCCATGGTCGGCGCCGTGGCCGACTGGTTCGCAGTGGTGGCGCTGTTCCGCCATCCGCTCGGACTGCCGATTCCGCACACCGCCATCATCCCGGCCAACAAGGACCGCATCGGCGAGAACCTGGCCAGCTTTCTGGCCACCCACTTCCTCGCCACCGAGCAGGTGCTGGCCAAACTGCACGAGTTCGATGCCGCCGGCCGTGTGGCCGACTGGCTGTCGCAACCCCGCCATGCCGAGCGCGTAGGCGAGCGGCTGGTGGAGGTCGGACGCTGGGCCGTCGGCGCGCTGGATGACGAGCGCGTGCGCGCCTTCGTCGCCGACCTGGCGCGGCGCGGCCTGGGGCAGGTCGAGGTGGCGCGCCTGTCGGGCCAGGTGCTGGAGGTGATGACGCACGAGCGCCGGCACCAGGAGCTGCTGGACGGCGTGCTGGTGCAGCTGGCCCGGCTGCTGGGCGAGGATTCGGTGCAGGACACCATCACCGAGGCGATCGCGCGCGAGATCAAGGCGCTGAAGGTGATCGGTCTGGACCAGGTCGCCGCACGCCTGGCGACGCGCAAGGTGGTGGTCATCATCGCCCACACCATCATCGACATGGCGGACGACCCCGAGCACCAGCTGCGCCGGCGCTTCGACACCATGGTGGATGATTTCGTCACCCGCCTGCAGCAGGACGAGGCCTTGCAGCAGCGCGGCGAGCGCCTGAAGCAGGAACTGCTGGCCAATCCCGCGCTCGGCAGCTACGTCAACCAGCTGTGGGCCGAATTGCTGGCCTGGCTGCAGGCCGACATGGCGCGCGGCGATTCATCGATCCGCCACACCATCACCCGCGCCGCGCAGACCCTGGGCGAGCGACTGGCGGGCGATGCCGAGGTGCGCGGCTGGATCAACGGCGAGCTGCAGGCGGCCGCGCCGCGCCTGATCGAGCGCTACCGTGAGGACATCGGCCGCTACGTCGTGGCGCGCGTGCGCGCCTGGGATGCGCGCGAGATGACCGACGAGCTGGAGCGCCACATCGGACGCGACCTGCAGTTCATCCGCATCAACGGCACGCTGGTCGGCGGCCTGGTCGGCCTTTGCATCCACACCGTGACGCACTGGTGGGCCTGATCCGCGCGCTTGGCATGGGCCCGCTGTCCCGGGGTCAGCTGGTCGGCTCGGGCGCCTTGTCGGGCGCCTTGAACAGCGCGGCGACCTTGCGCTTGGACTTGATGTTGGCCGAGACATTGCTGCGCGCGGGGCGCGCGGCCTGTTCCCAGTCGGGCGGGCTGTCTGCCGAGTCGGCGGGCGCCTCGTAGGGCTGCTCGAAGAACGGATCCACCTGCGCCGGCGGCGGCGCGGCGCGGCGGCTGGCGTGGCGGCGCTCGCCGCGTTCGCGGCGCGCATCGTCGCGCGTGTCGCCGGTTTCGTCGTCGCGCCAGCGGCGGCGGCCGTCGTTGATGCGCCCGCGCGGCCGTTCCTCGTCGAATTCCAGGGGCTCGAGCTCGATCTTGGTCTTGAGCAGCTTCTCCAGCTCGCCCATCAGGCGCTGGTCGTGCCTGGTGACCAGGGTCACCGCGACACCCGAGGCGCCGGCGCGGCCGGTGCGGCCGATGCGGTGCACGTAGTCCTCGGCGTGGAACGGCACGTCGTAGTTGAACACCGCCGGCACATCCTTGATGTCGAGCCCGCGCGCGGCCACGTCGGTGGCCACCAGCAGATCGACCTCGCCCTGCTTGAAGGCCTCGAGCGACTTCAGGCGCTCGTCCTGGCTCTTGTCGCCGTGCAGCGCGGTGGTCTTCAGGCCGTCGCGCTCCAGTGCGCGTGCCAGCCGCGCGGTGCCCAGCTTGCTGTTGCAGAACACGAAGGCCTGGCCCAGCTGCTTGTCCTTCAGCACCTGGCGCACGGCGCGCCGCTTGTCGTCCTCGTCCAGCAGGTAGAAATGCTGCTCGACGGTGGCGGCGGTGGCGTTGGGGCGGGCCACCTCGATCAGCACCGGGTTCTGCAGATAGCTTTCGGCCAGGCGCTTGATCTCGGGCGAGAAGGTGGCCGAGAACAACAGGGTGGTGCGCTGCCTGGGCAGGTAGTTCAGGATGCGTTGCAGATCCGGCAGGAAGCCGATGTCGAGCATGCGGTCGGCCTCGTCGAGCACCACGTACTCGACCTGGTTCAGCACCGCGGTCTTGGCCTCGATGTGGTCGAGCAGGCGCCCTGGGGTGGCCACCAGCACCTCAACGCCCTTGCGCAGCTCCTCGATCTGCGGCTTCATGTCCATGCCGCCGAACACCACGGCGCTGCGCAGCTGGGTGTACTTGGCGTACTGCTTGACCTGGTCGGCCACCTGCACCGCCAGCTCGCGCGTCGGCAGCAGCACCAGCGCGCGCACCGGATGGCGCGCCGGCGACACCGAGGCGGTCTCGTGCTTGAGCAGGCGCTGCAGCAGCGGCAGCGAGAACGCGGCCGTCTTGCCGGTGCCGGTCTGCGCCGCGCCCATCACGTCCTGGCCGGCGAGCACCGTCGGAATGGCCTGCGCCTGGATCGGCGTCATGGTCTCGTAGCCCATGTCGGCCACGGCGCGCTTGAGCGGATCAGCCAGCGCGAGGTCTGAATACTTGGTTTCCATTAACCCTCTATTGTCGCACCGCAGCAAAAATCGCGTGTGACAAGTTTTGTGGGGTAACCCCGGCGGGTCATTCAGATGGCCGCGGAGCAGGCCAATCCAGCAACAGCCATGCCCGGACCTGCGCCGGGCATCGGCTGTGTCCCCCTTCCCGCGAAGCGCAGCGTAGCGAGAGAAGGGGGAAGCGGCGTCAGCCGCTCAGGGGGATGTCACAGGTTTTGCGTGTTGAAGGTATCGCAGGCCTTGATGCTGCCGGTCTTGAACCCCTGCGCGAACCAGCGCTGGCGCTGGGCGCTGGAGCCGTGGGTGAAGCTGTCCGGCACCACATAGCCCTGGCTGCGCTTTTGCAGCGCGTCGTCGCCGATCCGGGCGGCGGCGTTCATGGCCGATTCGATGTCGCCGTGCTCGAGCCAGTTGCGCGCCTGCTGCGAGCGTGCGGCCCAGATGCCGGCGTAGCAGTCGGCCTGCAGCTCCATGCGCACCGACAGGTTGTTCTGCTCGCGCTCGCTGATGCGCCCGCGCATGCTGTCGACCTTGGCCGTGGTACCGGTGAGCGTCTGAACATGGTGGCCGACTTCGTGCGCGATCACGTAGGCGCGCGCGAACTCGCCCGGCGCGCCGAGCTGGCGCTGCAGCGTGTCGAAGAAATCCATGTCCAGGTACACGGTCTGGTCGGCCGGGCAGTAGAACGGCCCCATGGCCGACTGGCCCATGCCACAGGCGGTGCGCGTGGCGCCGCGAAACAGCGTCAGCTTGGGCTCGCGGTACTGGGCGCCGGCATCACGGAAGGCCTGGTTCCAGACGTCCTCGGTCGAGGCCAGCACGGTGGAGACGAAGGCCGCGCCGCGGTCGTCGGCCGGCGGCGCCTGGCCCGGCGCCTGCTGCACCACCGCCGGGCTGCCGCCACCGCCGCTCAGGATGCCGATGATGGTGAGCGGGTTGATGCCGAAGATCCAGCCGCCGATCAGCGCGATCACGATGGTGCCGATGCCGATGCCGCGCGCACCGAACATGCCGCCCCCGCCGCCGGCACGGCGGTCTTCCACATTGTCCGATCGACGGTTGCCTTCCCACCTCATGGTTCGCTCCTGAATGCGCGCATGCGCTAAATTTCCGGCAATGGTAGCCGCCCCGCGCCCGTCCCGTCCGTCAGACAAGCGCCACAAAATTCCCGTGGTGCTGCTGACCGGCTTCGACGCTTTCGGCGGCGACGCCGTCAACCCCAGCTGGCTCATCGCACAGGCCCTGCAGCGTCGGCAGATCGCCGGTCACCGCGTGGTGGCGGCGCAGTTGCCGACCGTGTTCGGCACCGCCAGCGCGCGCCTGGATGCACTGCTGGCCACGCACCGGCCGGCGCTGGTGATCTGCCTCGGCCAGGCCGCCGGGCGCGCCGCCCTGTCGCTGGAGCGCATCGCCATCAACGTCGATGACGCCCGCATCGCCGACAACGTCGGCGCGCAGCCGGTCGATGTGCCGGTGGTGCCCGGCGCGCCGGCGGCCTACTTCAGCACGCTGCCGATCAAGGCCATGCAGCAGGCGATACAGGCGGCCGGCATCCCGGCCGAGCTGTCGCAAAGCGCCGGCACCTTCGTCTGCAACCACGTGTTCTACGGCCTGATGCACAGGCTGGCCACGGCGCCCGCGCTGCAGCATGCGCGCGGCGGCTTCATCCACGTGCCGCTGCTGCCCGAGCAGGGCGTGCCCGGCCTGCCGCTGGCGCAGATGGTGCAGGGCCTGCGCGTGGGCATCCGTGTCGCCTTGACCACCAGGCAGGATCTGCGCGTGGCAGCCGGCGCGATTCACTGAGCGCGCGTCGGCACGGCCACAATCGGGCCCTTGGACATTCTGCTTGACGACCGACAGACCGCCGCGCGCCTGCCCTGGGTGCCGCTGGTCGATGAGATCCAGGCCTTGCTGCAAGATGCGTCGGTCCAGGTGCCGCCGCGCACCGTGCTGCCGATGGCCGGCGGCGCCTTCCTGTTCGCCATGCCGGGCTGCGACGCCGGCACGGCGATGACCAAGCTGATCACCTTCACGCCCGCCAACCTGGGCACCAGCACGCCGACCATCCAGGGCGACGTCACGGTGTTCGACGTCGCCAGCGGCCGGCGCCGGTTGATCCTGGATGGCCCCACTGTGACCGGGCGCCGCACTGCCGCCGTGTCGGCGCTGGCCGCGCGCTGGCTGGCGCCGAACCTCGCCGGGCCGATGCTGATCGTCGGCGCCGGCGTGCAGGGCTGCGCGCATCTGGAGGTGTTTGCCGCCGCGCTGGGCGTGCGTGATTTCCGCATCGCCTCGCGGCGGCGCAGTGGCGCCGAGGCGCTGGCCAGGCATGCGCAAGGGCTGGGCCTGCGCGCCGAGGTGGTGGGGGATGCGGACGCCGCGCTGGCCGACTGCCCGCTGGTGGCCACCTGCACGCCGGCCAGCGCGGTGGTGCTGCGTGGGCGGCCACGTGACGATGCCTTCATCGCCGCCGTCGGCGCCTTCACGCCGCAGATGGCGGAACTCGACGCCGGGCTGTGCCGCGACCTTGCCGCGCGCGGCCGCATCGTGCTGGATGCGCGCGATGCCGAGCACGAGGCGGGCGATCTGCTGCAGGCCGGGCTGGACGTGCGCCGTGTGCCGGCGCTGGCCGACGTGGTCCGGCAAGGCGCGAAAGCCCGCGCGGATGGCGGGCCGGTGTTGTTCAAGAGCTGTGGCTGGGCCGGATGGGATCTGGCGGCGGCGCGGCTGGCGCTGCGCTGAGGCGCCACCGGCGCGTGTGTCAGCGCGTGTAGTTGACACGCTGCAGCATGTCGCCGCGCACGAACTCGGTGGTGTCGGAGCCACCGTGGTTGGCGTAGAACTGCGAGCCGGACGCTGATTCGAGCTGCCGGCTGAACTGGAAGTCCTGGCCTTTGGCGACTTGGGCCTGGGCCACGCCGACGATGGCGGCCAGCATGAGGGCCATCGCCAGCAGGCAGGCAACGCCAAGCACGATGCGGAACGGGGAAACCAGCCCCTCACCGGTCGTCGTGTGGACCGGCGCGGAGCCATGCAGAGCGGGAAAACCATTGTTCGAAGCCATGGCCCGCATGGTACGAACTGGGGGTTGCCCAGCGTCTCAGCCAGCGCCGCAAGCGCCTGTAGGACAAGCCTGTTGGGCAAATAAGTCACACGCCCGTGGGCCTGGCGGCACAGCCGGCCCACGCCCGCGCCGCCTGCTCAGGCCTTCGGCAGGGTCACGCCGACCTGGCCCTGGTACTTGCCGCCGCGGTCCTTGTAGCTGACCTCGCAGACCTCGTCGCTCTCGAAGAACAGCACCTGCGCGCAGCCCTCGCCGGCGTAGATCTTGGCCGGCAGCGGCGTGGTGTTGGAGAACTCCAGCGTCACGTAGCCTTCCCATTCGGGCTCGAAGGGCGTGACGTTGACGATGATGCCGCAGCGCGCGTAGGTGCTCTTGCCCAGGCAGATGGTGAGTACGTTGCGCGGGATGCGGAAGTACTCCACCGTGCGCGCCAGCGCGAAGCTGTTGGGCGGGATGATGCAGACCTCGCCGGTGAAGTCGACGAAGCTCTTCTCGTCGAAGTTCTTCGGATCGACCACCGTGCTGTGGATGTTGGTGAAGATCTTGAATTCGGGCGCGCAGCGGATGTCGTAGCCGTAGCTGCTGGTGCCGTAGCTGACTATTTTCTTGCCGTCGCGTTCGCGCACCTGGCCGGGTTCGAACGGCTCGATCATGCCGTGCTGCTCGGCCATGCGGCGGATCCATTTGTCGCTCTTGATGCTCATGGGCTTGC
>NZ_DAOMOQ010000032.1:0-33270 GCF_035444425.1 Ottowia sp. | reverse complement strand
ATATTGGATTGGCACTTTGCGGTTTAGCTGGTCAAGATTGCATCGGCACCAACAGTTCACGCTTTCAGCGCGGTCTTGATCTGATCGATCAGTGCCTTCTCTGCATCGCTCAGACGGGTGCCGCCAAAGCCCAGGAAACCGCCTTCGGTCGAGGCCATGGCGACCTTCTCGGCCACCGACATGGCCCACTCGCGGTACTGCGCGGCCTGGGCGGGGTCGACCTTGCTGTCGAGCAGCTGCGTTGCTTCGCGCGCGTCTTCCAGCGTCTGTGCCGTCAGCTTCTCGGCCGAGGTGATGCCTTTGGCCTTCATGCGCGCCATCGACCAGTCGCGGGTCTTGCGCGCCTGGTCGAGTTCGGCGCCCTTGTCGGCGGCGGCGGGGTCGGGCACGATGGCCTGGATCAGTTCGTTGCCGGGATAGTCCTTCACGCCGGCCATCAGCGCCTGGCCGGAGGCGAACATCTCCTTGCCGGTGCCGAACAGGCCGCTGCGGCCGGCAAAGGCGACGGCCGAGCCGATGGATTGCGGCAGTGCGGCCAGCAGTTGCAACTCGTCTTCGCTCAGGTTCACGGGCATGGGTGCTCCTTGGTGGGGTGGTGAAAGCCCCCAGTGTAGGCAGCGCGCCCGGTGCGGCCGTGTCAGCCAATGCCGTGATCCGGGCGCTGAATTCAGCGCTCGTCCCAGTCCTTCCAGTCGACTTCGTACTGCTGCCGGTATACGTTGACGGCGTTGCCCACCGTGGGGTGGAAGTGGTCGCGGTCGAAGCGCGGGCTGAGGCCGTAGCGCATGATCAGATCGCGCACATGGCCCTTCAGGCCGGCGAACTGCAGGTCGATGCCACGCGCCTCCAGTTCGTGGTCGAGTTCGGCCAGCATGTCGGCGGCGGTGACGTCGATGTCGTTCACCGCGTCGGCCGCCACGATGACCACCTGGATCGGCGTCGGCGCTTCGTCGATGGCCAGCAGCAGGGCCTCGCGGAACAGGTCGGCGTTGGCGAAGAACAGCTGCGCGTCCCAGCGGAACAGCACCAGGCCGGGCACGCGGCTGCCTTCCGGGTGGCGCGTGGCGTCGTGGTAGCCCTTGCGCCCATGCACGCGCACCAGCACCGTGTAGTACGGATGCCAGGCGTTCCACACCATCACCAGCAGCGACAGCGCGATGGCGCCGGCAATGCCCTCGATGACGCCGAAGAACACCACACCGAGGAAGCTGGCCACCGCCAGCATGAACTCGATGCGGCGCTGCTTCAGCAGCGCGAACATGCCGGGCCAGTCGGCGAACGAGATGCAGGCGGTGATCACGACCGCGCCCAGCGCAGCCTGCGGCATGTCCTTGACCAGTGTCGGCGCCAGTACCAGCAGCAGCGCGATCACCAGCGCGCTGACGATGCTAGCCAGCTGAGTCCTGGCGCCGGCCGCGACCGCCACGGGCGTGCGCGAGTTGCTGCTGCTGATCGGAAAGCCCTGCATCAGGGCGGTGGCCAGGTTGGCGCCGCCCAGCGCCAGCATCTCCTGGTCGGGGTTGACGCGCTGGCCGCTGCGCGCCGCCAGCGCGCGCGACAGCACGCTGGTGTTGGCGAAGGCCAGCAGCGCGATGATGGCGGCGCCCGGCGCCAGCACGCGCAGATCGGCCAGCGTCACGTCGGCGAATGGCAGCGTCAGGACCGGCAGGCCCGGTGGCACCTCGCCGATCACGTCCAGGCCTTGCGTTTCGGCCAGGTCGAACCAGGCCGACACCATGGTGGCCAGCACCACCGCGACCAGCACCCCCGGCCAGTTCGGCCGCCAGCGCCGCAGGCCGAGGATGATGGCCAGGCAGGCCAGCCCGACGATCAGCGCGGCCGGATTGCCGCGTCCATCCATGAAGCCCTGCGCCATCACGATCACGCGCTCCACCGAGCCATTGGCCGTGGCCGAGAAGCCCAGCAGCTTCGGGATCTGGCTGATGATCACCGTCAGCGCGATGGCGTTGAAGAAGCCGAGCCGGATCGGCTTGGAGAACAGGTCCGCCATCACGCCCAGGCGGGCGAAGCCGATCAGCAGCAGGAAGCCGCCCGACAGCAGCGCCAGCACGGCGGCCAGCGCGACAGCCCGCTCGACGCTGCCGCCGGCCAGCGGCAGGATCAGGCTGGCGATCACCGCCGCCAGCGTCGAATCCGGCCCCAGCACCATGACGCGGCTGGGTCCCAGCAGCGCGTACACCAGCAGTGGGATGATGGTGGCGTACAGCCCGTGGATGGCCGGCACGCCGGCGGCCTCGGCATAGCCCATGCCCACCGGCACCAGCATCGCCGACAGCGCCAGGCCGGCCACCAGGTCCTTGGGCAGCCAGCCGCGCTGGTAGTGCAGCAGCACGTGCAGGCCGGGCAGCCAGCGCAGCCAGCCGCTGGCCAGCGGCACGGCGTCCGCGGCGACCGTGGCGCGCGCCGCAGGGGTCGGGTCCGGTGTGTGGTTCATGCCCTCACCGCCGCGCCGAGGCCACGATGCCGGCGGCGATCAGCGCGAACGCCAGCGCGTGGTAGGGGCGCGGCGCCTCGCCCAGGAACAGCGCCGACAGCACGGCGGCGAACACCGGCGTCAGGTTGCCGAAGAAGCCCGCCACCGCCGGCCCGGCGCGCTGCACGCCCAGGTTCCAGAAGCGGTAGGCCAGCACCGCCGGTCCGATTGCCACGTACAGCAGCGCCGCCGCAAGCGGCCAGCCCCAGTCGATGCGCGCGTCGGTCAGCGCCCACTCGCCAGCCGTGAGCAGGCCCGACCAGCCTAGGCCGAACACGACCTGCGCCATCAGGAAGGCGGCCCAGTCTGCGCGCATGGCGTCGGGTTCGTCGCGCCGTGCCAGGAGCCAGGAATACCAGGCCCAGGAGATCGTCGCCACCACCATATACAGATCGCCCGCCACCAGCTTCAGCCGCGCCAGCTGGGCCCAGTCGCCGCGCGCCAGCACCACCGCCACGCCTGCCATCGACAGCAGCGCGCCGAGCAGCTGCGGCCGCGTCACCGGCGAGCGGAAGAACAGCGTGCCCAGCGCCAGCATCCACAGCGGCATGCTGGAGGCCACCAGTGTCACGTTCACCGGCGAGGACGTGTGCAGGGCCAGGTACTGCAGCGCGTTGTACATGCCGACACCGAGCAGGCCCAGCAGCGCGAAGCGACGCCAATGCGCCAGCAGGCCGCTGCCGCGGCGCAGCACCCAGCCGCCCAGCGGCAGCAGGATGGCGAAGGCCACCAGCCAGCGCAGGAAGTTCAGCGTCAGCGGCGGCACCAGCTCGGTCACCATGCGCCCGACCACGGCGTTGCCGGCCCACAGCAGCGGCGGCAAGGTCAGCAGGGCGGCGGTGGCCGGCGTCAGTCGTGTGGTCGTCATCAGGCCGGCAATGGTGCCACGAGCGGCGCAGCCGCCGCGCGGGCATGGCACCATCGGGGTCTTGTGATCCAAACAATGAGGAGATTCGCATGGCCCTGACGGTCCAGATTGCCCGCCACGGCGGCCCCGAGGAAATGCAGTTGGTCGATCTGCCGGTGGGCGAACCCGGCCCCGGTCAGGTCCGCATCCGCCACCAGGCCATCGGCCTGAACTTCATCGACGTCTACCAGCGCAGCGGCCTGTACCAGCTACCGATGCCGCTCAACCTGGGCATGGAAGGCGCCGGCATCGTCGAGGCGGTGGGTGAGGGCGTGACGCACCTGAAGGTCGGCGATCGCGCCGCCTACGCCAGCAATCCGCCCGGCAGCTACAGCCAGGCGCGTGTGCTGCCGGCGCTGGCAGTGTGCAAGCTGCCCGACGACATCGGCTTCGAGACCGGCGCCGCCATGATGCTGAAAGGGCTGACGGCGCAGTACCTGCTGCGCCGGACGCTGCCGGTGGAAGGCCTGCAGGCCGGCGACCACATCCTGTGGCACGCTGCTGCTGGCGGGGTCGGCCTGATCGCCTGCCAGTGGGCCAGGGCGCTGGGCTACCAGCTGATCGCCACCGCCGGATCGGACGCCAAATGCCAGCTGGCGCTGGCCAACGGCGCCGCGCATGCAATCAACTACCGCAGCGAGGATTTCGCCGCCCGCGTGAAGGAAATCACCGGCGGCCGGGGCGTGAAGGTGGTCTATGACTCGGTCGGCAAGGACACCTGGGAGAAGTCGCTCGAGTGCCTGCGCCCGCTCGGCCTGATGGCCAGCTTCGGCAATGCGTCAGGTGCCGTGCCGCCGTTCGCGCCTGCCATCCTGGCGCCCAAGTGCCTGTACGTCACGCGCGCCACGCTGTTCGTGCACATCGCCACGCGCGAGAGCTGCCAGAAGATGGCCGATGACCTGTTCGAGGTGGTTCGCAGCGGCAAGGTGAAGATCCACATCGACCAGCGCTTTCCGCTCGCCGAGGTGCAGGCGGCGCACCGGGCGCTGGAGGCGCGGCAGACGACCGGGTCGACTATTTTGACGCTGTGATGCCGAGCCTGATCAGCTAGGCGCGCGTGGGAACGCAGTTTGACATGATACTCATCATGCCGCATGATGGCATGATGAGTATCGAGGTGATGCCATGCTGAAGGAAGTGGGCGCCAGCGGCCAGATTTCGCTCGGCAAGCGGTTTGCCGGACAGTTGTTCGAGATGGTGGTGCACCCTGACCAGCGGGTGGAGCTGATTCCCATGAGGCTGGTGCCCGGTGCTCACGCCGAGCACGCGGCGACTGCACCCGATGCGTCGTGGTTGCCGCCGGGTGGTTATGGCTCGGCCAATGCCTGGGCACTGGAAAACCGCCAGGCACTTGAAGACTATGCGGACGAGGTGGCACGCCATGGCACGGCGGCCGAGCAGTTGCAGCAGTATCTGCAGGATGTCGATCACGGCGCGGGTTGACGTGCATGCCGCGCTTCGATCTCTATCGCAACCCGAATCGGCGGGCCAGCCACGCGCTGCTTCTGGACGTGCAGAGCGATCTGGTCACCACGGCCACGCGCTGGTGTGTGCCCTTGCGCCTGGCTGATCCAGGGCAAGCTGTGATGCAGCGCGCCCAAAGCAGCCTGATGGTCGCGAATGAACTCTACGTGCTGGATACGCCCAACGTGCTGGCGGTGCCTGCCACGTTGCTGCGCCAGCCGATGCGCCGGCTGACCGTGGGCGAGCAGGCTGTGGTGGAAGCCTGCATCGAGTTCATGCTGCGCGGTTACTGAACTTCAGCGCCCGCGCCGCACGCGCCGGATCTCGTCCAGGATCAGGCCGATCGCGCCCGCCGTGATGGCGGCGTCGGCGACGTTGAAGGCCGGGAAATGGCCGCGGTGGAACACGGGGCTCAGGAAATCCCAGTGGAAATCCAGGAAATCCACCACATACCCGTGCATCAGCCGGTCGATGACGTTGCCGATGGCGCCACCCAGGATCATGCTCAGGGAGAAGGCGAACAGCTTCTGCCCCGGGTGCGAGCGCAGCAGCCAGACGATGAACACCGAGGCCGTCAGCGCCAGCGCGGTGAAGAACCAGCGCTGCCAGCCGGCGGCGCCGGCCAGGAACGAGAACGCGGCGCCGGTGTTGTGGGCGCGCACGATGTTGAAGAAGCCGGTGACTTGGGTAGCGTCGCCGAACTGGTAGTTGGCCAGGATCAGCTGCTTGAAGAACTGGTCCAGCACCACCACCAGCGTGGCCAGCGCCAGCCACAGCGCCAGGCTGGCGCCGCCGGAACCGCGACGCGCCACCTCAGGCCACCGTGCGGGTTTCGCCCGCGCCGTGCAGGTTGCTGACGCAGCGGCCGCAGATTGTCGGGTGCTCGGGGTCGGCGCCGACGTCGTCACGGTAGTGCCAGCAGCGCTCGCACTTGGTATCTTTGGAGGCGCTGGTCGAAACGGTCAGCGCATCGCCCGCTTTCAGCTCGATCACGGAGGTGATGAAGACGAACCTCATGTCCGGCCCCAGACTGGCCAGCAGCGCGTGGTCGGCGGGTGGGGCGGTCAGCGTCACCTTGGCCTGCAAGGAGGAGCCGACCTCACCCTTCTCGCGCAGCATCTCGATGTCCTTGTTGACCACTTCACGGATGTCGCGAATGCGGTCCCACTTGGCCAGCAGCGCCGCACCGGGCTCGGCAAGCTGCGCGTACTCTTCCAGGAAGATCGACTCGCTGTCACCGAACACCTGCCAGGCTTCTTCCGCCGTGAAGCTGAGGAACGGCGCCATCCAGCGCAGCATGGCGTGCGTCAGCTGCCACAGCGCGGTCTGTGCGCTGCGACGCGCCAATGACTTGGGCGCCGTGGTGTAGAGGCGGTCCTTCAGCACGTCGAGGTAGAAGCCACCGAGGTCTTCCGAGCAGAACAGCTGCAGCTTGGCGACCACGGGGTGGAATTCGTACACCTCGTAGTGCGCCAGCACGTCCTGCTGGAACTCGGCCACGCGTGCCAGCATCCAGCGATCGATCTCCAGCATCTGCTCGGGCGCCACGGTGTCCTTGGCGGCAGCGAAGTCGCTGGTGTTGGCCAGCAGGAAGCGCAGCGTGTTGCGGATGCGGCGGTAGCTGTCGACCACGCGCGCCAGGATCTTGTCGTCGATGCTGGGGTCGCCCGAGTAGTCGGTCGAGGCCACCCACAGGCGGATGATCTCGGCGCCCAGCTTGTGGCTGACCTCCTGCGGGGCCACGATGTTGCCCAGGCTCTTGCTCATCTTGCGGCCCTGGCCATCGACCACGAAACCGTGCGTGAGCAGGCTGCGGTAGGGCGCGCGGCCGCGGATGGCGGAAGCCAGCAGCAGCGAGGAGTGGAACCAGCCGCGGTGCTGGTCGTGGCCTTCGAGGTACATGTCGGCCTCGGGGCCGCTCTCGTGGTGCTCGTCGGGGTGCGTGCCGCACAGCACGTGCCAGAAGGTCGAGCCGGAGTCGAACCACACCTCCAGGATGTCGTTGCTCTTGTTGTAGTGCCTGGCGTCCTCGGCGCCGAGGATTTCCTCGGCCGTGACGCGGCTCCAGGCCTCGATGCCGCCTTGCTCGACTATCGTTGCCGCCTGGTCGATGATCTCCATGGTGCGCGGGTGCAACTGGTCGGTCTCCTTGTGCAGGAAGAACGGGATCGGCACGCCCCAGGCGCGCTGGCGGCTGATGACCCAGTCGGGCCGGTTGGCGATCATGTCGCGCAGGCGCGCCTGGCCGGCGGGCGGGTAGAAGGCGGTCTGCTCGATGGCGCGCAGCGCACTGGTGCGCAGGGTCTCTGGGGCCTTGTCCTTGGTGAACACGCCCTCGCCCTCGTCCATGCGCACGAACCACTGCGAGGCGGCGCGGTAGATCACCGGCGACTTGTGGCGCCAACAGTGCGGGTAGCTGTGCAGCAGCGTGCTGCCGCCCAGCAGGCGGCCGGCCTCGTCAAGCTTCTGGTTGATCACCGGCACGGCCTTCCAGATGTCCATGCCGCCGAACAGTGGGAAGTCGGGCGCGTAGCTGCCGCCTCCCTGCACCGGGTTGAGGATCTCGCTGTGCTTCATCCCGTGCGCGATGCAGGAGTTGAAGTCCTCGATACCGTAGGCGGGCGAGGAGTGCACGATGCCGGTGCCGTCGGTGTCGGTGGCGTAGTCGGCCAGGTACACCGGCGACAGGCGGCGGTAGCCGGCGTCGACCTCGTACAGCGGGTGCTTGAAGTTCAGCCCGCCCAGCCTGTCGCCCATGGCCGTGGCGATCACGGTGCCTTCGAGTCCGTAGCGCTTGAGGCAATCCTCCACGCGCGATTTGGCCAGCACCAGCAGACCCTTGGGCGTGTCGACCAGCGCGTGCTCGATGTGCGGGCCGACGTTGAGCGCCTGGTTGGCCGGGATGGTCCAGGAGGTGGTGGTCCAGATGACGATGAAGGCTGGCTTGTCGAGCTTCGGCAGGCCGAAGGCGGTGGCCAGCCGGTCGGGCTCGGCGGCCTCGAAAGCGACGTCGATGGTGCTGCTCTTCTTGTCCTGGTACTCGATCTCGGCCTCGGCCAGTGCCGAGCCGCAGTCGAAGCACCAGTACACGGGCTTCAGGCCGCGGTAGACGAAGCCCTTCTCGATCAGCCGCTTGAACAGGCGCAGCTCGCTCGCCTCGTTCGGCTTGTTCATGGTCTTGTAGGGGTTGTCCCACTCGCCCAGGACGCCGAGGCGCTTGAAGTCCTTCATCTGCAGTGCGATCTGCTCGGTGGCAAACGCCCGGCTCCTGGCCTGCATCTCGTCGCGCGAGAGGTTGCGGCCGTGCAGCTTCTCGATCTGGTTCTCGATCGGCAGGCCGTGGCAGTCCCAGCCCGGCACGTAGCGCGCGTCCATGCCCTTCAACTGGCGCGCTTTGACGATCATGTCCTTCAGCACCTTGTTCAGCGCGTGGCCGATGTGGATCTGGCCGTTGGCATACGGCGGGCCGTCGTGCAGGATGAATTTCTCGCGCCCGGCACGGGCCTGGCGCAGGCGCTTGTACAGGCCGCTGTCGTCCCACTGCTGCACCCAGCCCGGCTCGCGCCTGGGCAGGTCGCCACGCATCGGGAACGGCGTGTCGGGCAGATTGAGCGTCTTGCGGTAGTCGGTCTTGCTGGCGGGTTCGGGAGGGGTGCTCATGGTGCGCAAACCTTGCGGGAATCTGGATCGAATCGGCCGTTTGCGCGGGCGCTGCAGGCGCAAACGGCAGTGAGGTCAGGGGTGGGGCGCTGGCGCGGACAGGCGATGAGGGGTCCGCCGCCCCTTCAAATTCGTGCCGGCCGCGCGGCGAACCAAGCGCGCGCATCGGCGCAGTCGCGCGCAATGCCTTCGGTCAGCGCCGCCAGGTTGTGATAGCGCCGCTCGTCGTGCAGCTTGTGCAGCAGATCCACGCGGATGATTTTACCGTAGGCCTCCTGGCCATCGAGCTCGGCTGGCCAGTCGAATACATGGGTTTCCAGCAGCACGCGCCCGGCGTTGACGTCCCGCGGGTCGAGCGACGGACGCACGCCCAGGTTGGCGACGCCCTGCAGCGGCGTATCGGTCAGGCCATGCACCTCGACCACGAAGATGCCGCTGGCGGCCGGCTTCCAGGCGTGGACGCGGCGCGAGAAGCGCAGGTTCAGCGTCGGGAAGCCGTCGCCCCGGCCCGGTGCACTTTCGCCCAGCTTGCGACCCAGCTTGCGGCCGTGCACCACGTGGCCGCTGATCGAGTACGGCCGGCCCAGCAGCCGTGCTGCGTCGTCCATGCGGCCCTCGGCCAGCGCCGCGCGCACCTCGGTCGATGACACGCGCAGGCCGTGCACCTCGTAGCTCTGCATGCGCGCGACGTCGAAGCCGTGCGCGATGCCGGCTGCATCCAGCATGGCGTAGTCGCCGGCACGCCGGGCGCCGAAGCGGAAGTCGTCGCCGACCAGCACGTAGCGCACGCCCAGGCCGCCCACCAGCACGTCGTCGATGAAGGCCTGCGGCGGCATGCTGGCCAGCTTCTGGTTGAAGGGCAGCACGATGGTCTGGTCGACGCCGCAGTTGGCCAGTTCGTCCAGCTTGTCGCGCAGGGTCGAGATGCGCGGCGGCGCCAGGTCGGGCTTGTTGTGCACGGCGGCGAAATAGTCGCGCGGGTGCGGCTCGAAGGTCATCACGCAACTGGGCACGCCGCGGTGCGCGGCCTCGTTGTTGAGCAGCGCCAGCATGGCCTGGTGGCCGCGGTGCACGCCGTCGAAATTGCCGATGGTGAGCGCGCAGCCGGGTGCGATGTCAGGGTGGCGCAGGCCGTGGAAGATTCTCATGCTGCCGGTGTCGAATATTGTTTTGATAGCGCGCAGCGCGCACCAGTCAAGCGCCAAGACGCGAAAATGTCATGAATTGGGAGTATATTGCGCAGTTGGCATTGCCCGCGTGCGTGCCAGGGGCGGCCGGCACTGGCAACGCCGGCCACAGACAGGCTCTTGTCAGAGAGGGGTTGTTTTGTGAAGGTGCTCAAGCTGTCGGCACAGGGTTTGCCGCAATCGTGGATCTCGCTCGAGCAGGCGGTGATCCACTACGCGGCCGAAGAGGTGCGCTGGGAAGTCGGCCAGCAGGTGGCGACGTTCCGCGGCGGCCACAACGCGCGCACCGGCGAGCAGTCGATCATCCGGGTCAACAGCATCATCGGCACCCGCGGCGTGCCGAACATCAACCCGTTCGAACTGCGCCCGGGCCTGACCAACGCCAAGCTGTTCGCGCGCGACCGCAATCTCTGCGCCTACTGCGGCGACCACTTCCACGAAACCGAGCTGACGCGCGAGCACATCATCCCGGTGGCGCAGAAGGGCCGCGACCACTGGATGAACGTGGTCACCGCCTGCCGCTCGTGCAACCACCGCAAGAGCGACCGCACGCCCGAGCAGGCGCACATGCCGCTGCTGTACGCGCCCTACGTGCCCAGCCTGTGGGAAGACTTCATCCTGCGCAACCGCCGCATCCTGGCCGACCAGATGGAGTTCCTGATGGCGCATCTGCCCAAGAACTCGCGCCTGCACGGCTGATCGAGAGGCTGAGCGTTCGGCGTTCCGTGTTGAGCGCGGAAGAGGGGCCGGCTGTTACGCTCAAGGCCGAACGCTCAACGCTCAACCCGAAAAATGCCTCGACTGATCTTCTTCTGCGGCCACGCCGGCACCGGCAAGACCACGATCGCGCGCCGTGCCATCGCGGCGCTGATGGCCGAGGCGCACGCGCGCTGCAGCGGCGAATCCTTCTGCCTGCTCGATAAGGACACGCTGTACGGCGACTACAGCTCGGCCGTGATGGGCGTGCTGACCGGCGACCCCGACGACCGCGACAGCCCGCCCTACCTGCAACACCTGCGCGACCCCGAATACCACGGCCTGCTGAACACCGCGCGCGAGAACCTGGGGCTGGGCGTCAACACCATCGTGGTCGGCCCGCTGTCGCGCGAGATCAGGGCCCACAAGCTCATCGATCGGGCTTGGCTGAAGGTGGCCGAGGATGTGGAACTGCGCATCGTCTGGGTGCATCTGCAGGAGAACGAGGCGCGCCGCCGCATCGCCGCGCGCGGCAACCGCAACGACGCCTGGAAGCTGGCCCACTGGGACGACTACCGCAGCCGCCTGTTCAGGCTGAGCCCGCAGGACTACCCGGAACTGCTGATGTTCGACAACACCCGGCCGACCGAGCAGGACTTCACGCAGCTGCTGGCGGCCCTGGCGTGAGCGAACTGGCGGCTTGACCGGTCTGGGGTCTGGAACTGCCGGTCGCCCGGCAGGGGCCGCCTGCATTGGCGCTTGCGCGCGCCGCCGGCGCCGAATCGGGTTATCATGCACATGTGCATATGCATGCACATGTGCATATGCATGCACATGATTGGAGCATCCGACATGAGTACCGCCGCCGTGGAACGCGCCACCGAGCGCGTCGTCATCATGACCACCGAGACCGACAAGCAGGTCTTCGTACGGCGTGCGCGCGAGTACGGGGTATCGGTGGGCGAACTGGTGCGCACGGCGGTGAAGGCGTATCAGCCGGCCGCCGAGCCGGATGCCAGTCTGGCTCGGCTGGCGCACCAGGCCGAACGTGCCGGCAGCCAGTTGCTGAAAGAACTGGATGAGGCGCAGGCGCATCACGAGGCGGTGTTCGATGAGATCGCCGCCATCCGCGCCGATGCGGCACGGCAGATCGCGGCCATCCGGGGCGGGGCCTGACCCATGTCGTGGGCCAAGGACGCCGCCGCGGCACTCAAGACCATGCTGCTGGTGAGCGAGAAGTTTGATGCCCAGGCGCGTCGTCAGAAGGCCGTCGAGGACACGCTGCGCGAGGTGGTGAAGGATCTGGCCGCACTGCAGATCGCCCATGCGCGGCTGGAAGCCAAGTTCGAGCTGATGGTAGACATCGCGACCGCCGGCGGGGTCAAGCGGCTGCCGCCCAGGTAGGCTGGGCCGCGGGGCAGCCGGCCCGGTTTTCCTGCTTCAGTGCTTTCAGGCGAACACGCCGGCCGTGTCCTGCATGCGCTCGGACACCTCGCCCAGGTGGTGCAGCGTGTCGCCCCAGCTCATCTCCAACTGCGTGAGCTTCTTGAAGTAGTGGCTGCCGACGTACTCGTCAGTCACGCCGATGCCGCCGTGCAACTGCACCGACTGCTGGCCGACGAAGCGCATCGCCTGGCCGAGCTGCAGCTTGGCGCGCGACAGTGCCTGGCGGCGCTCGGCCTCGGGCGCGCCCAGCTTGAGCGTGCCGTAGTAGCTCATGCTGCGCGCCAGCTCGAGCTGCATCTTCATGTCGGCCACGCGGTGGCGCAGCGCCTGGAAGCTGGCGATCGGCACGCCGAATTGCTTGCGCTGGTTCATGTATTCCACCGTCAGCTTCAGCGTCTGCTCCATCGCGCCGACGCCCTCGGCACAGGCGCAGGCGATACCGATGTCGGCGGCGTGCGTGAGTGCGCCCAGGCCGTCGGCGGTGATCAGCGTCGCTGCGGCGTCGTCGAGCTTCAGGTCGGCGGCGCGCGAGCCGTCCTGCGTCAGGTAGCCGCGGGTGGCGACACCGTCGGCGCTGCTCTCGACCAGGAACAGCTCCAGCCTGCCGCCGCGCATGGCGGGCACAATGAAGGCATCGGCACGGTCGCCCGCAGGCACCAGGTGCTTCAGGCCGCTGACGGTCCAGCCGCGGCCGGCCGAGCCGGCGCGGGTGTCGCAGGCATCGAGCCGGTAGCGCGCCTTGCGTTCCTGATGGGCCAGTACCACCAGTGCCTCGCCGCTGGCGATGCGGGGCAGCCAGGCCTGCCGCAGCTCGTCGTTGCCGTGGCGGCCGATCACCACGCTGGCGATGTAGGCCTGCGCCAGCGGCTCCAGCACGATGCCGCGGCCGAGTTCCTCCATCACCACCATCGTCTCGACGGCGCCCAGCCCGAGGCCGCCGTGCTCCTCGCTCACCTGGATGCCGGTCAGGCCCAGCTCGGCCAGCTCGGTGTAGGCGACGGCGTTGAAGCCGCCCGCCTCGACGATCTTGCGGCGACGCTCGAAGTCGTAGCTTTTCTCGACCCAGCGGGCGACGGCTTCACGCAACTGCTGCTGGTCGTCGGAAAAATCGAAGTCCATGTCCTTGCTCTCCTGATCAGCCCAGTACCGTCTGAGCGACGATATTTCGTTGCACTTCGTTCGAGCCGCCGTAGATGGTGGTCTTGCGGTAGTTGAAATAGGTCGGCGCCAGCGTGGCGTTGGCCACGTCGCCCCCCGGGAAGCCCTGCAGGCCCGCGGCGGCGGCCTGGTCGCCCTGCCAGCCGGCTTCCATGGCCTCGAAGATGTAGGGCAGGCTGTAGGGGCCGGCGGCCAGCATCATCAGCTCGGTGTAGCGCTGCTGGATCTCGCTGCCCTTGATCTTCAAAAGGCCCGCGATGTCGAGCGGGTTCTTGCCGCTCTTTTCCATCGACAGCACGCGCAGCACCAGCATCTCCAGCGCCACGATGTCGACCTCGAGCAGCGCGATCTGGTCGCGGAAGCGCAGGTCGTCCCACACGCCCTCGGCCTTGGCGATGCGCTTGAGGCGCTCCAGCTCGCGCTTGGCGCGGTTGACGTCGGCGATGTTGGTGCGCTCGTGGCTGAGCAGGTGCTTGGCGTAGGTCCAGCCCTTGTTCTCCTCGCCGATCAGGTTCTCGACCGGTACCTCGACGTTGTCGAAGAACACGTCGTTGACCTCGCACTCGCCGTCCAGCAGCTTGATCGGCCGCACGCTCACGCCGGGCGACTTCATGTCGATCAGCAGGAACGAGATGCCGGTCTGCGGCTTGCCCTCGCTGCTGGTGCGCACCAGGTTGAACATCCACTCGCCGTACTGGCCCAGCGTGGTCCAGGTCTTCTGGCCGTTGACGATGTACTTGTCGCCCTGGCGCTCGGCCTTGGTGCGCACCGAGGCCAGGTCGGACCCCGCGCCCGGCTCGCTGTAGCCCTGGCTCCACCACACCTCGCCGCTGGCGATGCCGGGCAGGAAGCGCTCCTGCTGCTCTTTGCTGCCGTAGGCCATGATGACCGGCGCCACCATCACCGGACCGAAAGGCACGATGCGCGGCGCGCCGGCCATGGCGCATTCCTCCTCGAACAGGTGCTTCTGCACCGCGGTCCAGCCCGGGCCGCCGAACTGCTTTGGCCAGCCGTAACCGAGCCAGCCCTTCTGGCCCAGGATCTTCGCCCAGCGCTGCATGTCGTCGCGCGATAGGCGCTGCGCCTGGTGCACCTTGGCGGCGATGTCCTGCGGCAGGTGGTCCTTGACCCAGGCGCGGATCTCGTCGCGAAAGGCCAGTTCTTCGGGAGTGAATGCCAGATCCATGTCGATCAGCCTCGGTCAGGTTTCTTCTGAAGCCGGATTTGTAGCATGCGCGGCGGCATCTTCCGGTCCGGCCGGCGACACGCCGAGCTCGGCGCACAGGCGCTCGACCGTGGCGCGCAGCGCCGCCAGCCCGGCTTCGAGCGCGGCGATGCGCGCCTCCTGCCCGTCCGGCGGCGCCGCGCTGGTGCCGGAACTGGTCGATCCGGCGTCGAGAGCAACCGGCCCGCACAGCAGTTGCGCCCAGCGGTCCTCGCGCGTGCCGGGCGTGCGCGGCAAGCGGGCCACCAACGCGCCGCCCTTGTCCTCGGGCCGTTCGGCCAACTCGTCCAGAAAACCCTCCACCGACGAGATGTCGGCGAAGCGGTACCAGCGCTCGGTGTTGATGCGCAGCTCGCCGGCCGTCTGCGGCCCGCGCAGCAGCAGCAGGCCGAGCAGCACGGCCGATTGCTCGGGCACGCCGATGGCGCGCTGGAAGTTGTGCTCGTAGCGCGCCACGCGACTGCCATGCGACTCGAACACCAGGTTCAGGGCCTTGAGGTCATCCAGCGCCTCCTGCGCCTGCGCCTCGGTGACATTCATCACCGGCTCGCGGCTGGTCTTCTGGTTGCAACCGGTGACGACCAGGTTCAGCGACAGCGGGTAGGTGTCGGGCACGGTGCGCGCTTTTTCCATCAGCGTGCCGAGCACGCGGGCTTCGATCAGGGTCAGGGGGCGGGCGATCATGCGAGCAGCATAGCGCGACCTATCTGGTGCGCTCTCGCATAATCTCGGCCGCGCATGAAGCACATCGTCATCCTGATTTCCGGCACCGGCTCCAACATGGCGGCCATCCTGCGTGCGGCTGCGCGCGAGCGCTGGGCCGAGCGCCTGGGCGCGCGCGTTTCGGCGGTGATCAGCAACCGGCCCGGCGCCAGGGGGCTGCAGACCGCGCAGGAAGCCGGCATCGCCACCGGCGTGGTGGACCACAAGCGCTTTGCCAGCCGCGAGGCCTTCGATGCCGCACTGGCGGCCGAGATCGACCGCCACGACCCGCAAGGCCGCCCGGCGCTGGTGGTGCTGGCCGGCTTCATGCGCATCCTGACGCCCGGCTTTGTGGCGCATTACGAAGGGCGCCTGATCAACATCCACCCCAGCCTGCTGCCGGCGTTCCCGGGCCTGCACACGTACCAGCGCGCCATCGACGAGGGGTGCCGCTTCGCCGGCGCCTCGGTGCACCAGGTGACGGCCGAACTCGATCACGGCCACATCCTGGCGCAGGCGGTGGTGCCGATCCTGCCGGGCGACAGTGCCGATGCGCTGGCGGCGCGCATCCTGACCCAGGAGCACCTGATCTACCCGCGCGCCATTGCCGAGTGGCTTCGACCGCGATGACGCCCGCCGCCCGCCGAGCGGGCGAATCCGCCTGACCGCTGGGCGCGCCAGCGCGACAATTCCGACCATGCATCCCAAAGCCCTGCTCGAGGCCGCCACCGAACTGGTGCGCCGTGTGCTCCAACTCGACCATCCGGCCGATGCCGTGGTGTCGCGCTTCTTCCGCGAGCAGCGCGCGCTGGGGCCGCGCGAGCGTGCCACGCTGGCCGAGACCGCGTACGCGGTGCTGCGGCGCAAGCGCCTGTACGAGCACCTGGCGCTGTCCGGGCGCGGTGCGCGCGAACGACGCCTGGCGATGCTGGCCTTCCACGCACCGCGTGATTTCCTGAAGGCCGCGCTCAGCGATGCCGAGCGGGACTGGATCGATGCCTGCGATGCCGTGCCGCCCGAGCAGCTGCGCCCCGAGCATCGCCACAACCTGCCCGACTGGCTGGCCGAGCGGCTGCGCGCGCAACTCGGCGATGAATTCGACGCGCTGGCGGCGGCGCTGCTGCAAGGTGCGCCGCTGGACCTGCGCGTGAACACCCTGCTTCAGAAAAGAGAGCAAGTTGCGCAGGAGCTGCAGGCGCAAGGCATCGAGTCGACGCCGACGCTGCATTCTCCCTGGGGCCTGCGGCTGGCCGGCAAGCCGGCGCTGCAGCAGCTCGACGCCTTCAAGCGCGGCGCCTTCGAGGTGCAGGACGAAGGCTCGCAGCTGCTGGCGCTGCTGCTGGAGGCGCGGCGCGGCGAGATGGTGGCCGACTTCTGCGCCGGCGCCGGCGGCAAGACGCTGGCCATCGGCGCCGCCATGCGCAACACCGGACGGCTGTACGCCTTCGACGTGTCGGCGCACCGGCTCGACGCGCTGAAGCCCCGGCTGGCGCGCAGCGGCCTGTCGAACGTGCACCCGATCGCCATTGCGCACGAGCGCGACCAGCGCGTCAAGCACTTGCGCGCCAAGTTCGACCGCGTGCTGGTCGATGCGCCGTGCTCGGGCCTCGGCACGCTGCGCCGCAACCCGGACCTGAAGTGGCGCCAATCGCCGCAGGACGTGATCGAGCTGGTGGCCAAGCAGCAGGCCATCCTGAGCGGCGCGGCGCGGCTGCTCAAGCCCGGGGGGCGGCTGGTGTATGCCACCTGCAGCCTGCTGCCGGAGGAAAACGAGGGCGTCGCCGCCGCGTTCGGTGCGGCGAACCCGGAATTCGAGCCCCTGAACGTGGCCCAGCTGCTGACTGCGCTGAAGCTGCCCCAGGCCGCTGAGCTGTGCGCACCGGCCGGTGACGACAGTGAGCTGCCGGCCGGCCAGCAGATGCGCCTGTGGCCGCACCGCCACGGCACCGACGGCTTCTTCGCCGCCGTCTGGCAACGGCGCGCCTGACGGCTGCCAAATAGTGGACGAAACGCGGTTTCGCATTGGGCGCCGACCAGGTCTCGAGGGCTTTTGCCCATGGCCTGTCACGGAATGCGACACCTAGAATCGAACCGGGCCTGAGGGCGGCGCTCCAACGCAGGCCGGCCGCACCCGCGCACCATCCGGATCCCGGCAGGCAGCCATGCGCGCCTGCCTTTCTTCGCCTAGGAACGACCCACCCATGACCCCGTTCTTTGATTCCCCGCTGTTCGCCGCTGCGCTGGACTGGCTGGCCAATGGCCTGCTGGGTCTGGCCTGGTGGCAGGTGCTGCTGGTCGGTCTGCTGCTGACGCACGTCACCATCGTCAGCGTGACCCTGTACCTGCACCGGCATTCGGCGCACCGCGCGCTCGATTTGCACCCGGCCGTGCGGCACTTCTTCCGTTTCTGGCTCTGGCTGACCACCGGCATGACCACCAAGGCCTGGACCGCCATTCACCGCAAGCACCACGCCAAGTGCGAGCAGGTGGAAGACCCGCACAGCCCGCAGATCCACGGTCTGCGCAAGGTCCTGTGGCAGGGCGCCGAGCTGTACCGTGCGGAAGCCATGAATGCCGAAACGCTGTCGCGCTACGGCCACGGCACGCCGGACGACTGGATCGAGCGCCATCTCTACAGCCGCTTCTCGGTGCTGGGCGTGAGCCTGATGCTGATCGTCGACCTGCTGCTGTTCGGTGCACTGGGCCTGGCGCTGTGGGCCATGCAGATGGCCTGGATCCCGTTCTGGGCCGCCGGCGTGGTCAACGGCGTCGGCCACTACTGGGGTTACCGCAACTTCGAGGCGCAGGACGCCAGCACCAACCTGGTGCCCTGGGGCATCGTCATCGGCGGCGAGGAACTGCACAACAACCACCACACCTACCCGACCTCGGCCAAGTTCTCGGTCAAGCCCTACGAGTTCGACATCGGCTGGGTCTACATCACGCTGCTGGGCAAGCTCCGCCTGGCAGCGCCGAAGAAAATCCCGCCACGCCTGGCCTATGGCGAGCTGCGCCCGGTGGCCGACGACCAGACGCTGGAGGCGCTGATCGCGCACCGCTACGAGATGATGGCCAGTTACGCGCGCCAGATGCGCAAGGTGTTCCAGCAGCAGACCGAAGCCGCCGGTGCGGCCAGGAGCGGAGCACTGGGCGCCGCGCGCCGCTGGCTGCACCGCGATGCCGAGCGTGTGCCCGCTGCCGCCGTGCCGCAGCTCGAGGCGGCGCGCGCCGCCTACCCGGTGCTCGACAAGATGGTCACCATGCGCGAGGAACTGCGCCAGCTGTGGCTCACCACCGGCCGCACGCGCGAGCAGCTGGTGGCCGACCTGCAGGCCTGGTGCCGCAGTGCCGAGGACAGCGGCATCGCCGCGCTGCGCGAGTTCTCGCTGAAGCTGCGGACGGTGCGTGTAGCGGCTTGATGCCGCGTTCGGAATTGCCCGGTCGCGTGTAGCAAGCCCTCGGTGGGCAGGGTCGGTGGCAGCCGCGAACCGCCTGTTCTTTCAGCGCAAGACACGTCTTCGCGGCTGCCGTCGCTCCCGCCCAGGTGGACAGGCAGCGACACGGTGAAAGTCAGCCGCGCGCCGCACGCGGCGAACGCATCAGCCAGCCGTCTCGAACATGTCCACGATGCGCCCGCGCAGCCAGCGCAGCGCCGGGTCGTGGGCGAAGCGGCGGCTCCAGTGCAGCGAGACGGTGAGCTCGCGCAAGGGCATGTCGGGCTCGATCAGCGCGTGTTCGCCGCCGGCAACGAACTGCAGCGCGGTCTGGCTCGGCATCAGCACCGCCAGGTCGGTGGCCTTCACGGTGTCGGGCAGGGACAGGAAATTGGCGGCGCTGAGCCGGATGTTGCCCTCGACGCCGAGCAGGCTCAGGATGCGCAAGGTGTCGGCGTGCGAGCGCACCACCGCGTAGCGCAGGCCTGACAGCAGCTCGGCCTCGTCGGCCGCGCTGCGTCGCCGCCAGTGGCGCAGGATCGGATGCCCGCGCCGTAGCAGGATGACGTAACGGTCGCGGAACAGCGGCAGCGACAGCGTGTCGTCCATGGCGGACAGATAGCCGATCGCTACGTCGAGCCGGCCGCTGTCGAGTGCCGGGGCAATCTCGTCGAGCGGCAGCGGGCGTGTCTCGACGCGCGTGGTCGGCGCCTCGGCCTGCAGCATGGCCAGCAGGCGCGGCAGGAAACGTGCCTCGCCGATGTCGGACAGGTGCAGGCGGAAGCTGCGCGTGGAGCGCCGCGGGTCGAACGCGGTGGCCGTCAGCGCCTGTTCGAGCGTGCTGAGCGCCGACTGCACCGCCAGCGCCAGCGCCTCGGCGCGCGGCGTCGGCGCCACGCCGCCGCCGCCGCGCACGAACAGGGCGTCGCCCAGTTGCTGGCGCAGGCGCGCCAGGCCCTGGCTGGCGGCCGGCTGCGAGAGGCCCAACTGCTCGGCGGCGCGGCTGACGTTGCGCGTGCGCCAGATGGCGTCGAACAGCCGCAGCAGGTTCAGGTCGAGCGTGTTTATATTCATTCAACGCATGTTTCTTATTAGGTTCATTGTATTGATGAATGAATCAAAAGACCGGACACTGCGCAGGATCAGTCAGGAGACATGACGTGGAAGTTTCGTTCACCAAGGAAATCGAATCTTTGCGCCTGGGCGCGGGGGAGACGTTTCACGGCGAGGGCATCCTGGCCATCACCAAGGGCCTGCTGCAATCGGGCGTGGCCTATGTCGGCGGTTACCAGGGCGCGCCGGTGTCGCACCTGATGGATGTGCTGGTGCAGGCGCGCGGCCTGATGGCCGAGCTGGGCGTGCACGTCGAGGCCTGCTCCAACGAGGCTTCGGCCGCCGCGATGCTGGGCGCCTCGATCCACTACCCGATCCGCGGCGCCGTCACCTGGAAGAGCATCGTCGGCACCAACGTGGCGGCCGACGCGCTGTCCAACCTGTCCTCGCCCGGCGTCACCGGCGGCGTGCTGATCGTGATCGGCGAGGACTACGGCGAGGGTGCCAGCGTGATCCAGGAGCGCACCCACGCCTACGCGCTCAAGTCCGGCATGATCCTGCTCGATCCGCGGCCCGATCTGGCGCAGATGGTCGACATGGTCGAGCACGGCTTTGCCATGAGCGAGGCCAGCAACATGCCGGCCATGATGGAGTTGCGCATCCGGGCCTGCCACGTGCGCGGCAGCTTCGCGGCACGCGACAACCGCATGCCATCGATCTCGACCCGCGCGCTGATGCAGCAGCCGGCGCAGTTCGACTACAGCCGGCTGGCGCACCCGCCGGTGACCTTCACGCACGAGAAGCTCAAGTACGAGGAGCGCATCCCGGCCGCGCGCCGCTACATCGTCGAGCACCAGTTGAACGAACTGCACGCCGGCAAGCTGTCCGACCTCGGCCTGATCGTGCAGGGTGGCCTGTACAACACGCTGGTGCGCGCGCTGCAGCAGTTCGGCCTGGCCGATGCCTTCGGCGAGCTGGACGTGCCGACCCTGGTGCTCAATGTCACCAGCCCGCTGGTGCCGCAGCAGATCACCGACTTCTGCCAGGGCAAGCGCGCGGTGCTGGTGCTGGAGGAAGGCCAGCCGGAGTACATCGAGCAGGAGATCGCCACCTTGCTGCGGCGGCAGGACATCCAGACTCCGCTGGCTGGCAAGGACGTGCTGCCGATGGGCGGCGAGTACAACGTCGAGGTGATGGCCACCGGACTGGCGAAGTGGCTGGCCCGGGTGGCGCCCGAACTCGACGTGCAGGACGTCCAGAGCTGGCTGGCGGCGAACCAACAGCGCCGCGGCGAGGTGGGCCAAGCGCTGCCCGAGCCGCTGCCGGCGCGACCGCCGGGCTTCTGCATCGGCTGCCCGGAGCGCCCGGTGTTCTCGGCCATCAAGCTGGCGCAGCAGACGGTGGGGCCGGTGCACGTGGCGGCCGACATCGGCTGCCATTCGTTTGGCACCTTCGAACCATTCACCACCGGCCACACCATCCTCGGCTTCGGCATGAGCCTGGCCAGCCGCGCCGGCGTGTCGCCGCACATGAACAAGCGCGTGCTGGCCATCATGGGCGATGGCGGCTTCTGGCACAACGGACTCGTCAGCGGCGTGCAGGCGGCGCTGTTCAACGGCGACGATGCGGTGCTGCTGATCTTCAAGAACGGCTACACCTCGGCCACCGGCACGCAGGACATCATCTCGACGCCGAGCGAGGACGCCAAGTTCAACGCCGAGGACAAGGGCAGCAGCCTGGTGCATACCAACCAGACGATCGAGAACGCGCTGCAGGGCCTGGGCGTGAAATGGATGCGCGTGGTCAACACCTACGAGGTGGCGAAGATGCGCGACACGCTGGAAGAGGCCTTCACCACCCCTTTCAACGGCCTGAAGGTGATCGTGGCCGAGGGCGAGTGCCAGCTCGAGCGCCAGCGCCGGGTCAAGCCCTGGATCGCCGGCCTGCTGAAGAAGGGCAAGCGCGTGGTGCGGGTGAAGTACGGCGTCGACGAGGACGTGTGCACCGGCGACCACGCCTGCATCCGGCTGTCGGCCTGCCCGACGCTGACGCTGCGCGACAACCCCGATCCGCTCAAGGTCGACCCGATCGCCACCGTGATCGACGGCTGCGTCGGCTGCGGCCTGTGCGGCGAGAACGCGCACGCGGCCACGCTGTGCCCCTCGTTCTACCGCGCCGAGGTGATCCAGAACCCGAAGTGGCACGAACGCCTGGTCCACGGCCTGCGTGGCGCCATCGTGCGCGCGCTGCAACCGGCCTGAGCGGGGAGAAACCCAGATGAGTGCACAACAACCCATCACCGTGCTGCTGTGCGCCCTCGGCGGCGAGGGCGGCGGCGTGCTGGCCGAGTGGCTGTTCGCGGTCGCGCGCCACGCAGGCCATCCGGCGCAGGCGACCTCGGTGCCCGGCGTCGCGCAGCGCACCGGCGCCACCACCTACTACCTCGAATTCTGGCCCGAGCACGAGCGCGCGCTGCAGGGCCGGCGCCCGGTGTTCGGCCTGACGCCGCTGCCGGGCCGGCTCGATCTGCTGGTGTCGAGCGAGCTGATGGAGACCGTGCGCCAAATTGGCAACGGCATGGCTTCGCGCGAGCGCAGCTGCGTCATTTCCTCCACCGCGCGCGCGCTGACCACGGCCGAGCGCATGCCGCTGGGCGACGGGCGCTGGAACGACGCGCAACTGGCCGCCATGGTGCAGGCCAACGCGGCGCGCCACCACATTCTCGACATGGGCCGGCTGACGCGCGAGGCCGGCACGGTGGTCAGCAGCGTGATGCTGGGCTGCATCGCCGCCAGTGGCGTGCTGCCGTTCGCGCGCGCCGACTACGAGGCGGTGGTCGGCGAGGGCGGCGGTGCCTCGGCCAAGGCCAGCCTGCGTGGCTTCGCGCTCGGTTTCGAGGCGGTGCAGCGGCAGCGCGAGCAGGGTGCGGCGGTGATGAGCCTGCTGCAGGGTCGCGAGCCGGCTGGCGCGGCCCAGCCGGCCGTGCTGGATGCACGCATCGCCGACGGCTTTCCGCCTGCGCTGCACGAGCGCATCGGCCTCGGGCTGGCCCGGGTGGTGGACTACCAGGACCGCGCCTACGGCGAGCTCTACCTCGAGCGCCTGCGCAAGATCTGGGCTGCCGAGCAGGCTGCCGGCGCCGCCCAGGGCGAGGCCACGCACGAAGCCGCGCGCTGGCTGGCGCTGTGGATGGCCTTCGACGACATCGTGCGCGTGGCCTACCTGAAGGCCGCCGGCTCGCGGCGCCAGCGCGTGCAGCGCGAGGTCAAGGCGGGCGAGGGCGACCTGCTCAAGGTGTATGACCACTTCAAACCGGGTGTTCCGGAATTCGCCGGCCTGCTGCCGGCCGCCCTGGGCCGGCGCCTGACGCGCTGGGACGCGGCGCGCGTGGCGCGCGGCGACAAGCCCTGGGCCAAGCCGCTCAAGCTGGGCACGCATACCGTGCTGGGCATGCTGGCGCTGCGCACGCTGGCTTCGATGAAGTGGCTGCGCCGCAAGGGCCAGCGCTATTCGACCGAGCAGCAACTGATTGGGCAGTGGCTGGACGGCATCGAGCAGGGCCTGCGGGCCGCCCCGGCGCTGGGCCTGGAGATCGCCCGCTGCGGCCGCCTGATCAAGGGCTACGGATCGGCCAACGAACGCGGCAAGCACAACCTGCTGCACGTGCTGGAACATCTGGCGCAGTCGCCCCAGCTGCTGGATGCCACGGCGCGCACCCATGCCATTGCCGCCGCACGCGAGGCGGCCCTGAAGGACGAGGGCGGCAAGGCGCTGGACGCCGCGCTGCGCGCGCACGGCGCGCCGGCGCGGCCGGTGCGCGAGCAGCCGATCCATTTCGTGCGCAAGCCGCGCTCGGCCAAGGCCTGATGGCCAGCGGGCGCTCATCATCGGCGGCGTGCGGCGCTTGGTCCGCAGGCCGTCGCCGCGCCGGCGCGCATTGACCGCCGGTGCGAGGGCGCGCTGATCCGTCTGCGTGGCATCCGGAGCAACTGGCTTGATTGTCGAGATCGTCCGCTTCATGCACCCGCCGGGTACCTCGCGTGCCGACATCCTCGCCGGCGCCGAGGCCACGCTCGAGCGCTGGCGCGCCAATTCCGAGCTGGTGCGCAAGCTGTACCTGTGCAGCACTGACCAGACCGAAGGCATCGGCATCTACCTCTGGCCCTCGGTCGAGGCGGCCCGGCGCGGCCACGATGCGGCCTGGATCGCGCAGGCCGAGCAGCGCAGCGGTGCGCCAGTGCGGATCGAGTACCACGAGCTGTTGATGGAGCTCGACAACCAGGCCGGCACGGTCACCCGCCACCCAGTCTGAGCGCGGCCGAGCGTGCCTGCGCCACAATGAGCCCATGAGTTCATGCGACGTGCTGATCATCGGAGCCGGCATCGCCGGTGCTTCGCTGGCCTGGCGGCTGTCCCGTGCCGGCAGCACGGTGATCGTGATCGAGCGCGAGTCGCAGCCCGGTTACCACAGCACCGGCCGTTCGGCGGCGATGTTCATGGAAAGCTACGGGCCGCCGGGCGTGCGTGCGCTGACGCGGGCCAGTCGCGCGTTCTATCTGCAGCCGCCCGCGGGCTTCAGCGAACAGGCGCTGATGCACACCCGCCACGCGCTGTTCGTGGCCACGGCCGAGCAGGGCGCGGCGCTGGCGGCGCTGGCGGCCGAACTGGCGGCGAGCGGCACGCAGCTGCCGCTGCTGCAGGGTGAGGCCATCGTGCGCGCGGCGCCGATGCTGCGGCCGGGGCTGTTCGAGCAGGCCTTGCTGGACGAGGACGGCTACGACATCGATGTCGATGCGCTGCTGCAGGGTTTTCTGCGCGGCGCGCGGCAGGCCGGTGGGCGGCTGATGACCGAGGTGAGCCCGGTCTCGGCCATCCGCACCGGCGACCGCTGGCAGCTGACGCTCTCCGATGCTGCGCAGGTGCAGGCAGCCACCGTCGTCAACGCCGCCGGCGCCTGGGTCGACGAGGTGGCGCCACTGTTCGGCGCCGCGCCGATCGGCATCGAGCCGCGCCGCCGCAGCGCCTTCACCTTCCAGCCGCCCGCCGATGCCGATGTGGCGAACTGGCCGATGGTGGCCGATGTCGATGAGCACTGGTACTTCAAGCCCGACGCCGGCCAGCTGCTGGGCTCGCCCGCCAACGCCGATCCGGTGGCGCCGCACGACGTGCAGCCGGAGGAGCTGGACATCGCGCTCGGCATCCACCGCATCCAGGAAGCGACGACGCTGGAGATCCGCCGACCCAGCGCCACCTGGGCCGGGCTGCGCAGTTTCGTGCCGGATGGCGAGATCGTGATCGGCTTCGACGACGCCTGCCCCGGCTTCTTCTGGCTGGCGGCGCAGGGCGGCTATGGCATCCAGAGCGCCGCCGGTGCCAGCCTGCTGGCGGCGAGCCTGATCCAGGGCCACGGGTTGCCCGGTGAACTGACGGCGCACGGCGTCGATGCGGCCGTGGTGTCGCCGGCGCGGCTGCGCCAGGGAGCCTGAACGCATGGACCCACTCGCGCAGGCACTGGCCGACACGATCGAGCACTACCGCCGGACGCATCCGGCCAGCGAACGCGTCTTCAACGAGGCCACGCAGGTGCTGCCCGGCGGCAACACCCGCAGCGTGCTGTTCTTCGCGCCGTTCCCGCCCGCCATGGTGCGCGGCGAAGGCTGCCATCTGTGGGATGCCGACGGCCACCGCTACCTGGATGCGCTGGGCGAGTTCACCGCCGGCCTGTACGGTCACTCCGAGCCGGCGATCCGCGCCGCCATCACCGAAGCCCTGGCCGATGGCCTCAGCCTGTCCTCGCATACCGCGCGCGAAGGCGCGCTGGCACGCGAAGTGCAGCGGCGCTTTCCGTCGATGGAGTTGCTGCGTTTCACCAATTCGGGTACCGAGGCCAACCTGATGGCGCTGGCCAGCGCCACTGCGCACACCGGGCGCCGCAAGGTGCTGGTTTTCAAGGGTGGCTACCACGGCGGCGTGCTCGCCTTCGCCGGTGGCGGCTCGCCCGTCAACGTCCCGCACGACTGGATCGTGGCGCGCTACAACGACCTGGACGATGTGCATGCGCGCGTGGCGTCGCATCGGGCTGAGCTGGCCGCCATCCTGGTCGAGCCGATGCAGGGCTCGGGCGGCTGCATTCCGGGCGAGCCGGAATTCCTGAGCGGCCTGCGGCAGCTGGCCGACGACTGCGGCGCACCGCTGATCTTCGACGAGGTGATGACCTCGC
The DNA here is from genome assembly GCF_035444425.1 of Ottowia sp. Classification (GTDB taxonomy): domain Bacteria; phylum Pseudomonadota; class Gammaproteobacteria; order Burkholderiales; family Burkholderiaceae_C; genus Ottowia. The sequence continues at coordinate 7,624 of NZ_DAOMOQ010000032.1, read as the reverse complement.
GCCTGTCGATCGGCGGGCGGCAGGCGCTGCTGGGCATCCGGCCCGACCTGACCACGCTGGGCAAGTATTTCGGCGGCGGCCTTTCGTTCGGCGCCTTCGGTGGGCGCGCCGAAGTGATGCAGCGCTACGACCCGCGCGGCAGCGGGGCGCTGCAGCATGCCGGCACCTTCAACAACAACGTGCTCACCATGGCCGCCGGCCTGGCGGGGCTGCACCAGGTGCTGACCGCCGAGCGGCTGGACGCGCTGAACGCGCGCGGTGAGGCGCTGCGTGGCCGGCTGAACAGCTGGCTGGCCGGGCAGGGTGTGGCGCTGCAGTTCACCGGCCTTGGTTCGCTGATGCAGTTGCAGACGTTGGCCGGGCCGATCCACAGCGCCGATGACCTGGCGGCGAGCGACGACCGCGCGCGGGCGCTGGTGTTCTTCGACCTGCTGGCGCACGGCGTGTTCATGGCGCGGCGCGGCTTCATGGCCTTGTCGCTGCCGTTCGACGACGGCGCCTGCGACCGGTTCGCGCAGGTGCTGGAGCAGGTGGTCGGCGCGCGGCGCGCGGTGCTGCCAGCGCGGCGCTGAGCGCAGACGGCACGAACCAGAGGATGTGTCAGCAAGCCGGCCCGGCCTGCCGTTTCGTCAGACGCCGGCCAGAGCCCGCAGGCCGTTCAGGTCGAGCAGCTTGAGCACGCGGCCGGAACCGCTGATCAGGCTGCGTTCGCGCAACTGACGCAGCACGCGCGACAGCGTTTCGGGTGCGATGCCGAGCTGGGCCGCGATCATGCGCTTGCGCTGACGCAGCATCACCGACAGCATGCCGGGCGCGTCCTGCGTCGGTTCGGCGTGGCGCAGCAGCCATTCGGCGCAACGCGCCTCGGCGTCCTTCGCCAGGCGGCTGACGGCCAGTTCGGCCTGCTGGTAGTGGGCGCGCGCCAGGTCGAGCATCACCGACAGCGCGGTTTCCGGCAGCGTCTTCAGGCCGGCCTCGAAGGCGGCCAGCGGTACGCGGCGCGCGCGTACCTCGGTGTCGGCGGTGGCGTCGATGGCCGGTGCCAGGCCAAGCACGGCGCAGCTGATGTTGAGCCAGCAGGGGCCTTCGACCATGCCCATCTGGTGCGCCAGGCTGCCGTTGTCGAGCACGCCCAGGGCCACGCGCCCATGATCCACGTGGTACACGTGGGCCATGGCATGGCCGCGCTGCAACAGAATGGCGCCTGGCGCCAGACTGCAGGTGTCGCCCGGCCAATCGAACGCGTTGGGTGACAGCATGAGGGGACACTGTGCCCGCCAAGCCCCGGACAGGTCTTGATGCACATCAACCGCGCGGGTTTTCATGACAAGGCCGCGGCAGGCCGCTTGCCGGTCGCCACCCGGTGCGCTCAGCTGGCGGCGGCGTCGAGAAATCGGCGCGCCTGCTGCCGCACCAGCGCCAGCACGGCGCGCTGCGTGCTCGTCGTAGGGCGCCGCGCACTCACCGCCGTGTGCAGCGGAATGCGCAGCGGCTTGCCGTCGACGGTCAGAATGCCTTGCAGGCTGAAGGCCTCGGGCCGCGCCACGCCGGTCAGTGCGTGGCGCGACAGGATGGCGCAGCCGGCCTCGCCCTCGACCAGGTCGAGGATGGCCGCCACGCCGTCGATTTCCAGCGCGATGTCGGGTTCGCAGCCGACGGCGGCCAGCTGGGCCTCCATGTAGATGCGGATGGCGTTGGGGCGGCTCGGGATGATCAGCGGCAGGCGCGCCAGTTCGGGCAGGTGGATTGCCTGCAGCGGCGGCGCGATATCGGTCCGGTGCCGTACCAGCACCAGTTCGTCGCTCGCCAACCGGGCGATTTCCAGGTCCGGCACCGGGTGCGCGTTGTAGAGCACGGCCAGGTCGAGTCGGCCGCTGACCAGCTGCTCCTGCATGCTGGCCGACAGGGCCTCGGTGATGGCTAGGCGCGCCTCGGGCAACTGCTGATGGAAGTCGTGCACCAGCGGCACCGCCAGCACGCGTGCCACGCTGGGCGGCAGGCCCAGGGTCACGCGGCCGGCCAGGCCGCCGCGCAGGCGGGCCAGTTCCTCGCGCGCACGCTCGACCTGGTGCAGGATGCCGCGCGCGTGTTCCAGCAGCAGCTGACCGGCCTCGGTCGGCGCGGCGCCGCGGCCGTTGCGCTGCAGCAGGTTGTGGCGCAGTTCCACCTCCAGCAGGCGCACCTGGCGGCTGAGCGCCGGCTGCGCCACGTTGAGCGCCAGCGCGGCGCGTGTGAAGCTGCCGAGCTCGGCCACGCGGACGAAGTACTCGAGTTGACGCAAGTCCATAGACACCTCTTATTCGGCATAGCTGAATTTGGGAAATGCCGAATTGCTATAGCTGATAGTAGCGCCAAACGGTGGCGCGCCGGGCGCCTGGCGCGCACAATGGCCTCATCCCGATCAGCAATGACTTCAAGAGGAAACGCATGAGCCAGGCCCAACCGCTCATCATCGACTGCCACGGCCACTACACCACGGCGCCGAAGGCACTGGAGAACTGGCGCAACCAGCAGATCGCCGGCATCAAGGATCCGGCGGCCAAGCCCCGTGTTGCCGACCTGAAGATCTCCGACGACGAACTGCGCGAATCGATCGAAACCAACCAGCTGCGCCTGATGAAGGAGCGCGGCAGCGACCTGACGATCTTCAGCCCGCGCGCCAGCTTCATGGCGCACCACATCGGCGACTTCGAGGTGAGCAGTACCTGGGCGGCGATCTGCAACGAGCTGTGCTTCCGCGTGTCGCAGCTGTTTCCCGACCATTTCATCGGCGCCGCCATGCTGCCGCAGTCGCCGGGCGTCGATCCCAAGACCTGTATCCCCGAACTGGAAAAGTGCGTCAAGGACTATGGCTTCGTCGGCATCAACCTGAATCCCGATCCTTCCGGCGGCCACTGGACCAGCCCGCCGCTGACCGATCGTCACTGGTACCCCATCTACGAGAAGATGGTGGAGCACGACATCCCGGCCATGGTGCACGTCAGCACCAGTTGCAACGCGTGCTTCCACACCACCGGCGCGCACTACCTGAACGCCGACACCACGGCCTTCATGCAGTGCCTGCAGGGCGACCTGTTCAAGGATTTCCCGACACTCAAGTTCATCATCCCGCACGGCGGCGGCGCGGTGCCCTACCACTGGGGGCGCTTCCGCGGCCTGGCGCAGGAGATGAAGAAGCCGCTGCTGCAGGATCACCTGCTGAACAACATCTTCTTCGACACCTGCGTGTACCACCAGCTGGGCATCGACCTGCTGACCAAGGTGATCCCGGTCGACAACATCCTGTTCGCCAGCGAGATGATCGGCGCCGTACGCGGCGTCGACCCCGAGACCGGCCACTACTACGACGACACCAAGCGCTACGTGCAGGCCACCGCCAACCTGACGGATGAGCAGCGCTACAAGGTCTATGAGGGCAATGCGCGGCGCGTGTTTCCGCGCCTGGACGCGGCACTGAAGGCCAAGGGCAAGTAAAGGAACAAGGACATGTACGAACTCGGCGTCGTCTATCGCAACATCACCCGCACCGACGCGGCCACCGCCGATGCGCTGGCCCCCTTCGGCAGCGCTACTGTGCACGAGGCCATGGGCCGCGTCGGCCTGCTCAAGCCCTATATGCGGCCGATCTATCCGGGCGCACAGGTCAGCGGCACGGCCGTCACCGTGCTGCTGCAGCCGGGCGACAACTGGATGCTGCACGTGGCGGCCGAGCAGATCAGGCCGGGCGACATCGTGGTCGCCGGCGTCACCGCCGAATGCACCGACGGCTACTTCGGCGACCTGCTGGCGACCAGCTTCAAGGCACGCGGCGCCCGCGCGCTGATCATCGACGCGGGCGTGCGCGATGTGCGCATGCTGCAGCACGAGATCCAGTTTCCGGTCTGGAGCAAGGCGATCAGCTCCAAGGGCACGATCAAGGCGACGCTGGGCAGCGTCAACATCCCGGTGGTGTGTGCCGGCCAAATCGTGCACCCGGGCGACGTCATCGTGGCCGACGACGACGGTGTGGTCTGCGTGCCGCGCGCCATGGCCGAAAAGACGCTGCAGGCCGCCACCGCACGCGAGGCCAACGAGGGCGCCAAGCGGGCCGAGTTTGCTTCCGGCACGCTGGGGCTGGACTACTACAAGATGCGCGAGCCGCTGGCCAAGGCGGGGCTGCGCTATATCGACTGAACAGCTGACCAACTGAACAGCCAAACGGCCGGACGCAGAGGACGCGAAAGAAGACTTTTCTTGGTTATTGCTTTTTCATCTTCTGCGTACGGTATTCACTCTTTCCGAACCCATGAGCAAACCCACCACCGGCGACTTCGAGAAAACCAAGGGCTGGCTCGACTGGTACGAAGGCCCGTCCAAGCCGCGCTTCCAGCTGCCGCCTGGCAGCGTGGACGCGCATTGCCACGTGTTCGGCCCCGGTGCCGAGTTCCCCTACGCGCCGGAGCGCAAGTACACGCCCTGCGATGCGTCGAAAGCCCAGTTGTTCGCCCTGCGCGATCACCTGGGCTTCGCGCGCAACGTCATCGTGCAGGCCACCTGCCATGGCGCCGACAACCGCGCCATGGTCGATGCCTGCATCGCCGCTCAGGGCAAGGCGCGCGGCGTGGCCACCGTGCGGCGCGACGTCAGCGACGAGGAACTGCAGCGCCTGCACGCCGCCGGCGTGCGCGGCGTGCGCTTCAACTTCGTCAAGCGCCTGGTCGACTTCACGCCCAAGGACGAACTGATGGAGATCGCCGGCCGCATTGCCAAGCTTGGCTGGCACGTGGTGATCTATTTCGAGGCGGTGGATCTGCCCGAGCTGTGGGACTTCTTCAGCAGCCTGCCGACCACGGTGGTGGTCGACCACATGGGCCGGCCTGACGTCAGCAAGCCCGTCGATGGTCCCGAGTTCGAGCTGTTCGTGAAATTCATGCGCGAGTACCCCAACGTGTGGAGCAAGGTCAGCTGCCCGGAGCGGCTGTCCGTCACCGGGCCGCTGGCGCTGGGTGCCGAGCAAAGCCCCTACCGCGACGTCGTGCCGTTCGCGCGTCGTATCGTGGAGACCTTCCCGGATCGCGTGCTGTGGGGCACCGACTGGCCGCACCCCAACCTGAAGGACCACATGCCCGACGATGGCCTGCTGGTCGACTTCATCCCGCACATCGCGCCCACGGCCGAGCTGCAACGCAAGCTGTTGGTCGACAACCCGATGCGCCTGTACTGGCCTGACGAAGCTTGAATAAGGAGACGCACCATGGCACTCGACAAACCCTATCTCGACGTTCCCGGCACCACCATCTTCGATGCCGACCAGAGCCGCAAGGGCTACTGGCTGAATCAGTTCTGCATGAGCCTGATGAAGGACGAGAACCGCAAGCGCTTCAAGGCCGACGAAGATGCCTACCTGGCCGAATGGCCGATGACCGACGAGCAGCGCGCCGCCGTGCGCGCGCGCGACCTGAACTGGATGATGCGCACCGGCGGCAACATCTACTTCCTGTCCAAGTTGGGCGCCACCGACGGCCTCTCGTTCCAGCAGATGGCCGGCAGCATGACCGGCATGACCGAGCAGCAGTACCGCGACATGATGGTCGGCGGCGGCCGCAGTCCCGAGGGCAACCGCTTCGTCGGCGAGCAGGGCGACGCCCAGGGCCCGATGAGCCAGTCGGCCGCCTGGAAGGCCTGGCAGGAAGCCGAGGCGCAGCAGAAGCTGGCCGACGCGGTCGAGAGCGCCGATGCCGCGGCCAAGGACAAGCCGGTCGGCCACGCCCGCATCACCGCCTCGGTGTTCAGTTCGCACGTGCCGGCCATCGGCGCCGCCATCGACATGGGCAAGACCGGCGAGCCCTACTGGGTGCCGATGTTCAAGGGCTACGACTTCAGCAAGCAGTGGATGAAGGAGAACACGCCCGACGTGATCTTCCTCGTCTACAACGACCACGCGACCAACTTCGACCTCGGCATCATCCCGACCTTCGCCATCGGCACCGCGGCCGAGTTCGAGCCGGCCGACGAGGGCTACGGGCCGCGCCCGGTGCCGGTCGTGAAGGGCCATCCCAAGCTGGCCTCGCATATCGCGCAGTCGGTGATCCAGCAGGACTTCGACCTCACCATCGTCAACGATCTCAAGGTCGACCACGGCCTGACGGTGCCGCTGAACCTCATGTTCGGCACCCCGAGCGAGTGGCCGTGCAAGGTGATCCCGTTCGCCGTCAACGTGGTGCAGTATCCGGTGCCGTCCGGCAAGCGCTGCTTCGCGCTGGGGCAGGCGATCCGCCGCGCCATCGAGAGCTATGACGAGCCGCTCAAGGTGCAGATCTGGGGCACCGGCGGCATGAGCCACCAGTTGCAGGGCCCGCGTGCCGGCTTGATCAACGCCGAGTGGGACAACAAGTTCCTCGACCGCCTGATCGCCGACCCGGCCGAGCTGTCGACCATGCCGCACATCGACTACGTGCGCGAGGCCGGCAGCGAGGGCATCGAGCTGGTGATGTGGCTGATTGCGCGCGGCGCCATGGCCGACGTGGCCGGTGGCAAGCCGCCCAAGGTGGCGCACCGCTTCTTCCACGTGCCGGCGTCGAATACGGCGGTGGGGCATCTGATTCTCGAGAACGCCTGAAGGCCGATACCGGACGCGAAGGGCGCCGAGGGTTCGCGAAGGACGCGAAGAGAAGACAGGCATTTCTTGCGTTCTTCGCGCAACTTTCGAATCCTTCGCATTCGGCTGTTCAAGCTGGGTTCAAACCCTTCACCGCCATTACATTAGGAACAACATGACCAAACCCATCAAAGTCGCGCTGGCCGGCGCCGGCGCCTTCGGCATCAAGCACCTGGACGGCATCAGGAACATCGACGGCGTCGAGGTGGTGTCGCTGGTCGGCCGCCGCAAGGAGCCGACGCAGGAAGTGGCCGACAAGTACGGCATCAAGCACGTCGCCACCGACCTGGCCGAGAGCCTGGCGCTGCCCGAGGTCGATGCCGCCATCCTGTGCACGCCGACGCAGATGCACGCCGCGCAGTCGATCCAGTGCCTGCAGGCCGGCAAGCATGTGCAGGTCGAGATCCCGCTCGCCGACAACCTGAAGGACGCGCAGGCCGTGGTCGATCTGCAGAAGCAGACCGGGCTGGTCGCCATGGTTGGCCACACGCGCCGCTTCAACCCGAGCCACCAGTACGTGCACCAGAAGATCAGGGCGGGCGAGTTCAGCATCCAGCAGATGGACGTGCAGACCTACTTCTTCCGCCGTACCAACACCAACGCGCTGGGCCAGGCGCGCAGCTGGACCGACCACCTGCTGTGGCACCATGCCGCGCACACCGTGGACCTGTTCGCCTACCAGGCCGGCAGCCCGATCGTGCAGGCCAACGCCATCCAGGGCCCGATGCACCCCGAGCTCGGCATTGCCATGGACATGAGCATCCAGCTCAAGGCCGCCAACGGGGCCATCTGCACGCTATCTTTAAGCTTCAACAACGACGGCCCGCTGGGCACTTTCTTCCGCTACATCGGCGACACGGCCACCTACATCGCGCGCTACGACGACCTGTTCACGGGCAAGGACGAGAAGATCGACGTGTCCAAGGTCGACGTGTCGATGAACGGCATCGAGCTGCAGGACCGCGAGTTCTTCGCCGCCATCCGCGA
>NZ_DAOMOQ010000031.1:0-34114 GCF_035444425.1 Ottowia sp. | reverse complement strand
CTCTGTATAGTATGCGGCGCCTGCCCAGAGTGCCTCGAGGAATCTGTTCTTTGGAGCATGAAAATCAAGATGGCTCATGGACGCTACGACATCATGGCGATCGATATTCAGCCATTCCTTTGACATTTCTGTTCGAGCTCTTTGTGCTCTATGGCCGATGGGTATTAATTTCGGTTGTCCGGTGGTGCCGGAGCCGGAGACGATGATCCAGGGGTTCTTGGGCTTGAGATCGAGTATCGTCTCGTTGTACTGGATATCTTCCAGTTGTGAAAGGTTGAGGTTTATGACTGGCGCTGCAATAGCGGTTTCCAGGACGCCGTCGGCTATTATTTTGCTTACGTTGGCTGTCTTCAGCAGATGATGAATTTGAGTTGGTGTAGATGATTTCGGAAGACTTAAAACTGTAGCCCCCAATCGGACTGCTCCTAGCATCATTATTAAGATGTCTGAATCCGAGGATGCATAGAGGGCGACCACATCGCCGGCACGTACACCACTTCTGTGAAGCAGGTTGGCAACCCGCCAGACCTTATCGTTCAGTTCTTGGAAGCTTGTTGTTGATGCGCCATGGATCAGGGCGATGCTAGTAGGATGTGATTCGGCGTGTGCAATCAAGTCAAGCGTGATGTTGAGATCATTGGCCATGACTGCTGAAGATGCTTTCTGGCAGGTGCTTGGAAGCTATAACGAGGGCCACTCGTTCTGCGTGGTATATTGATATTCTCTTGGAATAATTGCGATGGTGGGTGCATGAACGGCGTCGTCGATGTAATTATCCAGCGAACTGCACCATGAGTTATTTACATTCATTATCTGGTAGCAACGTGAGAATTGATGTTATGCACTCCAAAGTATCGCACTGAAAGGGGCGTGCGCTACTTGGCCAGACTGCGCTTGGTTGGGGTGCACAATCGCCATATGATAAACACGCCATCCGCGCTGCCCGCCAGCGCACCGCCCACGCTGCTGCTGGTCGACGGCTCCAGCTATCTGTACCGCGCCTTCCACGCGATGCCGGACCTGCGCGCCGACCCCGACGACCGCGCCAGCCAGCCCACGGGCGCCATCCGCGGCATGATCAACATGCTGAACGCGCTGCGCAAGGAATACCCGGACGCGCAGTACGCGGCCTGCGTGTTCGACGCCAGCGGGCCGACCTTCCGCGACGGCATCTACCCCGACTACAAGGCCAACCGGGCGCCGATGCCAGACGACCTGCGCAGCCAGATCGAGCCGATCCACGAGGTCGTGGCCCTGATGGGCTGGACGGTGCTGACGGTGCCGGGCGTCGAAGCCGACGACGTCATCGGCACGCTGGCGCAGGCTGGCGCAGCGGGCGGCCTGCAGGTGGTGATCTCCAGCGGCGACAAGGACCTGGCGCAGCTGGTGACCGAGCGCATCGAGATCATCGACACCATGAGCGGCAAGCGGCGCGACCTGGCCGGCATCCAGGCCGAGTTCGGCGTGCCGGCGGGGCAGATGCTGGACTACCAGACCCTGGTCGGCGATGCCATCGACAACGTGCCCGGGGTCGACAAGGTCGGCCCCAAGACCGCCGCCAAGTGGCTGAACGAATACGGCTCGCTGGACGACATCGTGGCGCACGCAGACCAGATCAAGGGCGCGGTCGGCGAGAACCTGCGCCAGGCGCTGGATTGGCTGCCGACCGGGCGCGAGCTGCTGCGCATCCGCACCGATTGCGACCTGGCCGGCCACGTGGACGGCCTGCCGGCGCTGGATGCCATCGCCGTGGGCGAGGCCGATGCGGTGCGCCTGGCCGAGTTCTACGACCGCTTCGGCTTCAAGACCCTGGCCAGGGCGCTGCAAGTTGGCGCCGCGGCGGGCAAGCCGGCGAAGAAGAAGGCAGCGGCACCAGGGGCGCACGCGGCGCCGGTGCCGCAGGGCGATGCGCCGGTCGCCTCGCAGGCGGCGGGCGAGCTGCGCTACGACACCGTGCTCGACTGGGCGGCGTTCGAGCGCTGGCTGGCGCGCATCGAGGCGGCCGAACTGACCGCGCTCGACACCGAGACCACCTCGCTCGACGAGATGCAGGCGCGCATCGTCGGCATCTCCTTCAGCGTGCAACCGGGCGAGGCGGCCTACATCCCGCTGGCGCACGAAGGCCCGGACGCGCCCGAGCAGTTGCCGCTGGATCAGGTGCTGGCGCGGCTCAGGCCCTGGCTGGAGAATCTGGCCCGGCCCAAGCTGGGCCAGCACATCAAGTACGACCGCCACGTGCTGGCCAACCACGGCATCGAGGTGGCCGGCTACGTGCACGACACCATGCTGCAGAGCTATGTGCTGGAAGTGCACCGCCCACACGGCCTGGCCAGCCTGGCCGAGCGCCACCTGGGGCGCCCGGGCATCGACTACGAAGACCTGTGCGGCAAGGGCGCGCACCAGATCCCGTTCGCGCAGGTGCCGGTGGAACAGGCCGCGCACTACGGCTGCGAGGACGCCGACCAGACGCTGGACGTGCACGGGGCGCTGTGGCCGCGACTGCAGAAGAACGCCGCGCTGCGCGGCATCTACGAGCTGGAGATCGCCACCAGCGAGGTGCTGTATCGGATCGAGCGCCACGGCGTGCTGATCGACAGCGACCTGCTGCGCCAGCAAAGCCACGAACTGGGCCAGCGCATTCTCGAACTGGAAAAAGAGGCGCATGAGCTGGCCGGCCAGCCGTTCAACCTCGGCTCGCCCAAGCAGATCGGCGAGATCTTCTTCGACAAGCTCGGCCTGCCGGTGGTCAAGAAGACCGCCACCGGCAAGCCCAGCACCGACGAGGAGGTGCTGGAGAAGCTGGCAGAGGACTATCCGCTGCCGGCGCGCATCCTGGAGCACCGCGGCCTGGCCAAGCTCAAGAGCACCTACACCGACAAGCTGCCGCAGATGGTCGACGGCGGCGGCCGCGTGCACACGCACTACGCGCAGGCGGTGGCGGTGACCGGCCGGCTGGCCAGCAACGACCCGAACCTGCAGAACATCCCCATCCGCACGCCCGAGGGCCGGCGCATCCGCGAGGCCTTCATCGCGCCGCCAGGCCACGTCATCGTCAGCGCCGACTACAGCCAGATCGAGCTGCGCATCATGGCGCACCTGAGCGACGACGCGGCATTGCTGAAGGCCTTCCATGACGGGCTGGACGTGCACCGCGCCACCGCGTCGGAGGTGTTCGGCGTCGCGCCGGATCAGGTCAGCAGCGAGCAGCGCCGCTACGCCAAGGTGATCAACTTCGGCCTCATCTACGGCATGAGCAGCTACGGCCTGGCGCGCAACCTGAGCATCGACAACACGGCGGCGCGCAACTACATCGAGCGCTACTTCGAGCGCTACCCGGGCGTCAAGCGCTACATGGACGAGACCAGGCTGTCGGCCAAGTCCAGGGGCTACGTCGAGACCGTGTTCGGGCGCCGCCTCGTGCTGCCCGAGATCAACTCACCCAATGGCCCGCGCCGCGCCGCCGCCGAGCGCGCCGCCATCAACGCGCCGATGCAGGGCACGGCGGCCGACCTGATCAAGAAGGCCATGGTGGCGGTGCAGCAGGCGCTGGATCAGGGCCGGCACGCGACGCGGATGATCCTGCAGGTGCACGACGAACTGGTGTTCGAGGTGCCGGAAGGCGAAGTCGACTGGGTGCGGGCCGAGGTGCCGCGGCTGATGGCCGGCGTGGCCGAGCTCAAGGTGCCGCTGCTGGCCGAAGTCGGAGTCGGCGCCAACTGGGAGCAGGCGCACTGAGCCTGGGCGGTCGCGCCGCGTGGGACGTGAATCGCGCCAGGCACCCCTGCGCCGGGCGCATCCCGCGCCTGCTCAGCGCCTGGTGTCCAGATGGTGTCGAGTGATCCGCTCGACCTCGCTCCTGCTGCCCGGGATCGCGCCGACGCGGTCGTGCAGCTGGCGCGGCTGTACGTCGAGGATGAGCCGCTGCTGGTGGCAGCGCCGCCGGCCTGCTCGATCAGCCAGCCACTCGGCGCCATCACCCGTCAGCGCAGCCTGCCTCCACCCCATCCATGCTGGGGTGGAGGACGCGCCAGCCGGCCGCTGATTAGGGTGCCTGGTGCGTGATGCCGTTCGGCCCGTTGCCGACGCGGTAGGTCTTGACCACCGACTGGCTTTCCACGGCGATCTGCGACACGGTGCCCGCCGCGATGTTGCTGACGAAGGCGAAGCGACCGTCACCGCTGACGACCACGCCGTGTGCACCCTGGCCGGTCTGGATCGTCCTGGCGACCTGGCCGCTCGCCACATCGATCACCGATACCCTGTCATCGGGTTGCTCCCTGCTGCCTTCGTTGGCCACGTAGACCAGGCGGCCGTCCGGGGTGGCGTGGACCTGGATTGGCTGGCGGCCGACGTCGATGCGCGCGATGACCTGTTGGGTCCGCGTATCGATCACCGCCACCTTGTTTTCGTCGCGCAGTGACACGTAGACCCGCAGGCCATCGGGTGTGAAGCCGACCTGCACCGGCGCGGTACCGACCTTGATGCGGGTCGTTTCCTGGCGCGCCTGGGCGTCGATGACCGAGATCGAGTCGTCCTTGACGTTGGCGACGTACAGGCTTCGGCCGTCCGGGCTCATGCGCAGGCCGTGCGGGTAGGCGCCGGTGGCGATGGTGGCGACCTGCCGGCCCTGGGCCAGGTCGATGACCGATACGGTGTTGTCGTCGGCATTGGTCACGTAGGCATGCCGACCTTCAGCATCAGCGACCACGTGCGCCGGGTGCGCGCCGACCTTGATCGAGGCGCGGGGCGTGGCGGTGAAATCGGCGCTGTCCAGCACGATCAGTTGGCCTGCGGCGGCGCTGTCGCCATGGCCGCCGTGCGCGCTGCCATGGCCGTGCCCGCCTGACTCGGTGGCTGGCTGCCCGACCGCGAGCACCAGGCGTCCTGCGGGGACGAACTGCACGTTGTGCGGCGCGATAGGCAGTGCCACGGTGTCGACTTTTCCGCTGCCGAGGTCGATGCGGCTGACGCTGCCGCCATGTTCGTCGGCGGTGTAGACGAAGCCCGCGCCCACGGGCTGGGCCTGCACGGAGGTGGTGAAGGGCGCAGCCAGCGCCAGCACGGACGCACTGGCGAGTGCGAGCAAGGTGGTGCGTCGCGCGATCAAGGTGTTTGAAAGATAGTTGTTCATGATTCAGGAAATCCGGGGTGCTCGGTCCAGACAGGAGCTTTTTGTCGAGCGTGTTCTTGGGATGGGTTGGGCAAGCCTGGCCGGCACCCAGGGGATGCCGACGGGCCGGTGCTGACGGCTCGAGCCAGCGGTGGGGTGCCATGGCAACAGGGCCGGCCCACGCGCGGGCTCAGGCGCGGTACCGGGGTGGTCGTTCGGGTCGTTGGAGGTCGGCGGATGCCAGCAGGGGCAGCGGGACCACGGCGTGGAAGCGGTGCAGCCGCTGTCCATGCCAGCTTGCAGGGCCCGGGGCGCAGGCAATGCAGGTCCCACTGCCCATGCAATGGCCGTTCCCGCACGGGTGCTGCCGGTCGCTGTGGCTGCACGCCACCTCGGCGTGTGGCGTGCCGTCGGCGGCGGCATGAACCAGTACCGCTTGCAGGTCTCCGGCACCGACGACATGCGCGTGGCTCCGGGCATGGCTGAGCAGCGCCGACACCGCAACAACGAGTGCCAGGCCGAGGACGGCGCCGAGTTGAAGCAGATGCCGGCGCAGCCGGTTGCCGGCCTTGGTTTCGCATTCAATGATCAGCGCTTGCATCACCACGAAGTGTGCACTGCCTGCCGGCGCTTTGGCAGCACATGGCAGAAATGTAATGTCCGAGTCATCCGTCGGTCGGTCGCCGCGCGCGACACTGCGCGGCAGCCGGTTTGCGACTTGCTCGACCAGGGATCCGACCGGTTCGAGCAAGGCATTCCAGGACCATTTCCGAGCGATGACCTACAAGGAAAGGACGACCACCATGAAATCGATGTTCCCTCTGCGCGGCGCGGCTGCACTGCTGCTGGCTGCCAGCCTGGCCGGCGGCGCGTTGGCGCAGAATCCGGATGAGCACGCCGGCCATCACCCGCAGCAGGCAGTCACCGCACCGGCTGCCGTGGCCGCTGCGGCGGCGCCGAGCGATGGTGCGATGCCCGACATGGGTGCCCACATGCAAGCCATGCACGAGGAAATGGCCGCGGCCAGGACGCCCGACGAGCGCCAGGCCCTGATGAACCAGCACATGCGAACCATGCACGGCGACACGGGCGCGCTGCAAGGCATGGGTTCCATGCACGGCCACGGCACGGGTGCCATGCCGCGCCAGGGCAGTGCCATGGGTGGCGGCATGGGCGGGTCACCGGCCATGGCGCAGCACCACGAAGCCATGGAGAAGCGCATGGACATGATGATGTCGATGATGCAGGCGATGATCGATCGCCTGCCGCCGACAGGCAGCAGATGATGCGTGTGGGGCGTTGCCGCTTGACCTGGCCATGGTGGCAAGGTCGGGACTGGGGCCGCCACCACATGAAGGATCGCAATGAACACACCTCTGCATGGGCGTAAGGACGAGCACCGCCACGGGGCAGCGCACCCCGCGCACCAGCCCGCGCCACAAGGCCACGCATCGCACGCCGCGCCGGCTGAGGCAGCGCAGGGGCTGACCGACCCCGTCTGCGGCATGGTAGTCACGCGGGAGTCGCCGCACCACGTCGAGCATGCCGGCCACCCGTACTGGTTCTGCAGCGCGCGCTGCCTGGGCAAGTTCAACGCCGACCCGTCGGCCTACGTGCACCAGCAGGTGAGCCCGGCCGCGCCGGCAGTCCCGGCGGCGGCACCGGGCACCATCTACACCTGCCCGATGCACCCGGAAATCCGGCAGGATCACCCCGGCAGCTGCCCGATCTGCGGCATGGCCCTGGAACCGCTGATGCCCACGCTGGAGGAGGACGACAGCGAGCTGCGCGACTTCCGGCGCCGCTTCTGGTGGACGCTGCCGCTCACCGCGGTGGTCACGGTGCTGGCCATGTTCGGCCACCGGCTCGGCTGGTTCGACATGGGCACGCAGTCGTGGATCGAACTGGTGCTGTCGCTGCCGGTGGTGCTGTGGGCCGGCTGGCCGTTCTTCGTGCGCTGCTGGCAGTCGCTGATCAATCGCAGCCCCAACATGTGGACGCTGATCGGCCTGGGCACCGGCGCCGCCTTCAGCTACAGCGTGGTGGCCACCGTGGCGCCACAGGTGTTTCCCGATTCCTTCGTTTCGATGGGCCGCGTGGCGGTGTATTTCGAGGCGGCGGTCGTCATCATCTCGCTGACGCTGCTGGGGCAGTTGCTGGAGCTGAAGGCGCGCTCGCAGACCTCGGCCGCGATCAGGTCGCTGCTCGGTCTGGCGCCCAAGACGGCGCGCCGCATCGCGCCCGACGGCAGCGAGGCCGACGTGCCGCTGGAGCAGGTGCACGTGGGCGACCTGCTGCGCGTGCGCCCCGGCGAGAAGGTGCCGGTCGACGGCGTGGTGGTCGAGGGCAGCAGTTCGGTCGATGAATCCATGCTGACCGGCGAGCCCTTGCCGGTGAGCAAGCGCGCCGGCGATGCGCTGATCGGCGCCACACTGAACACCAGCGGCGCGCTGGTGATGCGCTCCGAGAAGGTCGGCGCAGCCACCGTGCTGTCGCAGATCGTGCAGATGGTGGCGCAGGCGCAGCGCTCCAAGGCACCGCTGCAGCGGCTGGCCGACGTGGTGGCGGGGCGCTTCGTGGTTGCCGTGGTGCTGGTCGCCATCGCCACCTTCTTCGTCTGGGGCCTGTGGGGGCCGCAGCCGAGCTGGGTCTTTGCCCTGATCAACGCCGTGTCGGTGCTCATCATTGCCTGCCCCTGCGCGCTGGGCCTGGCGACGCCGATGTCGGTGATGGTCGCCACCGGCCGCGCGGCCACGCAGGGCGTGCTGTTCCGCGACGCCGGCGCGATCGAGAAGCTGCGCGAGGTCGATACCCTCATCGTTGACAAGACCGGCACGCTGACCGAGGGTCGCCCGGCCTTCGACCGCGCCATCGGTGTCGGCAGCCTTGGCGAAGCCGAAGTGCTGCGACTGGCGGCCAGCCTGGACCAGGGCAGCGAACACCCGCTGGCCGATGCGATCGTGGCCGCCGCGCGCGAGCGCGGCCTGTCGCTGGACAAGCCGGAAGCATTCGAATCCGGCACCGGCATCGGCGTGCGCGGCGTGGTTGCCGGCCGGCGGCTGGCGCTGGGCAATACCGCGCTGATGGATCAAGAGGGCGTGGATGTCGGCGCCGTCGCCACGCAGGCCGAAGCGCTGCGCAGCGAAGGCGGCAGCGTGATGCACCTGGCGGTGGATGGCCAACTGGTCGGCCTGCTGGCGGTGACCGACCCGGTCAAGACCAGCACGCCCGATGCGATCGCGGCGCTGCATGCAGCGGGCATGCGCATCATCATGGCGACCGGCGACGGCGCCACCACCGCGAAGGCCGTGGCCGCACGCCTGGGCATCGACGAGGTGCACGGCGAGGTCAAGCCGGCCGACAAGCTGGCGCTCGTGGAGCGATTGCAGCAGCAGGGGCGGGTGGTGGCGATGGCCGGTGACGGCATCAACGACGCGCCCGCGCTGGCGCGTGCCGACGTCGGCATCGCCATGGGCACCGGCACCGACGTGGCCATGAGCAGCGCGCAGCTCACGCTGGTCAAGGGCGACCTGCGCGGGATCGCGATCGCGCGCCGCATCTCGCAGGACACGGTGCGCAACATGCACCAGAACCTGTGGTTCGCGTTCGCCTACAACGGCATCGGCGTGCCGATTGCCGCCGGCGTGCTGTATCCGTGGACCAGCTGGCTGCTGTCGCCCATGATCGCGGCGCTGGCGATGAGCCTGAGTTCGGCGTCCGTGGTGTTCAATGCCTTGCGGCTGCGCACGGCGTCCTGACGCGCGATGTGGCGGTGGCCGCTTCCCTGCTTCGCTGGCGATGGAGGCACGTCATTCGTGGCGCGGATCGTCGCGCGCCTGAACTCGAGATGGCATGAAGCCAGGGCGGCCACCGGTGAAGGCGGCGCGCGCGACGGTCACGGCGCCGGGGCGGCGCTGACGGCTTCGTGGTGGTACTGCGTGACCCGGTCGACCTCGTTCTTGCTGCCCAGGATCACGCTGACGCGCTCGTGCAGCTGGCGTGGCTGCACGTCGAGGATGCGCTCGTGGCCGTTGGTGGCGGCGCCGCCGGCCTGCTCGATCAGCCAGCCCATCGGGTTGGCCTCGTACATCAGGCGCAACTTGCCGGGCTTGTTGGGTTCGCGCTTGTCCCACGGGTACATGAAGATGCCGCCGCGCGTCATGATGCGGTGCACGTCGGCCACCATGCTGGCGACCCAGCGCATGTTGAAGTCCTTGGCCCGCGGGCCTTCCTTGCCCTGCAGGCATTCGTCGATGTAGCGCTTCATGGGCGTGTCCCAGTGGCGCATGTTGCTCATGTTGATGGCGAACTCGCGCGTGTCCTCGGGGATGCGCAGGTTCTCCTGCGTCAGCACGAAGCTGCCCTGCTCGCGGTCGAGCGTGAACATGTCGACGCCGTCGCCCACCGTCAGCACCAGCGTGGTCTGCGGGCCGTAGACGCAGTAGCCGGCGGCGACCTGGCAGCGGCCGGGCTGCAGGAAATCCTGTTCCTCGACGCCGCGGTCGCCCTCGGGCATGCGCAGCACGCTGAAGATGGTGCCGATGCTGACGTTGACCTCGATGTTGGAGGAGCCGTCGAGCGGGTCGAACAGCAGCAGGTACTCGCCCTTGGGGTAGCGGTTGGGCACCACGTGGATGGCGTCCATCTCCTCGCTGGCCATGGCCGCCAGGTGGCCGCCCCACTCATTGGCCTCGATCAGCACCTCGTTGGCGATGATGTCGAGCTTTTTCTGGATCTCGCCCTGCACGTTCTCGCTGCCGGCGCTGCCGAACACGCCCCCCAGCGCGCCCTTGTTGACGGCGTGGCTGATGCCCTTGCAGGCGCGCGCCACCACCTCCAGCAGCAGCCGAAGCTGGCCCGGGATGTGGCCGTCGACGCGCTGCTTTTCGACCAGATGGCGGGTGAGAGAGATGCGTGAGCTCATGCGGCCTCCTGTGGTTCGGTGTCGGGGGTCGGGGCGGTGCGGGCCTCGGCGCCGGGCGCCGCCGCCGGTGTCTCGCCAGCGCGGGCCGGGTCGTCGCCGAGCGCGCGCGTGACCACTTCGCGCACGTCCTTGCTGAGCTCGGGCCGGGCGGCGACGCGGGCGATGGCTTCGCGCGCGGCGCCGCGGTAGGGCTCGGCCAGGCTGGCCCAGCGGTCCAGCGCACGCGCCAGGCGGGCGGCGATCTGCGGATTGATCGGGTCCAGCTCGAGCACGCGGTCGGCCCAGAACACGTAACCCGAGGCGTCGTGGCGGTGGAACGCCGCCGGGTTGCGGTGGCAGTAGCTGAACACCAGGCTGCGCGCACGGTTCGGGTTGCGCAGGTTGAAGTCGGCGTGCTGCAGCAGCTCGCGCACCTGCGGCAGCACGTTGCCGGCGCGGTCGGGCGCCAGCGCCTGCAGCGCGAACCACTTGTCGAGCGCCAGCGCCTCGTGCCGGAACAGGGCGTAGAAGCGCGCCAGGGCAGGGCCTGCCAGCTCATGGCCGGCGCGCACCAGCGCCTCGAGCGCGTTCAGGCGGTCGGTCATGTTGCCGGCATCCTTGACGCGCTGGTAGGCCTTGCCGGGCCACACCGGATCATTGCTGCCCCGGGCCGCCAGGCACAGCATGCGCAGCGCCAGACCGGCCAGCGCGCGCTTGCCGGCCGAGACCGGGTCGGGCCGGTAGGCGCCGGTGTCGTGGCATTGCGTCCAGGCCCATTGCCAGTCGGCGGCCAGGTCGGCGGCCAGCTGCGCCTCCATCGCATCGCGCACGGCGTGGATGCGCTGCGGATCGACCGCGTCGAGCTGCTCGGCGATGTAGTCCTCGCCGGGCAGCGTCAGCACCAGCGTCTTGAAGGCGGCATCCAGCTGCGGATCGCGCAGCACCGTGCGCAGTGCCGCTACATAGGCCTCGGTCAGCGGCCTGGCGCTGGCGGAGTCCGCACCGCCCACGATGTGTTCGATGGCGGTGCGCAGGCCGAGCTGCTGGCCGGCCTCCCAGCGGTTGAACGGGTCGCTGTCGTGCGCCAGCAGGTGCAGCAGTTGCTCGGGCGTGGTGTCGATGTCGAGCGCGACCGGCGCCGAGAAGCCGCGCAGCAGCGAGGGCACGGGCGCGCTGTCGACGTCGTGGAAGGTGAGGGTGGTTTCGGCCTCGCTCAGCACACAGGTCAGGCTGCCTTCGCTGGCTGGCGCATCGGGTGCCAGTTTGAGCGGCAGGTCGCGCCCATCGGCGCCGACCAGGCCGAGGCGGATCGGGATCACGAACAGCGCCTTCACCGGCTGGCCCGGCGTGGCCGGGCAGCTCTGCGACAGCTTGAGCGTGTAGCGGCGTGCTTCGGCATCGTAAGAACCATCGGCCTTGACCACCGGCGTGCCGGCCTGGCTGTACCAACGCTTGAACTGCGGCAGCAGGCGCGCCAGCTCGCTTTCGGGATTGGCATCGGCCATGGCGGCCGCAAAGTCGTCGCAGGTCACGGCCTGGCCGTCGTGGCGCTGGAAGTACAGCGCCAGCCCCTCGCGGAAGCCGTCACGGCCGACCAGGGTCTGCATCATGCGCACCACCTCGGCGCCTTTTTCGTAGATGGTGGTGGTGTAGAAGTTGCTGATCTCCAGGTATTCGTCCGGCCGTACCGGGTGCGCCATCGGGCCGGCGTCCTCGGGGAACTGGGCGCTGCGCAGGCCGATCACCTGCTCGATGCGCTTGACCGCGCGCGCGCTCGGCGTGCCGGCCAGGTCCATGCTGAACTCCTGGTCGCGGAACACCGTCAGGCCTTCCTTCAGGCTGAGCTGGAACCAGTCGCGGCAGGTGACGCGGTTGCCGGTCCAGTTGTGGAAGTACTCGTGGCCGATCACGCTTTCAATGGCGTCGTAGTCGGCGTCGGTGGCGGTCGACGGCTTGGCCAGCACGTACTTGGTGTTGAAGATGTTGAGGCCCTTGTTCTCCATCGCGCCGGCGTTGAAGTCGCTGGTGGCGACCACCATGAAGCGCTCCAGGTCGAGCGACAGGCCGAAGCGCGCCTCGTCCCAGGCGATCGAGGCCATCAGTGCGTTCATGGCGTGCTCGGTCTTGTCGAGGTCGCCGGCGCGCACGTAGACCTGCAGCAGGTGCTCCTGGCCGGCGCGGCTCACGATGCGCTGCTCGCGCGCCACCAGCTTGCCCGCGACCAGCGCGAACAGGTAGCTGGGTTTCCTGTGCGGATCGTGCCAGGTGGCGAAGTGGCGCCCGCCGTCGAGCTCGCCCTCGTCGACCAGGTTGCCGTTGGCCAGCAGCACCGGATAGCGCGCCTTGTCGGCGCGCAGCGTGACGGTGTAGGTCGCCATCACGTCGGGCCGGTCGAGGAAGTAGGTGATGCGGCGGAAGCCCTCGGCTTCGCACTGGGTGAAGAAGTCGCCGCCGCTCATGAACAGGCCCATCAGCTGGGTGTTCTTCTCCGGATAGCAGGTGGTGAACAGCTCCAGCTCGATCGGCTCGTCGCCGCCCGGCAGGTTCTCCAGCACCAGCGCCTCGCCGTCCATGCGGAAGCTGCAGCCCTGGCCGTTCAGCAGCACGCGCGACAGGTTCAGGTCCTCGCCGTCCAGGCGCAGCGGCTGCGGCGGCACGTCGGGGTTGCGGCGCAGCCGCAGGCGGTTGAGCACGCGGGTCTTGCCCGGATCCAGGTCGAAGCTCAGCTCGACGCTGTCGATCCAGAAGGCGGGGGGCTGGTAGTCCAGTCGCCGGGTGACGGCGGCTTGTCCTTCGCGCATGTCGATTCCTCTGTATTCCAATACGGGTAGCTTAGCCTGCCGCAAGCAGGCCCTGGCACGGCGCGCAGCTTGCGGCGCCGGGCCAGGCCGGTGTCACACGCCCTGCTTGAGGCTGGCCTCGATGAAGGGGTCGAGGTCGCCGTCGAGCACCTTCTGCGTGTTGCTGATCTCGACGTTGGTGCGCAGGTCCTTGATGCGGCTGTTGTCCAGCACGTAGCTGCGGATCTGGTGGCCCCAGCCGACGTCGGTCTTGCTGTCTTCCAGCTTCTGCTGCTCCTCGGTGCGCTTGCGCATCTCGTGGTCGTACAGGCGCGAGCGCAGGCGCTGCCAGGCGACGTCGCGGTTCGAATGCTGGCTGCGGCTGTCCTGGCACTGCACCACGATGCCGGTCGGCACGTGCGTCAGGCGCACCGCCGAGTCGGTCTTGTTGATGTGCTGGCCGCCGGCGCCGCTGGCGCGGTAGGTGTCCACGCGCACGTCGGCCGGGTTGATGTCGATCTCGATCGAGTCGTCGATCTCCGGATAGACGAACACGCTGGCGAAGCTGGTGTGGCGACCGCCGGAGGAGTCGAACGGGCTCTTGCGCACCAGCCGGTGCACGCCGGTCTCGGTGCGCAGCAGGCCGTAGGCGTACTCGCCCTCGATCTTCACCGTGGCGCCCTTGATGCCGGCGGTGTCGCCCGGGGTCTCGTCCTCGATGTCGGTCCTGAATCCCTTGCGCTCGGCATAGCGCAGGTACTGGCGCAGCAGCATGCTGGCCCAGTCCTGCGCCTCGGTGCCGCCGGCGCCGGCCTGGATGTCGAGGAAGCAGTTGTTGGGGTCGGCCGGCTGGTTGAACATGCGGCGGAACTCGAGCTCCTCCACCGTTTTTTCCAGCTCGTCGGCGTCGTCGGCGATGGCTTGCAAGGCGGCTTCGTCATCCTCCTCGCGGCTCATCTCGAACAGTTCGGCGTTGTCGGCCAGGCTGCTGGTCAGCTCGTCGAGCGTCACGACCACGCCTTCCAGCGACTTCTTCTCCTTGCCCAGCTCCTGGGCCTTTTTCGGGTCGTTCCAGACCGCCGGATCCTCCAGCGCGGCGTTGACCGTCCTCAGCCGTTCAGCCTTGGCAGCGTAGTCAAAGATACCCCCGTAGCGCGTCGGTGCGCGCACGAAGGTCGTCGATCTGGTCGCCAATCTGGTTGATGCGTTCTGCTTCCATGGATGCTCTCTCGGTCGGGGTACGGGGCGCGCCTCCGCGGCGCGGAACCCTTGATTTTCTCATGGACGCCCCGGTTGCGGCGCGGATCGCGGCCGCTGCCTCAGTCCAGCGCGCGCGGGTCGCTCAGCAGCATCAGCCGCGCCAGCTCGGCCGCGCTGCCGACCTCGGCTTTCTCCATCACGTGCTGGCGATGGATGTGCACGGTCTTCTCGCTGATGTCGAGCTCGCGCGCCACCAGCTTGTTGGGCAGGCCGCGGGCCACTAGGCGCGCCACCTCGGCTTCGCGTGGCGACAGGCGCGCCAGGCGCTCGCCGGCCTGCTGCCGGCGCTCCGTGGAGGCCACGTCCGCCTCGCGCCGGCGCAGGGCGGCCGAGACGACGTCGAGCAGGCGCTGGTCCCGGAAAGGTTTTTCCAGGAAGTCGAAGGCGCCGTGCTTCATGGCCTGCACCGCCAGCTCGACGTCGCCGTGGCCGGTGATGAACACGATCGGCAGGCGGCAGCCGCGCGCGATCAGGGCCTGCTGCAACTCCAGCCCGCTCATGCCCGGCATGCGCACGTCGAGCAGCAGGCAGCCGGTCTGGTCGAACGCGGGCAGGCCGTGCTCGAGGTAATCCGCCGCCGAGGCGTGCGCCTGCACGGCCCAGCCCATGGATTCGAGCAGGAACACCAGCGAGCGGCGGAACGCGGCGTCGTCGTCGACCAGGTGGATCTGCCAGTCAGGCGTCACGGGCGGGTTTTCGGTCATCGTCGGGAAGCGTCAGCGTGAACTGCAGGCCGGGGCCGTCCTCGGCCGTGCTGGCGTCCAGCCGGCCGCCATGCGCCTCGGCAATGCTGCGGCAGATCGCCAGGCCCAGGCCCATGCCGTCTGCCTTGGTGGTGAAGAAGGGTTCGAACAGCTGCGATTGTTGCCCAGCGGGCAGGGCGTTGCCGCGATCGCGTACGGCGATGTGCAGGCCGTTCGCGTCGCGGTGAAGCATGACGGTGAGTTGCTGCCGCTCGGTGGGCAACTCGCGCGTGGCGTCCCAGCCGTTCTTGAGCAGGTTCAGAAGCACCTGCTGGATCTGCAGCGCATCGACGGTGAGCGTGCTGCCCGCCGGCAGCTCATTCACCACATCGACCGGCGGTGCGTGCACCTGCATGCCGCGAAACAGCGCCACGGCTTCCTGCACCAGCGCCACCGGATCGACGGTCTGCCGCTGCGCCACGCGCTTTCTCGCGAAGGCGCGGATGCGGCTCAGCACGCCGGCGGCGCGCTCGGCCTGACCGGCCATCTCGGAGGCGGCCTCGCGCGCGGCCTCGGGACTCAGGCGCTGCCGGTCGATGCGGCGGATCAGGCTTTGCGCATAGTTGCCGATCGCCGCCAGCGGCTGGTTCAGCTCGTGCGCCAGCGTGCCGGAGAGTTCGCCCAGCACCGACAGGCGCGCCATGTGCTCGGCCTGCTCGCGGCTCTGCCGCAGGTGATGTTCCAGTTCGTCGCGCTCGCGCGCCGCCTGGCGCAGATCGGCGGTGCGCGCCTGCACCTGGCGCTCGACGTGCAGGGTGTAGATGCCGCCCAGCGCGATCAGGCCCAGCAGCCCGGCCAGCCACGGCCAGTGGCGCCGTGCCAGTGCCGTCAGCGTCGGCACGCGCAGGTTGGCGTAGGGGCCGATCTTCAACTCGCGCTGCAGCTCGTGCACCGACTGGTAGTCGGCCGGCACGGTCCAGGTGATCGGGCTGTCGCCGGCGCGCATCTCCAGCAGGGCGATGGTGACGGCACGCGCCAGCGCCGGGTCGGTGTGGCGCAGCGTGGCGATCGGCCAGTTCGGATAGACGCGGGTGGAGGTGGCGCAGGCGAAGCCGGTTTCGGGCCGCGATGCCACCACGCGGAAGCGCGTGCGCCATTCCGGCCGGCTCTCGATCATGCAGGCGCGCACGAAGCCGGCGTCGGCGGCGCCGCTGGCCACGGCGTCCAGCACGCGGTCCATCGGCAGGCCGATCACCCGCAGTTCGCGCAGCTCGCTTTCAGGATCGATGCCCTCGGCCGCCAGTTCGCGCCACACCAGTTGGTAGCCCGAGAAGGCCTCCTTGCCGACCACGGCCACGCGCTGCCCGCGCAGGTCGGCCAGGTGCTGGATCCGCTGATCACCCGCCAGCGTGACCACCGCGGCGCCCACCGCCTGCCAGGCCGAGGTCGGCAGCGTGCTGCCGGTCTGCAGGGTGAGGATGCGGGAGGCGCCGACGCGCGCCTCGAGCTCGACGTAATGCCCCGGGTTGGTGATGACGAAGTCGACGTGGCCTGACTGCGCCGCCTCGTTCAGCGCGGCGTGGTCCAGCGAGATCAGCTCGACCGTGCGGCCGGGCAGGGCGCGCCGCAGTTGCGTGGCCACCGGAGTCCATTCCTCGACCGCAGCATCCGGGCCCAGGTAGGCCAGCACGCCGATGCGCATCGCGGCGGCGTCCTGCGCCCAGGCCAAGGCGCCGCAGCAGCACAGCAGCAGGCTCAACACGGCCGGACGCACGCAGCCGGGAAAGCGGCGAAGAAAAACCATCACCGGCCGCATTTCAATTCCGAGTAACCAGGTCGGCAATAGGGAAAAGCGTCTAGCTGGCTCATTCATTCGCCCGATTGGCAGTGTGGTCATCGATTCTTACATTGAGACACGCGCTGGAAAGCGTCTTGAAGGACCCCACAGAATGAGTACTCCAACCCCTCCCAACTCTCCGTCGACCAGCAAGCGCGGCCTGCTGCGCGCCTTGCTGGGCCTGGGCGTCACGGCCACCGGCATGGTGGTTGTCGCCGACCCGGCCGAAGCCGCCATCGGCGGCCAGCCGGTGCGTCGCCCGGGCGAGCAGGGCAAACGCTACGGCATGCTGGTGGACATCCGCCGCTGCATCGGCTGCCAGGCCTGCACGGTGAGCTGCTCGATGGAGAACCTGCCGCCGCTGGGCCAGTTCCGCACCACGGTGCTGCAGTACGAGGTCGACACCAAGGTGCCGGGCGCGCCACCCGCCATGGTGAGCCTGCCGCGCCTGTGCAACCACTGTGACAACCCGCCCTGCGTGCCGGTGTGCCCGGTGCAAGCCACCTTCCAGCGCACCGATGGCGTGGTGCTGGTGGACAACGAGCGCTGCGTGGGCTGCGGCTACTGCGTGCAGGCCTGCCCCTACGACGCGCGCTTCATCAACCACGAGACGCAGACCGCCGACAAGTGCACCTTCTGCGAGCACCGGCTGGAAGCCGGACTGCTGCCGGCCTGCGTCGAAAGCTGCGTCGGCGGTGCGCGCAAGGTGGGCGACCTGAACGACCCCGGCAGCGAGATCGCCACCCTGCTGCGCGAGCACAAGGACGAGATCAAGGTGCTCAAGCCCGACCTGGGCACGCGCCCGCACGTCTTCTACATCGGCCTGCCCGACGAGTTCGTCGACGGCATCGACGGCCAGGCCGGCGTGCGCGTGGTGCCCGAGCACTGAGAAGGTGTGAACGAACCCGCCATGACCACTCATGCCGCCAAAACGGCGCCACTTGTCGTTGCAAATGCTCGCCGTAGCACGAGCTACGTCTGCGCTTTGCGCCTCGATTGGCACCGCTTGGACGACCCGCTCGACCACGCCCGATTCATTCACACCTTCTGAGCCGAGTTGCGAAAGAGAACGCCATGAACATCATCGAACTGCTCACCCCCGCCTACGAAGCGGCCTGGCTGCCGTGGGCCGTGCAGTACTTCTTCCTGATCGGCATCGCCGCCACCGCGGCGCTGCTGGCCGCGTGGCTGGCCTTCGGCAACGCCGATTCCGACCGTGCCCGGCTGCTGCCCGCCGTGGTGACGGTGCTGGTGGTGGCCAGCATCGCCGCTCCGGTGTCGCTGCTGGCCGACCTGCACCAGCCGGGCCGCTTCTGGCATTTCTATGCCCATCCCACGCCCTGGTCGTGGATGTCGCTGGGCGCCTTCCTGCTGCCGCTGTTCGTGGCGCTGTCGCTGGCCTTCACGGCCCTGTGGTGGCTGCGCAGGCCGGGCCTGCTGCGCCTGGTGGCGCTGCTGCTGGCGTTGAGTGCGCTGAGCATCCTGGCCTACACCGGGGGCGAGCTGATGGTGGTGCGTGCGCGGCCGCTGTGGGCCACGGCCTTCCTGCCCGTCAACCTGGCGCTCACCGGCATGCTGGGCACGCTGGGCGCCGTGCTGCTGGTGGCGCGCTGGCTGCCGGCCGGCCTGGATGCCGCGCCGCTGCCGCTGGTGCGCAGCCTGGCGCAGTGGGTGTCGCTGGCGCTGGTGGTGACGGCACTGGCCTGGGCGCTGCTGGGCGCGCTGGGCCAGTCGCCCTCGTTCGGCGAGGCGGTTGGCCTGTTCAACGAGTTCGGCGCCTGGAAGCTGGCGTTGATCGGCTCGGTCGTCGGCGGCCTGGCGCTGCTGGCGCTGATCTGGCGGCCGGTGCGCGGCGCGATGGGCGCCGGCTACGTGCTGCTGCTGGCCATCGCCATGCTGGTGGCCGCCTGGGTATTCCGCTGGATCGTGTTCATGGCCGTGCAGATGGTGCCCAAGTTCGGCGCCGGGCTGTACCTGCAGGGCATTTCCTGGGGCGGCGATGGCGTGCTCGGCATGGTCGGCGTGTTCGGCCTGGTGGCCGCGCTGATCGCCGTCGTGACCTACGCCCTGTACCGCTTCCCGCCGCGCCCGGCGCTGGCGGCCTGAACCCGCGCCCCGACTGGATGGAGATCGACATGACTGACGCAGTGAAAGACAAGAGCCGGGCCAGCAGCGCAGCGCCCGACCTGGGCAAGCGCAAGCTCATCACGCACGGCAGCATCGCTGCTGGCGGACTGGCCGCCTTTGCCGCCGGCTACGGCGAAACCGTGCTGAAGGCCAGCAAGGGCCTGGTGACGGGCAGCGCCGGCGAGGTGCCGGCGCACGCCACGCGCGGCAACTCGCTCACGCCTGAGTTCCGCATCGACGCCAGCACCGGTGCGCTGACGACCCAGCCTGGCCAGACCGTGGCGATGTCGAGCTGCATGGGCTGCTGGACGCAGTGCGGCGTGCGCGTGCGGGTGGACACCGCCAGCAACACCATCCTGCGCGTGGCCGGCAACCCCTACCACCCGCTGGCGACCGCCAAGCCGGTGCCGATGGAAATGCCGATCCGCGAGGCCTACGCCAGGCTGGGCGGCGAGGGTGGCCTGGGTGGCCGCGCCACCTCGTGCGCGCGCGGTTCGTCGATGCAGGAGCAGCAGATCAACCCGCACCGCGTGCTGCAACCGCTCAAGCGCGTGGGGCCGCGCGGCTCGGGTGAATGGAAGAGCATTTCGTTCGAGGACCTGGTCAAGGAAGTCTGCGAAGGCGGCGACCTGTTCGGCGAAGGCCATGTCGATGGCCTGCGCGCCATCTTCGACCAGAAGACGCTGATCGACCCGGAGAACCCTGAGTACGGTGCCAAGGCCAACCAGTTCGTGTTCACCGACGCGTCCAACGAAGGCCGCACGGCGCTGATCCGCCGCTTCACCGAGCAGTCGTTCGGCAGCATCAACTTCGCCAACCACGGCTCGTACTGCGGCCAGAGCTTCCGCGTCGGCGCCGGCGCCGCGCTGGGCAACCTGCGCGGCATGCCGCACGGCAAGCCCGACTGGACCAGCGCCGAGTTCGGCCTGTTCATCGGCACGGCGCCGGCGCAGGCCGGCAACCCGTTCCAGCGCCAGGGGCGTGAACTGGCCGAGGCGCGCTCGCGCAAGGAAAACACCTTCCGCTACGTCGTCGTGTCGCCGATCCTGCCAACCTCGTCCAGCCTGGCGGCGGGCAGCGGCAACCGCTGGGTCCCGGTCAAGCCGGCGAGCGACCTGGCGCTGGCCATGGGCCTGATCCGCTGGATCATCGACAACGACCGCTACGACGCGAAGAACCTGAGCCAGCCCGGCCCGGCCGCCATGGCTGCCGCTGGCGAGGCCACCTGGACCAACGCCACGCACCTGCTGGTGGCTGATCCGAAGCACCCGCGCTACGGCAGCTTCGTGCGCGGTGCCGACCTGGGCTGGCCGAAGCCGGAGCACGAGCCGAAGCCCGACGCGGCACCTGCCGCAGCACCAGCCGCTGCCGGCGGCGCAGCCGCATCGGCTGCTGGTGTTGCCGGCCCCGCCAAGCCGGCGGCGCCCGCGGCTCCGGCGGCGGAAGAAGTGCCCGACGTCTACGTCGTGCAGGCCGCCGACGGCACGCTGGCGGCCAACACGCAAGCCCAGCCGGCCAACCTGAAGGTCGAGATGACGCTCGACATCCCCGCCTGGGGCGAGCAGGGCGTGGCCGTGCCGCTGGCCACCTCGTTCGTGATGCTGACGCGCGAGGCGCAGCGCAAGACGATCGCCGAGTACAGCGAGCTGTGCGGCGTGCCGGTGGCCGAGATCGAGGACCTGGCGCGCGAGTTCACCAGCCACGGCAAGCGTGCTGCAGCCGACGCCCACGGGGGCACCATGAGCGGTGCCGGTTTCCACACCGCCTACGCCATCGGCATGCTGAACACGCTGATCGGCAACCTGAACGTGCGCGGCGGCCTGGTGCTGGACGCGGGCCAATTCGGTCCCTTCGGCCCCGGCCCACGCTACAACTTCGCCGAGTTCGCCGGCCGTGCCAAGCCGGCCGGCCTGGCGCTGTCGCGCAACCGCATGCCGTACGAGAAGTCGAGCGAGTTCAAGCGCAAGAAGGACAGCGGCGCCAACCCGTACCCAGCGCAGGCGCCCTGGTACCCGGCCACCGGCAACCTGAGCAGCGAGATGATCGCCTCGGCGCTCAACGGCTATCCGTACCCGGCCAAGGTGTGGTTTAACCACATGGCCAATCCGGTGTACGCCATCGCGGGCTTTCGCAAGGCCTTGGTCGACAAGCTGAAGGACCCGAAGCTGCTGCCGCTGTCGGTATCGATCAACCCGTTCATCAACGAGACCAACGCCTACGCCGACTACATCGTGCCCGACACGGTGACCTACGAGAGCTGGGGAATCTCGGTGCCCTGGGCCGACGTGGTGGCCAAGTCATCCACCGTGCGCACCCCGGTGGTGGAGCCGCGCGTGGCCAGGACCGCTGGCGGCGAGCCGGTCAACCTGGAATCCTTCCTGTTCGCCTGCGCGCTGACGCTGGGTATGCCGGGCTTCGGTGCTGGTGCCGTGAAGGACAAGGAAGGCAACAGCCACGACCTGAACAACGCCACCGACTTCTTCCTGCGCGGTGTGGCCAACATTGCCTATTCCGGCGGCAAGCCGGTGGGCGAGGCCAGCGACGACGACCTGGAAGTCACCGGCCTGAAGCGCCATGCCGGGCTGATGCAGGCCAAGCTCAAGCCCGACGAATGGCGCCGGGTGGCGATGGTGCTGACGCGCGGTGGCCGTTTCGACCAGCTTGACCAGGCCTGGGAAGGCGACCACATCAAGGCCAGGCACAAGCCCATGCTGCCGCTGTGGGACGAGCAGATCGCCAGGATGCGCCACAGCATGACCGGCCAGCGCTTCAGCGGCTGCCCGACCTGGCAGCCCACGCTGCTGGCTGGCGGACAGCCGATGCGCGAGAAGTACCCCGAAGCCGAATGGCCGATGCTGATGAGCTCGTACAAGTCGAACCTGATGAGCTCGATCTCGATCGGCATGGCGCGGCTGCGCCAGGTGCACCCGCACAACCCGGTGTCGATCCACCGCGACGATGCGCAGCGCCTCAGCATTGCCAACGGCCAGCGGGTTCGCATCACCAGCCCGGGCGGCAGCATCACCGGCGTAGCGATCGTGCGCGACGGCGTGATGCCCGGCACGGTGGCGGTCGAATACGGCTATGGTCACCAGGAGCTGGGCGCCCGCGCCCACAGCATCGACGGCAAGCAGATGGCCGCCAACGCGGCGCATGCGGCCGGCGTGAACATGAACGACATCGGCATCGTCGATGACACGCGCGGCGGCCACGTCAACGCGTGGATCGACACCATCTCGGGCGCGGCGGTGCGCCAGGGGCTGCCGGTGCGGGTCGAGGCGGCCTGAAGCTGGGCTTGCGTCGGCTGCGTTACTGCAGTCGATCAGGAAAGGGACCGCCTGGGCGGTCCCTTTCTTGTCGGCGCGGGCTCAACCGGCGGTCAGAAAACCTTCCACCAGACGTGCCAGCGCCTGCGGCTGGTCGTGATGCAGCATGTGGCCTGCGTCCTGGATGATTTCATGCTGAACGGTCGGGACCGCCTTCAGGCGCTCATGGAACTCGGCCAGCGTGAACTTGCCGTTCCACCAGTTGCCCAGGTTGTCCTCGCTGGCTTCGACCATCAGGGTGGGCGCACTGATCGCCGCGTACAGCGCCAGCATTTCCTCGACCCGGAACAACTGCGCGCTGGTGATGCGGTGCGCTGCATCGCCCAGGATCTCGCGCCGGGTGCCGCCGTCGGGCTGCGTACGTTCCTCGGACCATTCGCGTGCCAGCCAGTCGGCCTTGTCCTGCGGTAGGCGGCGGTTGGTCTTCATCAGGCGCGCGGCGACGGCGGCGAGGTCGGGGTAGGTCTTGAGCGCCTTCTCGCCGCGGTGCAGCGCCTTGATCTCGTCGATCCAGCGCGCGTAGCGCTTCGGCGCCTGCGCTGGCCTGGTCGCCGGCATGCCGAAGCCTTCCAGGTTGACCAGGCGACGGATGCGCCCAGGCCGTGTGCCGGCGTACATCATGGCGATGTTGCCGCCCATGCTGTGGCCGACCAGGTCGACCGGTCGCTCTCCCACGAAATGGTCCAGCAGGCACTCCAGGTCGCCTAGGTAATCGGCAAAGCTGTAGTGGTCGCAGGCCGGTCCGCTGGAGTGGCCGAAGCCGCGCCAGTCCGGCGCGATGATGAAGCGGCCGGAGAAAAACCCCGGCGTCAGCGCATCGACCATGAACTGGTAACTTGCTGCCACGTCCATCCAGCCGTGCACCAGCACCAGCGGCGCCGCGCCTGGATCACCCCACAGGCGGACGTGGTAGTTGTGCAATCGGATCGGGACGAACTCGCTGCGCGAGGGGCGGACGACTTGATACATTGGCGCAAATCTTAGAGGAGACCACCATGGGCAGCGGTCGAGCAGGCGACAAGGCGGGCGGCCACGCGGGCAACAGCGCGGGTGACCACTACGCCACGATGCAGCAGGGTTTTCGCTGGCGGGTGCCGAAGCGCTTCAACATGGCCGAGGCCTGCAGCAGGCGCTGGGCCGCGCGGCCCGATGCTGCCGCACGGGTCGCGATCATCGAGCACCAGGGCGAGGGTGCGCCGCGTACCCATTCCTACGCCGCGCTGCAGACGGCGGCGAACTGCCTGTCCAACGCGCTGCTGCGCCTGGGTGTGCGTCGCGGTGACCGGGTGGCGATCGTGATGCCGCAGCGCTTCGAAACCGCCGTCGCGTACATGGGCGTGCTGCAGATGGGCGCCATCGCGATGCCGCTGTCGCAGCTGTTCGGTCCCGACGCGCTCGAGTACCGCCTGCAGAACGCCGAGGCGCTGGCGGCCATCTGCGACGAGGCCTCGATGGACAGCCTGCTGGCGACGCGCGCCAGTTGCCCCTCGCTCAGGACCGTGATCGGCCTGGGCATCGGCGCGGGCCGCGCCGACCACGCCTGGCACGCCGTTCTGGCGCAGTCGCCCGACACCTTCGAGCTGGTCGATACCCGCGCCGACGACCCCGCGGTGCTGATCTACACCAGCGGCACCACCGGCGCGCCCAAGGGCGCCCTGATCCCGCACCGTGCCCTGATCGGCAACCTGCCCGGCTTCGTCTGCAGCCACAACTGGTTCGGTTTCGAGCCAAGCATCCAGAGTGCAGGCGCCTCGCCCCAAAGTGACTCCCGCCCCCGCGCGGGGGCGGGCCGGGGTGGGGGCGGTCACATGACGGGCAAAGCCCAGTCTGCGGGAAAAGACCGGAATACGTCCGTGTTCTGGTCTCCCGCAGACTGGGCTTGGACCGGCGGCTTGATGGACGCCCTGTTGCCTTCCCTCTACTTCGGTCGCCCCATCGTCGCCCACAACGGCCGCTTCGATCCCGAACTGGCTTTCCAGATCCTCGATCGGCACCGCGTCACGCACAGCTTCCTGTTCCCGACCGCGCTCAAGGCCATGATGAAGGCGGTTCCGTACCCGCGCCAGCACTACAAGCTGTACCTCCAGGGATTGATGAGCGCCGGCGAGGCCGTGGGCGACGCCGTGTTCGCCTGGTGCCGTGACGAACTGGGCGTGATCGTCAACGAGATGTTCGGCCAGACCGAGGTCAACTACATCGTCGGCAACTGCGCGATGAACGACCAGAGAGCATCCGCCGCCGCGCCGGGCCGCCCCAAGCAAGGCGGGGCCCCCTCGGGGGGCAGCGAAGCACACGAAGTGGCGAGCGTGGGGGCCTTATCCGCCGCCGCGCCGGGCCGCCCCAAGCAAGGCGGGGCCCCCTTGGGGGGCAGCGAAGCACACGAAGTGGCGAGCGTGGGGGCATGTTTGGTGGGCTGGCCCGCCAAACCGAACAGCATGGGCCGTGGCTACCCCGGTCACCTGGTCGATGTCATCGACGAAGAGGGCCGGCGCTGCGCCGACGGCGTGCCCGGCGAGGTCGCCATCCGCCGCACCGACATCCACGGCGATCCGGATCCGATCTTCTTCCTTGGCTACTGGAACAACGAAGCCGCCACGCGCGCCAAGTTCACGGGCGACTGGTGGCGCACCGGTGATGTGGCGGTGCGCGACCAGGACGGCTACCTCTGGTACCAGGGCCGCGCCGACGACGTGTTCAAGTCGGCCGGCTACCGCATCGGGCCGGGCGAGATCGAGAACTGCCTGGTCAAGCACCCGGCGGTGGCCAACTGCGCCGTGGTGCCCAAGCCCGACGCCGAGCGCGGCGCGCTGGTCAAGGCCTACGTGGTGCTGACGCCCGACTACGCGGCACGGCGCGATGCCGCCGGTACCTTCGAGCAGGCGCTGATCGCGCAACTACAGCAGCACGTCAGGGGCCAGCTCGCGCCCTACGAATACCCGAAGGAGATCGAGTTCATCGACCAGCTGCCGATGACCACCACCGGCAAGGTGCAGCGGCGCGTACTGCGCCTGCAGGAGGAAGAACGGGCGAGGGCGGCAGCGGGCGCGCGCTGAGGCCCCTACACTTGGCCGCGTTGTTCGGATCCATCCCCCGGCCCATGAATCTCGTTTCCCTCGGCAGCAGCGAACTGCGCGTCACCCCCATCTGCCTCGGCACCATGACCTTCGGCGAGCAGGTGGATGAAGCCACCTCGCACGCCATTCTGGACCGCGCCATCGAGCGCGGCGTCAACTTCATCGATACCGCCGAGATGTATCCGGTACCGCCGAGCGCGGCGACCGCCGGCAGCACGGAGCGCTTCATCGGCAGTTGGCTGGCAAGCCGGCCCGGTCTGCGCCAGCGCATCGTGCTGGCGACCAAGGTGGCCGGCCCTTCGCGCGGCATGCCCTGGCTGCGCGAAGGACAGGGCATGACGGCGGCCGACATCGAGGCGTCCTGCCACGCCAGCCTGCAACGCCTGCAGACCGACGTGATCGACCTCTACCAGATCCACTGGCCCGAGCGCCACGTCCCGGCGTTCGGGTCGCTGTACTACGACCCGAAGCTCGAGCAGTCGCAGACGCCGATTCGTGAGCAGCTGGAAGCCCTGGCCAGGCTGGTGCAGGCCGGCAAGGTGCGCGCCATCGGGCTGTCGAACGAGACACCCTACGGCGTGCACGAATTCGTGCGCCTGGCCGAGCAGCACGGCCTGCCGCGCATCGCAACGGTGCAGAACCCGTACTGCCTGATCAGCCGCAGTTACGACAACGGCCTGGACGAAACCTGCCACCGACTGAACGTCGGGCTGCTGGCGTATTCGCCGCTCGGCTTCGGCCTGCTCAGCGGCAAGTACGACGCTACCGGCATCCACGGCGCCGACGCACCGCGCGGCCGCATGAGCCTGTACGAGCGCATGAAGAACCAGCGCTGGGGCCGTGCCTCCTCGCTGGAAGCGGCACGACGCTACAACGAGCTGGCGCGTGCGCACGGATTGAGCCCGACGCAGCTGGCACTGGCGTTCTGCTACCGCAGCTGGCGCGTGGCCAGCACCATCATTGGCGTCACCACGCTGGCGCAGCTCAACGAGGATCTGGATGCCTGGGCGGTGCAGCTGTCCGATGAGCTCCTGGCCGCCTGCGACGCCATCCGGCTCGAGCTGCGCGACCCGGCCAACTGAGCGGCGCCATGGCCAGGAAACAGCACCACGTCAGCGAAACGCCCGCCACCGCGCTGCTGCGGCAGCACGGCGTGGCCTTCACCGAGCACGCCTACGAATACCTGGAGCATGGCGGCGCCGAGCACAGCGCCGAGGTGCTCGGCCTCGACCCCTTCACCGTGGTCAAGACGCTGGTCATGCAGGACCAGGATGCGCGGCCCCTGATCGTGCTGATGCACGGCAACCGCAAGGTCAGCACCAAGAACCTGGCGCGCCAGATCGGCGCCAAGTCGGTCGAGCCGTGCAAGCCCGAGGTCGCCAACCGCCACAGCGGCTACCTGGTCGGCGGCACCTCGCCGTTCGGCACGCGGCGCCAGATGCCGGTGTACATCGAGCAGGGCATCCTGGATCTGCCGCGCATCGCGCTGAATGGCGGACGGCGCGGCTACCTGATCCAGCTCGACCCCCAAGTTTGTGTGCAGTTGCTTGGTGCCAGGCCGGTGCAGTGCGCGATCGATCTGTGACGGTGCCTGGGGTCGCCGCTGGCAGAATGCGGCCACACCGCACCCCACCGTCACGTACCCGCGCGCGAATGGCGGACGCGGACGGATTGAAGCGGATTCGGGACTGATTTCATCTTGGACACCATAGCCCCCTTGCTGGCCACGCTGGCCGCGTACCTGATCGGCTCGCTCAGCTTCGCCGTCATCGTCAGCCGCGCCTTCGGCCTTGCCGACCCGCGCACCTATGGCAGCGGCAACCCCGGCGCCACCAACGTGCTGCGCTCCGGCTCGAAGGCGGCAGCCATCGCCACGCTGCTGCTCGACGCCTTCAAGGGCTGGCTGCCGGTGATGCTGGTGAAGTGGCTGGGCGGACCCTACGGGCTGGGCGAGGGCACGCAGGCGCTGGCCGGCGTGGCCGCCTTCGTCGGCCACCTGTACCCGGTGTTCTTCGGCTTCAAGGGCGGCAAGGGTGTGGCGACGGCGGCTGGCGTGCTGCTGGCGTTCCAGCCCTGGCTGGGGCTGGCGACGCTGGCCAGCTTTGCCATCATCGTGTTCTTCTTCCGCTATGTGTCACTGGCGTCGATGATCGCCGCGCTGTTCGCGCCCGCCTACTACCTGATCGCGGACGGCATCGGCTGGCAGGCCTCGGGCGCGAAGGCGCTGGCCATGGTGGCCATGGCACTGCTGCTGATCTGGCGCCACCGCGAGAACATCAGCCGCCTGCTGGCCGGCAAGGAATCGAAACTGGGATCGAAGAAAAACGCATGAGCACCATCCAACGCCGCGGCGTGACTGCGCGCTATTCCGATGCCGCCGTATTCAATGGCGTGATCTACCTGGCCGGCATGGTGCCGGAAAGCGATGCGACCGACATCCGCGGTCAGACTGCCGACGTGCTGGGGCAGATCGACGCCCACCTGGCGGCGCTGGGCAGCGACAAGACGCGCCTGTTGCGGGTGCAGATCTACCTCGCCGACATCGACGACATCGGTGCCATGAACGAAGTCTGGGATGCCTGGGTGGTGTCCGACCAGGCGCCACCGCGCGCCACCGTGCAGGCGCGCCTGGGCGATCCGGGCTGGAAGATCGAGATGGTGGCGACCGCGGCCCAGCGCTGACGCGCGGCTGCCTCGTGCAGGGCGGCGCTCGACGCTTCCGAAACCCCGTCCGCACTGAGCTTGTCGAAATGCCGAAACCTCGCAGGGTTTCGAGGAAGTTTCCTGAACCGAACGAAGCGCCCGCCCTGAGCCGGGCGGTGGAATCGGGCGGATGGCTCCGACGGCGCCGACCCTGGTTTCGCCTCAGCGACGCATCAGCGTCAGCTGGCCGGCATCGCGGCGCAGGTTGAAGCGGCTGAGATAGCTGTTGCCCAGCAGCACCATCGGCAGTTCGCCGGGAATCACCACGGTGTCGACGCCGTGCGCCGTCACGTCGCCGACGCGCAGGTTGTCGAGCTTCACCAGCCAGCCGAAGGCCGGGCCGTTGGCGGTCACGGTCTGCACGCGCCGGCCTTTCTCGTAGTCCAGGCCGAGCGGCTTGGCCACCATTTCGCTCATCGTCACCACCGAGGCGCCGGTGTCGACCAGGAACCGCACGGGCTTGTTGTTGATGCTGCCCTGGGTGAAGAAATGCCCGTCGCCATCGGCCGCGATCACGATGCGCTGGCCGCCCTGTCGGGCAGGCGAATCGATGTTGACCGGCGTGGCGCCGACCTTGAGCTGGTGCGTCTTGCCGTCGATCTCCACCACCGCCTCGTCGCGTTTGGTCGACAGCAGTTTCACGCCCTGGAACGACTCGCCCGGCGCCAGCGCCTTCGGCGTGCCGCCGTCGACGACGAGCAGCGCCTTGGGGCCCAGCATGCCTTGCAGGGTCACCGTTTGCGCCTGCGCGGCACCGGCCAGGCCGGCCAGCAGCAGCGCGATCAACAGCTTGTGCGGCATGTGGCGCTCAGTCCCGGAAGTTGTCGAACGACAGCGGCAGCTCCGCCATTTCCTTGCGCAGCAAGGCCATCACGGTCTGCAGGTCGTCGCGCTTGGCACCGGTCACGCGCACCGCGTCGCCCTGGATGGCGGCCTGCACCTTGAGCTTGCTTTCCTTGATCAGCTTCTGGATCTTCTTGCCGTCCTCGCTGGCGATGCCGCTGCGCACCTTGATGACCTGTCTGACCTTGTCGCCACCGGCCTTCTCGACTTTGCCCTTGTCGAGAAAGCGCACATCCACGTTGCGCTTGGTGAGGCGGTTGCGCAGGATGTCGTCGATCTGCTGCAGCTGGAAGTCGGCGTCGCCCGTCAGCGTGATTTCCTTTTCCTTCAGCTCGATTGCGGCGCTGGTGCCCTTGAAATCGAAGCGCGTGCCGATCTCCTTGGCGGCGTTGTCCACCGCGTTCCTGACCTCGACCATGTCGGGGTCGCAAACCGTGTCGAATGAGGGCATGGGTCCTACTCCTTGTCGTTGTCGGCGCCGCGCTGCACGTCAGCGCCCCTTGCGCTGGCGGTCGCGCTTGCGCCAGTACTGAAACGCGTCTTCGTGCACCTCCAGGTCCAGTTCCTGGATGCGCGGCAGCAGCTTTTCCTGGGCATCCGCGATCGCGCGGTTGTAGACCAGGGGGCCGATCTCCTCCAGGAAAAATCCCAGCAGGGCACCGGCCGACACATTGCCGATGCGCTCGTCCATGTTCTCCTCGAAGTACCGCATGAGCGATTCGATCGCCTGTTGGCGGTCCTGCTTGTTGAGCTCGACGGACATGTCAGCGGCAGCGCTTGGCACGAAGTGCGATGCGACAATTGTCCCATGTTCATCGAACGCAACGTCTCCCTGCAATCGCTCAACACCTTCGGCATCGCCGCGCGCGCCGCCGCGCTGGTGCGCGTGCGCGGCGCGGACGACGTGCGCCGGCTGCTGGATGACGCGCGGCTGCGGCTGGCGCCCAAGCTGATCCTGGGCGGCGGCAGCAACATCGTGCTGACCGGCGACGTCAAGGGCACGGTGCTGAAGGTCGAGGTGACGGGCCGGCGCGTGCTGGCCGAGACCGAGCACCACGTCGTCGTCGAGGCCGGCGCCGGCGAGAACTGGCACGACTTCGTCGGCTGGACGCTGGATCAGGGCCTGCCCGGGCTGGAGAATCTGGCGCTGATCCCCGGCACCGTCGGCGCCGCGCCGGTGCAGAACATCGGCGCCTATGGGCTCGAGCTGCAGGACCGCTTCCACGAACTGGACGCCATTGATCTGGAGACCGGCGAGGTCTTCACGCTGAATGCCGCGCAATGCGGCTTCGGCTACCGCGATTCGGTGTTCAAGCACGCGCCGGCGCAAGCAGGGGATTTCGGCCTGGCCGGCCGCGCCCTGATCCTGCGCGTGCGTCTGGCCCTGCCCAAGGCCTGGGCGCCGGTGCTGGGCTACCTTGATCTCGAGCGCCGCATGCAGGAGGAGGGCGTGGCGCAGCCGACGGCGCGGCAGATCTTCGATTGGATCGTCGCCATCCGCCGCGCCAAGCTGCCCGACCCGGCCGTGATCGGCAACGCCGGCAGCTTCTTCAAGAACCCCACCGTCACGCCCGAGCAGTGCCAGGACATCATCGGCCGCGACCCGAAGCTGGTGCACTACCCGATGCCCGACGGCAGCGTCAAGCTGGCCGCCGGCTGGCTGATCGACGCCTGCGGCTGGAAGGGCAAGAGCGTCGGCAACGCCGCGGTCTACGACAAGCAGGCGCTGGTGCTGGTCAACCGCGGCGGTCGCGAGCACCCGGCCACCGGTGGCGAGGTCATGACCCTGGCCAAGGCCATCCAGACCAGCGTCTACGAGCGCTTCGGCATCCGGCTGGAGCCGGAGCCGATGGTGGTGTAGGGGCTGGCGCCGCTGTCGGCCATTGCGTACCTGGGCGGCGGGAGCTTGGTGGGCGGCTGGTAGCGGCCACAACCAGCCGTTCGGCCAACGCCCCCGAAGCAGCCATTCTGACCCCGGGTTTCCGCATGACTCGTCGATTCAGCTCTGACGCCGCAACCTTCGCGCGCCCACCCCTGCCGCCAGCAGACCCAGCAGCATCAGGCCCCATTCGCCCAGAGCCGGCACCGGTCTGACGTCCATCGGCGCCGGATCGTTTGCGCCGATCAGCGTGAGTCGCACGGACTTGATCGAACCGCGGTTCCCGTATGCCTCATCGCTGACCATCAGCAACCAGGTGCCGTTGACCTGCGCATCGGACAGGTACGAGAACGCGTCCAGCAACGCGGTTGGCGTGGGATCCGCACTCCTGGTCGTCCGGTAGTTTCCGGGTGGAATGACATCGCCCGGCTCCCACGGATAAGCCGACGCGGCCCACAGGTCGCCGGCGCCGACGAAATTCTCGTCCACGAAGGTGTACGTGCCATCGAAATCTTCGAGCGAACCCGGAGCACCTGCGCCGGGGTAATTCCGCCATACGCGAGAAACCAAGGGGAGGAATGCCCCGCCGTAGGTATTGGGCGACCGCAGCAACAGCGTGAGGTCGCCCGAAGCGGTGTGTTCAAGCTCGACGGCGACGCTCATCTTCCGGATGGGGCCGACGAAGCCGCTGACCACGATCGGGATGTTGATTTCAGTGATGGGATTGCCCATGCCGGGGTAGTCGGGAATGGCGACGGGCGTCCCGGTGGCGGTGTAGGTGGCGGCCTGCGCCGGCCAGACCGCCAGCCACGCACAGGCCGCCAGCACCGTCGCAGCGCGGCGTGACGCCCTGGCGAACAGTGCAGCGCTTGGGTGGAACGTCGTGACATCCATGTGGCCTGTCTCCCGATGGGTTCGAATCAGTTGCCCGCTTTCAGAACGACAGCGTCGCCGCGCCGGCCTTGACCTGCTCGAACATCGCGCTGGCGCCCTTGATCTCGACGCCCTCGATGAAGTCGGTGGGCTCGTAGCCCCTTGAGGCGACGCAGGGCGGGCAGGCCCAGATCTTTCCCCCGCGACTGAGAAACGAATCCATCAGGGTGCGCAGCGGATCGAGCGGCGGCACATGGGTCATCTGCTGGCCCCGCTTGCGCACCAGATCGACGGCGGCGCTGGTCAGGAACACGAACACCTCCATTTCGGCGGTCTGTGCGCCATTGGCCAGCGTGAACGCCACCGACGACATCTCCGAATCGATGCCGCGCGACATCAGGATCACGAGCTTGTTGGTCATGATGGTCTCCTTGGATAATTGCGGTGCTGCGGTGATCCGCAGTATCCGAACGCAAGGAGTGCTTGTCTTTGGCCGAGCTTCCGCATGTTTTGATCGATCCGACGGGTGGACCGGTCCTGCCGCATGTCGCTGGCATGGATGTGTTGTCGCGCCTGCTGCGCGACATCCGGGTCAGCAGGTGCGTGCAGTTCTGTTTCGAGCCGTACGGCGAATGGATGGTCGATGCCGCGTCGGCGACGTTTCGGCCGCCCGGTGCGGTTTGCATGCACATCGTCGTCGAGGGAAGCCTGTGGCTGGACATGGGCGATCATCACCAAACCATTCAAAGTGGTGACGTCGTGATCCTGCCGCGCGGGTCACAGCATCTGTTTGGCGCCGGGACGACGGGGCGTTTGCTCAATCCGGGCGATGACATGCCGCCGCCGCCGTGGGATCGCATCCCGACGCTGACCTACGAGGCTTCCGGCCCTCGCAGCCGAATGCTGTGCGGATTCATCGAAGCGAGGGTGCTGGACTTCCAGCCCCTGCTGGCAGGCTTGCCCGACGTCATGGTGGCACGCACCACGGCCGGCGGTTCGGACTTTCTCATGCCGGCCGTGGCGCGGCTGATTCGTGAGATCGACGAGCCTTCCCCGGGCGGCATGACGATCGTGTCGCGCCTGAGTGAGATCATCTTCATCGAACTGCTGCGGCGACAGATGCTGGCCGCCAAGGCTGCCGGTGGCTGGCTGGGCGCACTGGGCGATCCGGTCCTTTACAAGGCCTTGAGACACCTCCATGAACGACCCGATGAACACTGGACGCAGCAGAACCTGGCGGAAGCAACGGGTGTCTCGAAGACCGTGCTGTGTCAGCACTTCCAGAGCGTGCTGAACATGTCTCCGATGCGCTATCTGCGCGAATGGAAGCTCTATCTGGCCTCGGCCGAGCTCACACAGTCGGCCGAACCGATCATCCGGATTGCCGAACGCGCCGGCTATGGCACGGAAGCGGCTTTCTGCCGCGCGTTCGCAAGACACCACGGGATGCCTCCAGCCAAATGGCGCAAGCTCAACGGCGTACCGTAACCTGTGGACAGTGTAGGCGCCTGTTTTCCTAGCCGTGATCGGCGAGTGAGCTGCTCGGGCTACCGGTCGCGTGCCTGCCCGGTGCACCCGCGACGCGGTCGCGCTCTGGTCACCATGGCGAAGTGCGGTCTTGACGCTGGATTGACGCGCGCCACAACTTGGGGGACTGCGGAAGCGGTGCGAAGGTGATCACGAGAGCCGGCATCTGGCACGGCGCGATCGCGTGCTGTAAATTGACGCTCTCACACTTTGACGACCCCGGGACCCGCGATCATGGTCTATGTCGTTTCGCTGTTCGCGTTGGGATGTGCCGCCATGTCCCTGTTCCTGCTCGCGAGAGGTGTCTCCGCGTTGTTGCGAAGCTGGCGCGCGACGCGATACTGGCTTCGGGTGCAAGGCCGCGTCATCGACGTCGAGGCGCGCCGTGGGGTAACCACCACGCCGTCACGCGTCACATCGGCCAATTCTTCGCGCGGTTACTCGGGCCAGGGTCTTCGCGAGGAGATCGTCTACATCCCGAAATACCAGTACACGAAGTCGGACGGCTCCACTGCCACCGTCGTATCGGGCGCGGTCAGCAGCGATCCGGAGACTTACAAGATCGGGAGAATTGACGAACTGCTGGTGGACCCCGAAGGTGTCGCGGATCCGTTGACCAACGTGCGCAGCGGCATCTGGTTCATGCCATTGGGGATGCTGGCCGCCAGTGTTTGCGCAGCAGTGGCAGCGTTGGCGGCCGGGTACATGGTCGTGCGCAATCTGGGTCTGCTGTCAGTCGAATGACTTGACCGTCGAATACCCTTGTTTGGCCAAGGTCGAGCTGACGCAGGCTGTCCGTTGATGCCGCATTTGGTGCAACGCGTGTCCGTCAGCCAGCAAGCCGGCAGCGTTGTACTGATGAGTGGTCAGACAGGCTTGTTCAGTCGTTGCGCCCGAGTTTCGCTGTCACCAGTCCCAACAAGGACGATGGTTCGCGCTTGCGCCTCGTGCCCCAGCACGGATGGCCGCAGGCGGGGAGCTTGATCGTCGGCAAAGAGGTTACATGGGCTGCTCCGATCCACAACGAAATAGAGCTGGTTGAATCGGGACTGACGGCTGGCGCGAGAACGCATGGTCCGCGTTGGGTCGAAACAGGCCATATTGCGCACCACAAGAGCCCGCCGCGCCAGTAGCTTGAACCGCCCCGGGTTTAGGGGAGTCTCCGTTCTTTGAGAGGATGGAGCCATGA
>NZ_DAOMOQ010000030.1:0-35678 GCF_035444425.1 Ottowia sp. | reverse complement strand
TGCTGCAGGCCAACGGCGCGGTGGCCGGGCAGACCGTCGGCCATGCCCACATGCATGTGGTGCCACGCCACGCGGGCGACGGCATCGAGTTCAGCTGGCCGCGCAAGGAGCCGGGGCCGGCGCTGCTGGAGGACTACGCCCAGCGGCTGCGCGCGGCGCTGTAGCGCGGGCTGGCTCTAGTACGTCGTCCCGGAGATTTCGAAACGTGAAAGCGCGCCTTCGACCCGATGGCGGCGTTGCCAATGCTCGCGATATCGCCCGGTATCGCTGCGCTTGGCGCCTTGCCCTCGGCTCGAATCCATCACTTTCACCTTGTTCCGAAATCTCCGGGGCGGCGTACTAGCTGCGGAAGCGCTCGAAGCACTCCGCGAGTTGCTGCTGCCAGCGCTGTTTCACGGCCGTGTCGGCAAAGCTGGCTTCGAAGCTGTTGGCTGCCAGCTGCCAGGCGTGTTCGGCATGCATGCCGGTGGCGGCGAACACGGTGCGGAAGTTGTCGTTCACGTAGCCGCCGAAGTAGGCCGGGTCATCGGAGTTGACGGTGGCGCACAGGCCGGCATCGAGCAGGGCCTTGAGCTTGTGATCCTTCAGATCGGGGAACACCTGCAGCTTCTGGTTCGATAGCGGACACACGGTGAGCGGCACGCGTTCGCGCGCCAGCCGCTGCATCAGCGCCGGGTCGTGTATCGCCTGCACGCCGTGGTCGACGCGCTCGACCTTCAGCACGTCGACCGCCTGCCGGATGTAGTCCGGTGGCCCTTCCTCGCCGGCATGCGCGACGATGCGAAAGCCCAGCTCGCGGCAGCGCGCGAACACGCGGGCGAACTTCTCCGGCGGGTGGCCGAGCTCGCTCGAGTCGAGGCCGATGCCGATGAAGTGCTCGCGCAGCGGCAGCGCCGCTTCCAGCGTCTCGAACGCGTCCTGCTCGCTCAGGTGGCGCAGGAAGCACAGGATCAGCGCGGCGCTCAGGCCGTGCCGGGTCTGCGCGTCGGCGCAGGCGCGCGACAGGCCGTGGATCACCGTCTCGACCGCCACGCCGCGCGCGCTGTGTGTCTGCGGATCGAAGAAGATTTCCGCGCGCACCACGTTGTCCAAGGCGGCACGGTCAAGATAGGCCGTCGCCATGTCGTGGAAGTCCTGCTCGTGCAGTA
This sequence comes from Ottowia sp., assembly GCF_035444425.1. Classification (GTDB taxonomy): domain Bacteria; phylum Pseudomonadota; class Gammaproteobacteria; order Burkholderiales; family Burkholderiaceae_C; genus Ottowia. The sequence continues at coordinate 34,530 of NZ_DAOMOQ010000030.1, read as the reverse complement.
GCACCCCGGCACCCTGGTAGTAGAGGTCGAGAAAGCTCTGCAGGTCGGTGAAGTCGTAGGCGCGGCGCAGTTCGTCGACGCTGGCGTAGGGCAGGGCGACACCGTTGCGCGCCGCCAGCGCGAAGATCATCTCGGGCTCCAGCGAGCCCTCGATGTGCATGTGCAGCTCGGCCTTCGGCATGGCGGCCAGCAGCTCGGGCAGGCGCTCGGGCGCGATCGGCGGGATGGCGGGACTCATGCGATGACTCCGTAGGTAATGCCGCTTTGCTTCAGGTAGCGGCGGTAGGCGGCCGACAGGCGGTCGGCGGCGCAGTGCAGCTCGGCCGTGGGCATCAGCGGCAGGCGCTTCGGGCGCTGCGATTCCAGGATCGGCTGGTCCTGGCCGAAGATGGTGTCCTGGAACTCGATCAGGTGCGCGTCGGGCGAGGTGAAGTCGTTTAGCGCCATGCGCGTCCAGACCACGCTGCTCTCCTCGCCAACCGGGCAGATGAACATGGCGATGGCTTCGCGGTGGCCGTCGACCGCGCTGAGGCCGGCCTCGGGCTGCTTGGTCAGCACCGCCGTGTAGGGCGCGGTGACTTCGTAGCCGTACTCGACCTGGGCCTCGCCGGTGGCATGGATCGACGAGCGCGGCTGCCATGCACGGCAGCCGGTGGCCCGCACGCCCCAGGGCGTCGGCTCGACCTCGTAGGGCGGGATCTCGGGCCGCTCGCGGCTGCCGAGCAAGCCTTCGTGCACGTAGCCGAAATGCGCCATGTCGAGGAAGTTCTCGATGATGCGCGGCGCGCTGGCGGCGACCCGGTAGGGGCCGCTGGTGGTCTTGCGCAACTGGGCATCGTCCTCGGCGGCGAAGCGCGGCAGGTCGTGGATTGGTTGTGCCGCGCCAGTGGGCGGCGCCAGCCGCACCCACAGCATGCCGTAGGCCTCGCGAACCTCGAACGCATGGGCGTGGTGGCGCGGACCGGGCGTGAACTCCGGCACCGCCGGGATGCGGGTGCACTGGCCGCCACCCTCGAAGCGCCAGCCGTGGTAGGGGCATTCCAGCTCGCCGTCCGTCACGCGACCGAGCGACAGGCGCGCGCCACGGTGCGGGCACTGGTCGCGCCAGGCCCGTGCCTGACCGCCCTCGTCGCGCCACAGCACCAGGGCCTCGCCCAACAGTTCGGCGGCGTGCGGCTGCGCGCCGACTTCATGGCCGAGGGCCACCGGGTGCCAAAGGGATTTCTCGAGCATCTCGTGTCACACAAACGAAAGGGGACGCCCGCGGGCGTCCCCTGATCCATGTGGGCGCGGGCCGCTATGCGTTCGGGTCGGCGGTGTTCAGCTCTTGCCCGGCACCTTGCCTTCGACACCCTTGACGAAGAAGTCGATGCCGCCAAGGAACTTGTCGTCGGCCACCGCGTCGGCGGCCAGCACTTCCTTGCCGGTGTTGTCGCTGATCGGCCCTTTCCAGATGTGGTAGCTGCCGGCCTTCAGGCCCGAGCGCACCTCGTCCAGGCGCTTCTTCGCTTCCTCCGGCACGTCGTCGGCCAGCGACACCAAGTCGATCGCGCCTTCCTTCACGCCCCACCAGGTCTGGCCGGTGGCCCATTTGCCGTCCAGCGCCTCGCCGACGGCCTTGATGTAGTAGGGCGCCCAGTTGATGATGGCCGAGCCCAGGTGCGCCTTGGGGCCGTAGGCGGTCATGTCGGAATCCCAGCCGAAGCCGCGCTTGCCCATCTTCTCGGCGGTCTGCAGCACGGCCGAGGAGTCGGTGTTCTGGAACAGGATGTCGGCGCCGCCGTTGATCAGCGCGGTGGCGGCCTCGGTTTCCTTGGGCGGGTTGAACCACTCGTTCACCCACACCACCTTGGTGGTGATCTTCGGGTTGGTGCTGAGCGCGCCGAGCGTGAAGCTGTTGATGTTCCGCACCACCTCGGGAATCGGAATCGAGGCCACCACGCCCAGGGTGTTGCTCTTGGTCATGGTGCCGGCCACGATGCCGGCCAGGTAGGCGCCCTCGTAGGTGCGGCTGTCGTAGGTGCGCATGTTCTCGGCCGTCTTGTAGCCGGTGGCGTGCTCGAACTTCACGTCCTTGTGGTCGGCCGCCACTTTCAGCATCGGCTCCATGTAGCCGAAGGTGGTGCCGAAGATCAGCTTGTTGCCCTGCGTCGCCATGTCGCGGATGACGCGCTCGGCGTCGGCCGACTCGGGCACGCTCTCGACGAAGCTGGTCTGCACGCGGTCGCCGAACTCCTTCTCGACCGCCTTGCGCGCGTTGTCGTGTGCGAAGGTCCAGCCGCCGTCGCCGACCGGGCCGACGTAGGCAAACGCAATCTTCAGCGGCTCGGCCTTGGGTGCCGGCGCCGCCGCGGCGGGCTCGGGCGCCGCGGGTGCGGGAGCCGGCGCGGGTTCTTCCTTCTTGCCGCAGGCGACCAGGGTGATGGCGGCGGCGGCCATGGCCGTCAGGCGCAGCAGGGAGCGTTTGTTCAGATCGGTCATGGGAGCCTTCCTATCGTGGTCGTGGTTCTTGAAAAAGGGCATTCTAGAGGGCGGTCCATTTCGGCGCGGTCGGCGGGTGTTGACTGGTCAGCTGCCAGGATGGAACGGCTTGCCCAGCGAAGCCGGCATGTTGACGCGGATCCAGGTCGGGTTGCGCGAGATCAGCGCCAGCACCACCACCGTGGCCAGGTAGGGCAGCATGGTCAGGAACTGGCTCGGGATCTGCATGCCCTGGCCCTGCAGGTGGAACTGCAGCATGGTCACGCCGCCGAACAGGTAGGCGCCCAGCAGGATGCGCATCGGCCGCCAGGTGGCGAACGTGGTCAGGGCCAGCGCGATCCAGCCCTTGCCGGCCACCATGCCCTCGACCCACAGCGGCGTGTAGATGACCGAGATGTAGGCGCCCGCCAGGCCGCACAGCGCGCCGCCGACGGCGACCGCCAGCAGGCGGATGCGCCGCACCGGGTAGCCGAGTGCGTGCGCCGACTCCGGCGACTCGCCGACCGAGCGCAGCACCAGCCCGGCGCGCGTGCGGAACAGGAACCAGACCAGGCCGGCGGCGATCAGCATGGCGCCGTACACCAGCGGATGGTGCTGCAGCAGCGCCGGCCCGACGAGCGGGATGTCGCCGAGGCCGAACCAGGAGAACTGCGGCCGCTCGGGCAGCTTGGACTGCACGTAGCCGATGCCGACGAAGGCCGAGAAGCCGACGCCGAAGATGGACAGCGCCAGGCCGGTGGCGTACTGGTTGGTGTTGAGCCAGATCACCAGCCAGCCGAAGCTGGCCGCCATCAGCGCCCCGGCCGCCATGCCGGCGGCAAAGCCGGCCCAGTCGTTGCCGGTGTGCACCACGGTGGCGAAGCCGGCGATGGCGGCGCACAGCATGATGCCTTCGGCGCCCAGGTTGACGATGCCGGCCTTCTCGTTGATCAAGAGGCCCAGCGCCGCCAGCGCCAGCACGGTGCCGGCGTTCAGCGTCGAAGCCAGCAGCAGCGCGTACTGCTCCATCAGCGCGACCTCCCGAAGCGCAGCCGGTAGTTGACCAGCGTGTCGCAGGCCAGCAGCGCGAACAGCAGCAGGCCCTGGAACACGCCCGAGAGCGACTTCGGCAGGCCCAGGCGCGACTGCGCCAGCTCGCCGCCGATGTAGAACATGGACAGCAGGATCGCCGCCAGCACCATGCCGAACGGGTGCAGCCGGCCGACGAAGGCGACGATGATGGCGGCGAAGCCGTAGCCGGCCGGGATGTAGGGCGTGAGCTGACCGATCGGCCCGGCGACTTCCAGCGCACCGGCCAGGCCGGCGCTGCCGCCCGAGACCAGCAGCGCGATCCACAGCGCCGAGCGCGACGAGAAGCCGGCGTAGCGTGCCGCCGCCGGCGCCAGGCCGCCGACCTGCTGGGCGAAGCCGCCCTTGGTGCGGAACAGGTAGACCCACAGCAGCGCGGCGCTGGCCAGCGCCAGCAGTGTGCCCAGGTTGACGCGCGAGCCGGCCATCAGCTTCGGCACCAGGGTCACGGCGTCGAAGTTGCGCGTCTGCGGGAAGTTGTAGCCGGCCGGGTCCTTCCAGGGGCCGTAGACCAGGTAGCCCAGCAGCTGGATCGCCACGTACACCAGCATCAGGCTGACCAGGATCTCGCCGGCGTTGAACCGGTCGCGCAGCAGCGCCACGATGGCGGCCCACAGCATGCCGCCCAGCGTGCCGGCCAGCAGCACCGCGACCATGATCCAGCGGCCGGTGTCCTTGTCGGCCAGCAGCGCCACGCCGCCGGCGGCAATGGCGCCGATGACGAACTGGCCCTCGGCACCGATGTTCCAGATGTTGGAGCGAAAGCACACCGCCAGCCCGAGCGCGATCAGCAGCAGTGGGGTCGCCTTGACGCCCAGCTCGCCCAGCGCGTAGGCGGACTTGATCGGCTCCCAGAAGAACACCTGCAGCCCGCGCACCGGATCCTTGCCCAGCACCGCGAACATGATGACGCCGATCACCACCGTGATTAGCAGCGCCAGCAGCGGCGAGCCCCAGGTCCAGGCGCGCGAGGGCGCGGGGCGCGATTCAAGCCGCAGCATGCGCGGCATCCATCTGCTGCAGGTGCTGCTGCACGCCTTCGTGCCACAGCCCGCTCATCCATTCGCCGATCTGCTCCACGCTGGCGTCGCGGCGCGCCACCGAGGGCGAGAGCTGGCCCTTGGCGATCACGTGCAGGCGGTCGCAGATCTCGAACAGCTCGTCCAGCTCCTCGCTCACCACCAGCACCGCGCAGCCGGCGTCGCGCAGCGCCAGGATCTCGGCGCGGATCTGTGCCGCCGCACCGACGTCGACGCCCCAGGTCGGCTGCGAGACGATCAGCAGCTTCGGCCGGGCATCGATCTCGCGCCCCATGATGAACTTCTGCAGGTTGCCGCCCGACAGCGAGCGTGCCGGCGCGCCCGTCCCGTTGGCCTTGACGCGAAAGCGCTCGATGATGTCGATGGCCTGGGCGCGCAGCCGCGCCATCCTCAGCCAGCCCAGCGTGCCGACGGCCTCGCGGCGCGTCAGCAGCAGGTTGTGCGCCAGGCTCATCTCGGGCACGGCGCCGCGGCCCAGGCGCTCCTCAGGCACGAAGTGCAAGCCCAGTGCGCGCCGCCGGGCGGGCGAGCGCCGGCCGGCGGGCTGCTCGGCAATCACGATCGCCGCCGCTGGCGCGCGCCGGTCCTCGCCCGACAGCGCCAGCAGCAATTCGCGCTGGCCGTTGCCCGACACGCCGGCAATGCCCACCACCTCGCCGGCGCGCACCTGCAGCGACACGTCGATGAGGTCGACGCCGAAGGGCGAATCGCGCACCAGATCGAGCTGCTGCACCGCCAGCACCACCGCGCCCGGCGTGCGCTCGTGGTACTGCAGCGCCGGCGGCTCGGCGCCGATCATCAGGCGGCTCAAGCTTGCATTGCTTTCCTGGCGCGGGTCGCAGACGCCGGTCACGCGCCCGCCGCGCATCACCGTGCAGGCACTGCACAGCGCGCGGATCTCGTGCAGCTTGTGGCTGATGTAGAGGATCGAGCAGCCCTCGGCCGCCAGCTGGCGCAGCGTGACGAACAGCTTGTCGACTGCCTGCGGCGTCAGCACCGAGGTCGGCTCGTCCAGGATCAGCAGCTTCGGATCGGCCAGCAGCGCGCGGATGATCTCGACGCGCTGCATCTCGCCCACGCTGAGCGAGTGCACCGGCCGCGCCGGGTCGATGTCGAGGCCGTAGGCGGCGGCGGTCTGCTCGATGCGCCGCGTGACCTCGGGCAGGCCGATTGACTTGTCCAGGCCCAGCCACACGTTCTCGGCCACCGAGAGCGTCTCGAACAGGCTGAAGTGCTGGAACACCATGGCGATGCCCAGCGCGCGTGCCTCCTGCGGGCTGCGGATGAGGACCGGCCGGCCGTCGAAGTGCACCTCGCCGGCGTCGGGCTTGACGGCGCCGTAGATGATCTTCATCAAGGTGCTCTTGCCGGCGCCGTTCTCGCCGAGCACGGCGTGGATCTCGCCCGGCTGTACCGTGAGCGATACGCCGTCATTGGCGACCACGCCGGGGTAGCGCTTGGTGATGCCGGAAAGCTGCAATCGGGCGGACATGGCTCTTGTTATTGGGTCATCCTGGCCTGCTCGCCGCGGATAGGGTCTGCTCAGGGCGCCCGGGCAAGGTTGTCGGAATCATCGGGGCGGCTGGCGAAACAACGCCGGCCAATGTAGCACCAGCGACCCCGCCCGGGTTATCCGGGTTTGCCAGCAGCAGCCACCTCGCGCAGCACCGCCATGGCGGACTCGGCCAGCACGCCGCCGGTCACGGCCACCGGCGGCTGGGCCGCACCCAGCAGGTCGGCGCAGCGCGCCGGCAGCTGCGCGCCGCCCTCCGACAGCGCAGCCATCTCGGGCTGCGAGGCGGCGTAGACCACCCGTCCGACGCCGGCCCAGAACATGGCGCCGGCGCACATGGCGCAGGGCTCGCCGCTGGCGTACACGGTGGCGCCCTTGACGGCGTCCGCGCCAAGCTGCTCGCGGGCGCGGCGCACCAACACCACCTCGGCGTGCGCGCTGACGTCGCCGCTGCTGCACTCGCGGTTGCGCTCAGTCAGCAGCACCTCGCCAGCCGGCGACACCAGGGTGGCGCCATAGGGCATGTCGCCGGCGGCGGCGGCTTCGCGCGAGGCCTCGATGGCCAGCTGCATCGGGTGCAGATCGGATTCTTGTGTGTTCATGATGGGCCCCTTGTTGTCACGGCCGAGCCTAACCCACCCTGGTGTCACCTGGGCGACTGCGCCGGATGTCGGCATGGAGCCTGGTGCTTCAGGGCTGGTGCGTGTCGGCGTCCAGGTGCTGGCACAACACGTCGAGGCTGCTCACGGTGAGTTGCGGCCGCTCGTCGATGTGATCGGGCCAGGGCGCTTCGGCGCGGTTGACCCAGGCCATCTGCATGCCGACCGCCAGCGCGCCGGCGCCGTCGAGCTGCGCGTCGTCACCGATGTGCAGCACCTGGTGGGCCGGCACGCCGGCCGCCTCGGCGCCGGCCTCGAACATGCGTGCGTGCGGCTTGCCAACGCCGGCGCGCACCGGATTGATGGCGTCGTGGAAGAAGCGGCCGATGCCGACCTGGTGAACGTCGGCGTTGCCGTTGGTCAGCGCTACCACCGGAAAGCGCGCGCTGAGCCAGGCCAGCGCCGGCAGCGCGTCGTCGTACAGCACGACGCGCTGGCGCTCGGCGTAGAACACCTCGAAGGCCGGCTCGGCCAGTGCCGTGTCGTCGCCGGCCAGGCGCAGCAGCTCGCGGATCGCTTCGCGCCGCTGGGCGCCCAGGTCGTGCGCGATGGCGGGCCGGGCTGCCAGTGCAGCCTGGCGCGCCGACCTGGCCGTCTGCGCGTCGCGGGCCAGCGCCCCGGTGCGCGGTGCGTGCGCGTCCAGCCAGGCACGCAGGGCGGCCTCGGCGCCCTCGATGGTCGGCCATACCGGCCACAGGGTGTCGTCGAGGTCGAGCGTGATGGCGCGGATACGGCTGGGGTCGAGACGGGCTTGGGTCATGGGCAGGATCGAGCGGGCAGGGCGCTGCCGTTGTCGCATCGGGCTGGCAGCGCGCCAGGCGCCGGCGCCGGGTTTGCCTGCCGGGCCGGCGGTGCGCGGCACGGCATGTTCGAGAATAGCGCATGCGTTTCAGATCCGAACCCGCCCACCAGCATGGCCAGCCTGCGCGCACCGGCGTGCTGCTGTGCAACCTGGGCACCCCCGACGCGCCGACGGCGGCCGCCACGCGCCGCTACCTCGCCGAGTTCCTGAGCGACCCGCGCGTGGTGGAAATTCCGCGCGCGGCCTGGAAGCCGATCCTGCACGGCGTCATCCTGCGCACGCGGCCGGCGCAGTCGGCCGCGAAGTATCAGGCCATCTGGATGCCCGAGGGCTCGCCGCTGCTGGTGTGGAGCCAGAGGCAGGCGCAGCTGCTGCGCGGCTACCTGGGCGAGCGCGGCCACGACATCAGCGTGCGCCTGGCAATGCGCTACGGCCAGCCGTCGATCGCTGCGCAGCTCGATGCGCTGAAAGGCGACGGCTGCACGCGTGTGCTGGTGGTGCCGCTGTACCCGCAGTACTCGGGCACCACCACCGCCAGCGTCGTCGACGCCGTCGGCGCCTGGGCGCGCCGCGCGCGCCATGTGCCCGAGCTGCGCTTCATCAACCGCTTCCACGACGACCCCGGCTACATCCGCGCGCTGGCGCGCAGCGTCAACCAGCACTGGCAGCGCCATGGCCGCGGCGGCCAGCTGGTGATCAGCTTTCACGGCGTGCCCGAGCGCACGCGCACGCTGGGCGACCCCTACCACTGCGAATGCCTGAAGACCGCGCGCCTGCTGGCCGAGCGGCTGGCGCTGAAGGACGGCGAGTGGACGCTCAGCTTCCAGTCGCGCTTCGGCCGCGCCAAGTGGCTGGAGCCGTCGACGCAGGCGGTGCTGGAGCGGCTGGGCCGCGCCGGCACGCCGCGGGTTGACGTGATCTGCCCAGGCTTCGTCGCCGACTGCCTGGAGACGCTGGAGGAGATCGCCATCGAGGGCAAGCACCTGTTCCAGTCAGCCGGCGGACAGGAGTTCCACTACATCCCGTGCCTGAACGACAACCCGGTCTGGATGGTGGCGCTGGCCGAGCTGGTGCAGGAGCACCTGCAGGGCTGGCCGACCCAGCGCCGGGCCAGCAGCGATGCCGACCTGGCACGCACGCGCGAACTGGCGCTGGCGCGCGGTGCCACCCAGTGACGAACCGGGCCTCCGGCCGCCGGATGGCAGGCCGGACTCAGTAGCGGTAGATCGCGGCCAGCCCGGTGTCGGTCGGCATGCGCGCCGACGGCACCATCACCACCTGGCCGCCGCCGGCCAGCACCTGCTGCGCGATGTCGTCCAGCAGGTCGTCCACGTCCGGGCGGCGCAGGGCGTCGGGCTCGATGGCGCCGCTGGCCAGGTCGAGCCGGCCGGGCACGCGGCGCTCGGCATCGACCAGCAGGGTGGCCACGCGCCCGGCCACCGCGCTGCGCGCCACCTTGGCGACGTCGCTGTCGCCCAGCTCGTGCGCGTAGCCGGCCTGGTAGCTTTCCACCAGGCCCTGCAGGCGCGCCAGGTAGGTCGGCTCGATGGCGCGCCAGGCCTGCTCGCGCAGCGCCTCGGGCGCCAGCGTGTCGGGATGGACCCCGATCGAGGCCTCGAGCACGAAGGGGTTGCGACTGAAGGCGCGAAAGCGGCCCAGGTTTTCCGGCAGGCCGGCCAGCAGCAGCGGGCGCCCGGAAGGGCGCGAATACTGCTCCAGCACCGCCTGGTCGACGGCGCGGAAGAAGCGCTCCATGGCGGTGTCGACGATGTCGCTGTCCGAACCCGCGCCATGCAGCACGCCGGCCTGGCCGGCGCGTGCGGCCCAGGCGCCGACGTAGCGCTGGTTCTCCCGCTCGCCCAGCACGTCCTGGCTGGTGCGCGGAAAGCCCGCCGGCAGCTCAAGCTCGTCGAGCTGGTCGCGGTTGCCCTCGAACAGGCGGATGCGCTCGCGGTCGACGCCCAGCACGTGGTAGCGGTCGGCCGACTGAAGGATGCGGATCAGCGGCTTGACGTGGAAGCTGCCGGCCGCCACCGCCAGCTCGGGCACCGGCCGCTGCAGGTGGTAGACGCGGAACAGCTCGGCCGAGCCCAGCACCGCCAGGCCGTCGCGCATGGTCCCGCGCCAGAAGCCGGCGTCGTCGGCTAGGGCGCGGAAGGGCTTGATCAGGGGGCCGACGTCGCGCTTGGCGTAATCGCGCTGCAGCGAAGCCTCCAGTTCGTCCACCAGGTTGCGAAAGCGCAGCGCATCCTGCTGGCGCCCCGCCATGGCGCGGTGGGTGGGTTGGTAGAGCGACAGGCAGGGGGCACCCTGGTGGGCCTGCAGCTCGGCGCTGAAGTCTTGCAACAGCCGGTCCATCATGAACTCCTTGTTGAACAGTGAATACGAGCCGGCCCTGGGAGCTTGGTCGAAGCCGTGGGGCCGGCGGCCTGGCAAGGCGGCTGCGCGATGACATGCCACCCGAAACGATGTGCGCGGATCGCGCGCTGAAGCCACTTAGCTCGGGCCGCTTGCGCCGTTCTCAATCCTTGAACGGATCGACCACGTCCGGACCCGCCATGACCACGATCAGCGGCCGCAGCGTGTGCTGCACCACGATGGTGCCGCGCTGGTCCTGCAGCACCTCGTGCAGGCGCCGGTACACGTGCGGGCTCTCGTCGACGTCGCCGCCGCGCACGATGACGCCGCGCGCGCGGATCCAATCGTCCATCATCTTGCGCGTGATGGCGCCGCGCCCGTGCGCGCGCCGGCCGCGCCGCGCGCCCCGCGCCGCGGTGCGGCTCATCACGCGTCCGGCGCCGTGCACGGTGCTGAACAGCGCCTGCTGCTGCAGTTCGCGGATCGTGGCCGCCTGATCGTCCAGAACGCCGTCGTAGCCGGCCACGATCACGGCGTCGTCGCCCATCGAGCCGCCGATGAAGCCGCGCTGGCCGGGGAAGGCCGGCGTCGCGCCCTTGCGCACCACCACCAGCTGCTGGCCGAAGTGCTGCTCCTTCCAAGCGTAGTTGTGGTGGTTGTGCACCAGGTCGAGCTCGCGCCCGCCGAGGATTGCCGTCACCTTGCGCGCCACGTATTCGCGCCCGGCGTAGGCGTAGCGGCCGGCCAGCTCCATCGCGCTCCAGTAGCGCTGGCCGAGCGCCGAATCGAGCGCGAGCAGCACTTCCTTCTCGGGCACGCGCTGGCCCCAGGGCGCGCCCTGGCCCAGCGCCATGAAGCCCGAGGCGATGGCGTGACCGAGCTGGCGGCTGCCGAAGTGCACGCCGACCCAGATATGATCGTCCGCGGTGTCGGCGAAGACGTCGACGTAATGGTTGCCGCTGCCCACCGTGCCCAGTTGGGCGCGCGCAACGTCGCGCAGTTCCTCGCGCGCGTGATCGGGCAGCGCCTCCCAGGCCGGCCCATCGAACAGCGGGTGGTCGACGGGGGCGTCGGCCTCCTTGTTGGTACGGCCGAGGCCGAAGCTGATGGTCTCGGTGATCTCGTTGGCGGCATCGAGCAGCTGCCGCTGCGTGAAGTCGGCCGCCTTCAGGTCGGTGCGGATGGCGCAGTTGCCGCAGGCGATGTCGAAGCCGACGCCGACCACCGAGACCTGGTCGCGGTAGGCGGCGACGCCGCCGATCGGCATCACGAAGCCGACATGGCCGTCGGCCATCAGCGCCACGCGCTCGGCGCGCGTCGCCACGTCCCGAAGCTGGGCCAGGGTCTGTTCGTCGTGGGTACCAAAGATGAGCACGCGGCCTCCTGTCGACGTCGATGCTCGCGGCGGTTGCCGCCGGGGTGCCGCCGGTCGGCGGCGGCCTGCGCTGCCGGCTCGTGGGCGGCAACGATGCACGGCCGGCCAGTCGGCGCGTGTGCGAACCAGTCTAACCGAGCGCCATGCGCCGACAGGCCCGGATGGCGCGGCGCGCTGCCCGGGTTAGAACCCATTGGGCAAGTGTTGAAAACGATTTTTAATCAATACTTGCTGATAAAGGAGAACAAGCATGAGGCGGACACGGTTTGCAGGATGTGGAAATGGGTAAGCGGCTGGCGCGCTGGACCAAGCGTGGCTTCGAGGCGCTGATCGTCATCTGCCTGGCCATCATGGGCATCCTGGTGTTCGGCAACGTGGTGCTGCGCTACGCCTTCAACTCCGGCATCGCGGTGTCGGAAGAGCTGTCGCGGCTGCTGTTCGTGTGGCTGATTTTCATGGGCGCGGTGCTGGCCTCGGCCGAGCGCATCCACATCGGCTTCGACACCCTGCAGCGCGCCGCCGGGCCGCGCCTGCGCAAGGCGCTGGTGGTGTTCTCCGGCCTGCTGATCCTGATCGGCTGCGGCATCTTCATCGTCGGCGGCTGGCAGCAGACCGTGATCAACCTGCGCAACGGCTACCCGGTGCTGGGCATCTCCTACGCCTGGCTGTACGGCGTCGGCCTGGTGTTCGGCATCGCGCTGATCTTTCCGGTCAGCCACAACATCCTGCGCACGCTGCGCGGCGATGACGAGGAGCTGACCAAGGACCTGGCCGACCGGATCAAGGACCTCGCCGAACGCATCGACGAGGATGAGGCCGCCAAGGGACCGGCAGGTCGCGCGAATTCATGACCGCGGCGGTCTTCCTGGGCTCGCTGCTGGGCCTGATCGGGCTCGGCATGCCGATCGCCTTCGCGCTGATGTTCGCCGGCGTGGCGCTGATGCTGCTCACGGGTCAGTTCGACGCCCAGATCGTGGTGCAGAACGCGATCGCCGGCGCCGACAACTTCGTGCTGATGGCAGTGCCCTTCTTCATCCTGGCCGGCGAACTGATGAACGCCGGCGGGCTGTCGCGCCGCATCGTCGACATGGCCAGCGCCTTCGTCGGCCACTTGCGCGGCGGCCTCGGCTACGTGGCGATCTTCGCCGGCATCCTGCTGGCCAGCCTGTCGGGCTCGGCGGTGGCCGATACCGCCGCGCTGGCCGCCATCCTGGTGCCGATGATGCGGCAGGCCGGCTACGACCCGGCACGCGCCTGCGGCCTGATGGCGGCCGGCGGCATCATCGCGCCGGTGATCCCACCCTCGATCGGCTTCCTGATCTTCGGCGTGGTCGCCAACGTCTCGATCACGCGCCTGTTCCTGGCCGGCATCGTGCCCGGCCTGATGATGGGCCTGGTGCTGGTGGTGGCCTGGTGGGTGGTGGCGCGGCGCCAGCAGGTGGCGGTCACGCCGCGCGTGGGTTGGCCGCGGCGCCTGCGCCTGCTGGGGCAGGGCGGCTGGGCGCTGATGCTGCCGGTGATCATCATCGGCGGCCTGCGTTTCGGCATCTTCACCCCGACCGAGTCGGCGGTGGTGGCGGCGGCCTACGCGCTGTTCGTCGGCCTGGCGGTGTACCGCGAGCTCAGCCTGGCCAGCATCTACCACTGCCTGCTGTCGACCGCGCGCACCACCGCTGTGGTGCTGCTGCTGGCGGCGCTGGCCATGGTGGCGTCGTACATGATCACCATCACCGACATCTCGGGCCAGATCGGCGACTGGCTGCAGAGCGTTTCGGACCACCCGATCGTGCTGATGGCGGTGATGATGGTGGTGGTGTTCTTCGCCGGCATGGTGCTCGACTTCATCCCGATCGTGCTGATCTTCACGCCGGTGTTCCTGCCCCTGGTGAAGGCGGCGGACATCGATCCGGTGTACTTTGGCGTCGTGTTCATCATGAACTGCTCGATCGGCATGATCACGCCGCCGGTCGGCGTGGTGCTGAACGTCATCAGCTCGATCGGCAAGGTCAGCATCGCCGAGGCCACGCGCGGCATCATGCCTTTCCTGCTGGCGCTGGTGGCGCTGCTGGTGCTGCTGATCCTGTTTCCGGCGCTTGTCATCGTGCCGGCCGAGTGGTGGCGTTAATAGGCCTTACACCCATTTCAACCCAAGGAGACTGTCATGAAACTTCGCAACACCTTCGCGCTGGGCCTGCTGGCGGCGGCGCTGTGCGCACCGGCCTGGGCCGCCAGTGTGACCGGCAAGTTCGCCGTCACGCTGCCGGAGAAGTCGCACCAGGGCCAGGGCGTGGCCAAGTTCGTCGAACTGGTCAAGGCCAAGAGCAACGGCGACATCGACATCAAGCCCTACTACGGCGGCGCGCTCGGCGACGACGTCAAGGTGACCTCGGCGCTGCAGGGCGGCACGATCGAGTTCACGGTGCCGCAGACCACCACGCTGACCGGCATGATCAAGGCCTACGAGATCCTCGACTTTCCGTTCCTGTTCAAGAACTCGGAAGAGGCCGAGAAGGTGCTGGACGGTGCGATCGGCCAGAAGCTGATGGACACGCTGCCGGCGCACGGCTTGGTTGGCCTGGCCTACTGGGAGAACGGCTTCTTCAACGCCACCAACAGCAAGCACCCGATTGCCAAGGTGGAGGATTTCAGCGGCCTGAAATTCCGCTCGATCCAGGCCAAGATCACGCAGGAAACCATCAAGGCGCTGGGCGCCAACCCGGTGCCGCTGGCGGTGCCCGAGCTGTACACGGCGCTGGAGACGCGGACCATCGACGGCCAGGGCACGCCCAACGCCGTGATCGCGGCGCTGAAGCTGTACGAGGTGCAGAAGTTCCTGTCGATCACGCGCCACAGCTATGGCGCCTTCATTCCGCTGGTGTCCAAGCAGTTCTGGGACAAGCTGAAACCCGAGCAGCAGAAGATCCTCAAGGACGCGGCGGTCGAGGCGCGTACCCATCAGCGCCAGGTGGCGCGCACGCAGTCCGACTCGGCGCAGAAGATGATGGCGGACCGTGGTATCAAGGTGAACGAGGTGAGCGACGCCGAGCGCAAGCGCATGCGTGACGCAGTGCAGCCGGTGTGGAAGATGTTCGCCGCCAGCGTCGGGCAGGAGCTGGTCGACCAGGTCGAGGCCGAACTGAAGAAGTGATCATCGGCTGATGATCAAGAAAGGGGCGCCATCATGGCGCCCCTTCTTGCTTTCTCATGGCGACCTGAGTTCGCGCCTCACTCCTTCCACGAATCCAGGTAGTCCGGCACCTTGACGGCCTTGGTGGCGTCGTCGAGCTCCAGCGGATAGCGCGAGTCGATCATCACCGCGACCTCGTCGGTGTACTTGCGCTCGCCCTTGTTGTTGGCCGCCGCTGCCGCGAAGGCCTTGGGGTGCGGGCCGTGGTGGAAGCCCGAGGGGTGCAGCGTGAACATGCCGGGCTTGATGTTGTCGCGGCTGAAGAAGTTGCCCTGGTGGTAGAAGATCGACTCGTCGAACTCGTCGTTGTTGTGGAAGAACGGCACCTTGAGCGCGCCCGGGTCGCTCTCGATCGGCCGCGGCGCAAACGTGCAGACGATGATGGTGTTCGACAGGAAGGTGGCGTGCACCGTCGGCGGCAGGTGGTAGCGGTCGGACAGCAGTTCGCGGATGTCGCGCCAGTTCAGCTTCACCGGCACGCAGTCGCCGTGCCAGCCGGCGGTGTCGAGGTAGTTGTAGGGGAAGGTGACGGTGGTGATCTGCTGGCGCCGCTTGGCGCGCACGCGGGTTTCCTTCTCGCTGTACTGGGCCTTGTAGGCGTCGTCGATCTTGGGCGTGTCGAGCACCGCCAGGTCGAACTGCGCGTGGTGTCCGAGGATGCCGCGCTCGGGCAGCACGAACAGGTCCTCGGTGGCCTCGATGGTCAGCACCTCGTTGCGCACCTTGGTCTCCAGTCGCCAGATGGTGCCGCGCGGGATGTTGATGTAGTCGCCCTCGCGGTACGTCATGTGGCCGTAGTCGCAGTAGAAGTCGCCTTCGCCCTTGTGGAAGAACAGGATCATGTCGCCGTCGCCGTTGCGGGCCAGATCGGGCATCGACTTGTCGAACTTCCAGAAATGCACCTGGGTCTGCGCGTTGTGCATGAAGCGCTGCGCCTTCCACGGGCAGGGCTCGCTGTCGCCGAGCTTGTTGAGATCGAGCAGGGTCAACTCCAGCGGGCCTTCCCACTTGGTCCAGCCGGTCGGCTTGTGGGTGTGCAGGACGTGGCTGGCCGGGCCGAAAAAGCCGTTGCGCCCATGCTCGCGCTCGTACAGGCCGTCCGGGATGTCGCAATGCGCCTGGCGCGTGTGGATACCCTCGCGCAGCGGAAAGCTGATGTACTTTTTCATGCCTTTGTCTCCGTCTCGGTTAGAAATTGATGAAACCGATTTATATGAGACAAATGCTGATCCGGCACCCCATGGGCGCGGATAACCATGTCGCCGGTCCGCTCATCGCGGCTGCGAACAGGGGTGGTGGGGGTCGGGTACTCAGGCGGCGAGTGTGGCCGCCTGCTCGGAATGCTCGATGAAGTCGGACACCAGGGTCAGCTGCTCGGGCACGTTGAGCGCCGGCGCATGGCCGCAGCCGGGCACCTCGACCCAGCGCAGCTGGCCGCGCGCGCCAGGGCCGCGCACGCTCATCCGCTCGGCGGTCTCGTGCAGCACCAGGTCGGAATCGACCCCGCGCAGCAGCAGCACCGGCAGCTGCAGCGCATCGTAGTGGTGCCACAGCAGGTAGTCGTCGGGGTAGTGGATGAACTGCTCGACGATCGCCGGATCGTAGTGCGGCGTCACGCAGCCGTCGGGCAGGCGGCGCGTGCTGGTTTCGGCCAGGCGGCGCCACTGGGCGTCGGTCAGCAGGCCGAACGGCTTGTAGGCGGTGCGCAGAAAGCCTTCCAGCTCGGTCACGCGGGGGAAGGCGGGCGGATTGCCGGCGTAGGCCTTGATACGCTCGATCGCCGCCTCGGCCAGTTGCGGTGCGTTGTCGTTCAGCACCAGGCTCAGGATGCGCTTGTGCAGTTCGGGCTCGAAGAAACCAGCCGCGCACACCATGCCGATGGCGCCGCCCATCGAGGTGCCGACCCAGTGGCAGCGCTCGATGCCGAGCTGCCCGATCAGTTCGCGCGCCAGCCGGGTATAGAAGGCCAGGCAGTACTCGTCGCGCGGGCTGGCGGCCCACTGGCTGAGTCCGCGGCCGACGGTGTCGGGACAGATCACGCGCCAGCCGCGCGCCGACAGGTGTGCCGCCAGCTCGTCCATGTCGCGGCCGGTGCGCGCCAGCCCGTGCCAGGCGATCACGGTGCCGCGCGCGGTCGAGGCGGGCTGCCAGTCGGTGTAGTGGATCTCGCGGCCGGCGCAGCTGAGGTATTCGGAGGTGAAGTCCATGGGGAAGTCCTGGAAGACGCGGTTCACCGCGCAGCCGGCGGCTTGCCGCGGCCGGCGCGCAGGCGGCCGACGATGCCGGCCGGGAAGTAGTAGACCGAGAGCACGAACAGCAGGCCCAGCCACAGCAGCCAGCGGTCCGGCGACAGCAGTTGCGGCAGCAGCGGGATGCCGGCGCTGGCCTCGTGGCCCAGGCGCAGCAGGTCCTGCAGGTAGCTCTGCGCGATCAGGAACAGCACCGAGCCGATCGCGGCGCCGTAGATGGTGCCCATGCCGCCGATGACGACGATCAGCAGCACGTCGATCATGATCTCGAAGGACAGCGAGGTGTCGGGCCCGTTGTAGCGCAGCCAGATCGCCAGCATGCAGCCGGCCAGCGTCGCGAACAGCGCCGACAGCACCGACGACAGCGTGCGGTAGACGACCACGCGGTAGCCGATCGCCTCGGCGCGGAACTCGTTCTCGCGGATCGCCTGCAGCACGCGGCCGAACGGCGAGTTGACGATGCGCAGCATCGCCAGCACCAGCAGCACGGCCACCACGAACAGCAGGTAGTAGGTGATGATCTTGCCGTCGATCAGCACGCCGAGGAATTCGGTTTCGAACGGCTCGAAGCTGGGGCTCAGCAGCTCCGGCAGGCGGAAGGTGAGGCCGTCCTCGCCGCCGGTGAGGTCGGACAGCTGCGAAGCGAGGGTCTGGAACGCCGCCGCCACCGCCAGCGTGATCATGGCGAAGAAGATCGCCCGCACCCGCAGCGAGAACAGCCCGATCGCCAGCGACAGCAGCAGCGACAGGATCAGCGCGCCGCCCACGCCGACGGCCAGCGCGTCCCAGCCCGCGCCCATGCGCGAGCTGGCAATCGCAATGCCGTAGGCGCCGATGCCGAAGAACATGGTGTGGGCGAAGCTGACGATGCCGGTATAGCCCAGCAGCAGGTCGAACGCCGCCACCAGCACCACGAAGATCAGCACCTTGGCGGCGACGTTCAGCGCCTTGACGCCGGGAAACAGGAACGGCGCCAGCGCCAGGCCGACGAAGATCGCCAGCAGGATCAGCGTCAGCAACTGGTTGCGCGGCAGGTCGTGGGAGAGCAGGCGGCTCAGCATGGTTCGTTTCGTCGGACAGCAACAACAGCCGGACGCGAAGGGCGCGCAGATTCCGCGAAGGACGCGAAAACGGGTTCAGGCTGGTCGGATGGGAATTTCATTTCGCGTGCTTCGCGTCCAGATACCTGTTGGCTCAGGCTGTGTCCTGGCGCCGTCTTCATCGACCTGTGACCGGATACACGCCCTGCGGCCGCCACAGCAGGATGGCGACCATCAGCGCGATGTTGGAGAACAGCGCCACCTTGGGCGCCAGGAAGCCGGTGTAGTTGGCCATCAGCCCGACCAGCAGGGCGCCGATCAGCGCGCCGGTGGTGCTGCCGAGGCCGCCGATGATGATGACGATGAAGATCAGGATGATGACCTGCGAGCCCATCTGCGGGATCACGTTCTGCTGGTACAGGCCCCACATCACGCCACCCAGGCCGGCCAGCGCGCTCCCGACCACGAACACGCCGATGAACAGGCGCCGGATGCGGTAGCCGAGAGACTCCACCATCTCGCGGTCCTGCACCCCGGCGCGGATCAGCAAGCCGACCTTGGTACGCGCCAGCGTCCAGGCCAGCAGTGCGAACACCACGGCGCCGACGATCACCGCCACCACGCGGTACTTCTCTACCGCCGCCGAATCCGATCCGATGGCGATCAGCCAGGAGCCGCGCATGCCCTCGGGCAGCGGCAGCGGAATCTGCGCCGGGCCCCAGATCACCTTGATCAGCTCCTCGCCGATGATCATGCCGCCCATGGTGATCAGGATCTGCTTGAGGTGGTTGCCGTACACCGGCCGCACGATGAAGCGCTCGAACGCCAGTCCGACTGCGCCGGCCACCAGCATCGCGACCACCATGGCCGGCAGCACCGCCACCAGGTTGCGCCAGATGTTGGCCGACTGGGTCCAGTCGCTCATGGCGCCGAGCACGCTGGTGGCGACGAAGGCGCCCAGCGCGATGAACACGCCGTGGCCGAAGTTCAGCACGTCCATCAGGCCAAATACCAGCGTCAGGCCGGAGGCGATGATGAAGATGATCATGCCCATCGCCAGGCCTGCCACGGTGAGCGTGAGCCAGGTCGAGCCGGATCCGATCAGCGGCAGCGCGATGAGTGCCAGCACGGGCACCAGCAGCAGGGGGATGACGTCGATGTCGAGCGATTTCATGGGGTGATTCCGCGTGCGGCTGCTACAGGGCCAGCCCCAGCAGCCGCCGCTGCAGCGCCTCGTCCTGCGCCAGCGCGGCCATGGTGCCGGCGTGCACCACCTGGCCGTTGTCCATCACCGCCACGGTGTCGCCCAGGCGCTTGGCGAAGTTGATGTTCTGCTCGACCAGCAGGATGGTCACGCCGCTCGTCTTGAGTTGCTCGAACGCGCTGATCATGTTGTTGATGATGGCGGGTGCCAGGCCCTTGCTGGGTTCGTCGACGATCAGCAGCTCGCGCGGCTCGACGATGGCGCGGCTGACGGCCAGCATCTGCTTCTGGCCGCCGCTGAGCTTGCCGGCCGGGTGGTTCCAGAACTTTTCCACCGGCGGAAACAGCTTGAAGATCCACTGCAGGCGCTCCTGGTCGATCTGCGCCGCACTGGCCGCGCTGCGTGCCGCCAGCACCATGTTCTCCTTCACCGTCAGGTCGGCGAAGATGCCCATGTTCTCGGGCACGTAGGCGATGCCCATCTGGGCAATCTGCGGTGTGTGGCTTTTCGTGATGTCCTGGCCGTTGAAGCCGATGCGGCCGCTGCTCGCCTGCCACAAGCCCATGATGGTGCGCAGCGTGGTGGTCTTGCCGGCGCCGTTGCGCCCCAGCAGCATGGTGAGTTGGCCGCGCGGCACGACCAGGTCGACGCCATGCAGGATGTGGTAGGCGCCGATGTGGGTGTGCACGCCTTCGAGCTGCAGCAGGATGTCGCTCATGCCGCCACCTCGTCTTCCTTCGAGACGCCGAGGTAGGCTTCCTGCACCACCGGCGAGGCAATCACCTCGGCAGGCTCGCCGTCGGCCACCAGCTGGCCATTGGTGAGCACCACGATGCGGTCGGCCAGCTCGCGCACCACGTCCATCTTGTGCTCGACCAGCAGGATGATCTTGGACTTGTCGTGCTTGAGCTGCCGGATCAGGTTCAGGATCACCGGTGCCTCGTCGTGGCTCATGCCGGCGGTGGGCTCGTCGAACATGTAGACCTTGGGGTCGAGTGCCATCAGCAGCGCCACCTCCAGCTTGCGCTGATCGCCGTGCGGCAGGCTGGCCACCGGCATGTGCTGCTTGTCGGTCATCGCGACCGAGTCGAGGATCTCGAGCGCGCGCCGGGTCAGGCTGCGGTGGTCGCTCCAAATGCTGGTCAGCTTCAGGCCGCGCCGATGGCTGCCGTCCAGCGTGGCCTGCGCCGCCAGGCGCACGTTCTCCAGCACCGGCAGGTTGGGAAACAGGTTGGTGAGCTGGAACGCCCGGCCCAGCCCGGCGCGCGTGCGGGCTGATGGCGACAGGCCGGACAGGTCCTGCCCATCCAGGTGGACCGTGCCGGCACTGGGCTTGAGCTGTCCCGAGATCAGGTTGAAGTAGGTCGTCTTGCCGGCGCCGTTGGGCCCGACGATCGCCGTCAGCGTGCCGGGCTCGAACGCGCAGCTGACGCGGTCGACGGCCACGTGGCCGCCGAAGCGGATGGTGAGATCTTTGGTTGCCAGCATGTGGACGTTGCGCGATCGCGTTCGGTGTTGGGCGTGAACAGCCATGCTGGCGCCGAGCGTGACCGCGCGGGGCCACGCTCAGTGCTCAGCGCCGAACGCCCAGGCTGGGGAAGATCAGCGCTTGTTGCGGATCGGCACCTGCATCTCTTCAGGCTTGATCTCGCGCACCAGCTCCGGCACGCCCCAGGCGAAGGCCGGGTCGTTCTTGATCTTGAAGTGGTACATGCTCTGCATGGCCTGGTGATCGTCCTTGCGGAAGGTCATCTTGCCCTTGGGCGTGTCGAAGCTCATGCCTTCCATGGTGCTGATGAGCTTGTTGGTATTGGTGTTGCCGCCGGTCTGCTTGAGCGCCGTGACGATCGCCATCGCGGCCGAGAAACCGCCGGCGGTGAAGAAGTCGGGCGGGGTCTTGTATTCCTTGTAGTGCGCGGCCACCAGCGCATCGTTGACTGGGTTCTTCGGGATGCCGAAGTAGTAGTAGGTGGCGCCTTCCATGCCGGGCAGGTTTTTGTACGCCGCCATCGCGGGCAGGATGTTGCCGCCGGTGGCGATCTCGATGCCATGGCGCTTCAGGTCGAGGTCGGCGATCTTGAACGGGTTGCCGGCGCCGGCCCAGATGATGAAGATGACCTTGCGGCCCGGCTTGTCCTTCAGCGCGTCGATCAGGCGTTGGGCGCCGGCGGTGAAGTCGGTGGTGTTGGTCGGCAGGTATTCCTCGTGGACTATTTTTGCCTTCTTGAGCGCGTCCTTGAACGCCTTCACGCCGTCGCGGCCGAACGCGTAGTCCTGCGCCAGCGTGGCGACCGAGACACCTTCCTTGTCCATGGCCACCGCGTTGCTGATGGCGTCCTGGCTGGAGTTGCGGCCGGTGCGGAAGATGTACTTGTTCCACTTGTCGCCGGTGATCGAATCGGCCACGGCCGGCTCGACCAGCAGGATCTTCTTGTATTCCTCGGCCACCGGCAGCATTGCCAGCGCGACGCCGGAGGAGGTCGGGCCCACCGCCAGGTCGGCCTTGTCGTCGGAGTAGGCGGCCGCCAGCAGGCTCTTGCCCAGGTCGGGCTTGCCCTGGTCATCTTTCTCGATCACGGTGATCTTCTTGCCGTTCACGGTCATGGTGCCACCGGTGGCATATTGAAGGCCCATCATCAGGCCGGCCTGGGTCTGCTTGCCATAGGCTTCGAGCGGGCCGGTCTTGCTGTAGACGTGGGCGATCTTGATGTCACCCGACTGGGCCAGCGCGGGGGCGCTGACGGTGGCAGCCAGGGCGGCGAGGGCGATGAGGGAGCGGCGTTGCATGAGAGTCTCCTGTGAGCACTGGAATGAGTGAGGCATATGCAAGCATGATCCGTGCCAACACGTAAATCATTGATTCATATAGAGTCTATCTACATGCACTGCAGAGTTGACTGAAAAGCAGACAAATTAAATGTCTGATAATCAGACAAATGACTGAATGATGATCAGGGTTTATCCGGATAACCAGGTTGCGGTGCGATCACGCATGCGTTCGTACAGCGTCGCACGGGAGATGCCCAGCAGCCGTGCGGCAGCCAGCTTGTTGCCCCGGGTGGCCTGCAGCGCGGCGTCGATGGCGCGCCGCTCCAGCTCGGCCACCTGTTCGCCCAGCGGCCGCAGCAAGGCCGCCGAGTCGGGTGGCGCAGGCTCGGGCGGCAGCGCCGGTTGCACCTGCGCCAGCCCGGACTGGCGCAACAGTGCTTCCATCGCGTCGGTGTCGAGCCGGTCGGAGTCGGTGCGCAGCGCGGCCTGCTCGAGCACGTTGCGCAGTTCGCGGATGTTGCCGCGCCAGTGCTGCGCCGCCAGCAGGGCGATGGCGCCGCGGCCCAACTCGGGCGGCGGATTGCCGCGGTGCGCCATGTCCTCGGACAGGATCTCGATCAGCGCCGGGATGTCGCTGCGCCGCTCGCGCAGCGGCGGCACCCGCACCGGCAGCACGTTGAGGCGGTAGTACAGGTCCTCGCGGAACTGGCCGGCGCGTACCAGCGCCGGCAGGTCGCGACTGGTGGCGGCGATCACGCGCACGTCGAAGGGCACCAGTTGGTTGCTGCCCAGTGGCTCGGCCTCGCCCTCCTGCAGCGCGCGCAGCAGCTTGGCCTGCAGGCCGGGCGGCATGTCGCCGATCTCGTCGAGGAACAGCGTGCCGCCGTCGGCCAGCTTGAACTTGCCGATGCGGCCCTTGCGGTCGGCGCCGGTGTAGGCGCCGGGTGCGACGCCGAAGAACTCGGCCTCCAGCAGTGTGTCGGGCACGGCGGCGATGTTGACGCTGACGAAGGGCTGCGCGGCGCGCGGCGACGCCGCGTGGATGCCGTGTGCCAGCAGCTCTTTGCCGGTGCCGGTCTCGCCCAGCAGCAGCACCGGGCTGTGCGACTTCGCGGCGCGGCGCGCCTGGCGCTTGACCTCGCTGGCCGCCGGGCTGGAGCCGATGAAGCTGGCCAGCGTGTACTTCGATTGCCGCCGGCCATCGCCCTGCTGGCTGCGCTGCGCCGCCAGTTCGAGCTGGGCCTCCTCCAGGTCCTGCTGCAGGCGCGCGAACTTGGCCAGCAGCGGTTGCAGGTTGCTGGAGGTCTGGTCGAACAGCACGATGCCGAGCACGCCCATCACCTCGCCGCTGTCGTCGCGCAGTGGAATGCGGCTGACGGCGAAGGTGCCGGCACGGTTGGTGATTAGATCGATCAGGATCGGCTTGCCGGTCTTGAGCACCTGGTGCATCAGCGTGTTCTGCACCACGTCCGAGACCGCACGGCCGACGAAGTCCTCTTCGCGCTGGAAGCCCAGCGCCGGCAGGAAGCGCCGGTACTGGTCGTTGATCCACACCACGCGCGCGTCGCGGTCAACCAGCATCATGCCCTCGCTGGCGCTGGCGAACAGGTCGAACATCGAGCGCGCGGCCAGTTCCAGGATCGAGGCGACGTCGCGCGGCAGATCGGATGCGGCGAGGCTGGACGAGGCGGCGCTGCTGGGCATGCTGCATATTAGCTTTGCCGCAGGCAGTGGAGGGCGGGCAGTCGGCTACATTCCATTGCGCGCCTGTCGTCGCGGGCGTGCCCCGCCCACCAGTCATTTGCCGGCTTCCCGTATGAACATCGCTTCCGCCATCGTCCAGGCGTTCGCGCCCACCGGCACTCTGCGTGCCTCGATCAACCTCGGCAACCCGATCCTGGCCAACCGCGATCCGGCCAGCGGCCAGCCCTTCGGCGTCTCGATCGACCTGGCCAATGAACTGGCGCAGGCGCTGGGCGTGGCGATCGAGTTGCTGGTGTTCGACGCCGCCGGCAAGTCGGTCGAGGCGCTGGAGCAGGGCCGCGCCGACATCGGCTTCTTCGCCATCGACCCCAAGCGCGGCGAGCACATCGCCTTCACCGCGCCCTACGTGCTGATTGAGGGCAGCTACCTGGTGCGGGATGAATCGCCGCTGCAGTCCAACGATGAGGTCGACCGCGCCGGCACCCGCGTGATGGTCGGCAAGGGCAGTGCCTACGACCTGTTCCTGACGCGCGAGCTGAAGGCGGCGGCGATCGTGCGCGCACCGAACTCGCAGGCCGTGGTGGAGGAGTTCGTGCGCCAGGGCGCCGATGTCGCCGCCGGCGTGCGCCAGCAGCTTGAAGCGGATCAGGCGCGCTTTCTCGGCCACCGTCTGCTGCCGGGCCGCTTCATGGTGATCCGCCAGGCCATGGGCGTCGGCAAGTCGCGCGGTGCCGAGGCGGCCGACTTCCTGGCGGCCTATGTCGAGCGCCAGAAGGCCAGCGGCTTCGTTGCCGAAGCGCTGGCCAGGCACGGCATCCAGGGCGCTTCGGTGGCGCCGCCGGCCTGAGCAGGCGTGAGCGAATCCGCCATGCGCATTCTTCACGCCTTCCGAGTCGGTCGGTCGGCTTCACGCTGGCGCCGGCCGATCGCCGCAGCTCATGCGCGGCGCCGACCCAGCACGCGTGGCAGGATCAGCACGGCGGCGATGATGATCAGCAGGGTCAGCGACATCGGCCGCTCCAGGAACACCGTCCACTTGCCCTCGCCGATCGACAGCGCGTTGCGCATCTGGGCCTCGGCCAGGGGGCCCAGGATCATGCCGATGACCACCGGCGCGGTCGGGAAGTCGAAGCGCCGCATGATCACGCCCAGGGCGCCGATGACGTAGAGCAGGAACACGTCGAAGGCGCTTTGCCGCATGCCGTAGGCGCCCACGGTGGCGAAGATCAGGATGCCGGCGTAGAGCTGCGGCTTGGGGATCTTCAGCAGCTTCACCCACAGCCCGACCATCGGCAGGTTCAGCACCAGCAGCATGATGTTGCCGATGTAGAGCGAGGCGATCAGCGCCCACACCATCGCGGCCGAGGTTTCGAACAGCTGCGGGCCGGGCTGGATGCCGTAGTTCTGGAACGCGCCCAGCAGGATGGCGGTGGTGTTGCTGGTCGGGATGCCGAGCGTGAGCAGCGGGATCAGCGCCGTGGTCACGGTGGCGTTGTTGGCCGATTCGGGGCCGGCCACGCCCTCGATGGCGCCCCGGGTGCCGAACTCGGCCTGGTCTTCACCCTTGGCCAGCTTCTTCTCGGTGGCGTAGGAGAGGAAGGTCGGGATCTCGGTGCCACCGGCCGGGATCATGCCGAAGGGCGAGCCGATGGCGGCGCCGCGCAGCCAGGCCGGCACGCTGCGCCGCCAGTCGCGCCGCGTCATGTGCACGCGCGTGAGCATGTTCTGGGTCTCGACGATCTTGCCCTCGAACAGCGCCGCGTGCAGCACCTCGGCCACGGCGAACAGGCCGACCGCCACCAGCACGATCTCGATGCCGTCCAGGAACTCGGGCTTGCCGCCGGTGTAGCGCGGCTGGCCGCTGATCTGGTCCATGCCGATCAGGCCGATCGCCAGGCCGACGAACAGGGCAGCCAGCCCGCGCACCGTGCTCTTGCCCAGCACCGCGCTGACGGTGGTGAAGGCCAGCACCATCAGCAGGAAGTACTCGGGCGGACCGAGCTTGACGGCGTAATCCGCCAGCACCGGCGCGAACAGCGTGACCACCACGGTGGCGATGGTGCCGGCCACGAAGGAACCGATGGCCGCGGTCGCCAGCGCCTGGCCGGCGCGGCCGCTCTTGGCCATCTTGTTGCCTTCCATGGCCGTGACCAGGCTGGCCGTCTCGCCCGGCGTGTTGAGCAGGATCGAGGTGGTCGAGCCGCCGTACATGGCGCCGTAGTAGATGCCGGCAAAGAAGATCATCGAGGCCGTGATGTCGACCTTGGTGGTGATCGGCAGCAGCATCGCCACCGTGGTGGCGGGGCCGATGCCGGGCAGCACGCCGACTGCCGTGCCCAGGGCGCAGCCGAACAGCGCCCACAGCAGGTTGGTGACGGACAGGGCGGTGCCGAAGCCGTCGATGAGCAGGGCGAAGGTGTCCATGTGGCGTTCCCCTCCTTAGATCCAGCCGCTGGAGGTCAGGCCCGGCAGGTTGATGGCCAGGAACTTGGTGAACAGCCAGAACACCGGCGCCGCGATGACGAGACCGCTGGCGATGTCGACGAGCCAGGTGTCGTGCGGCTTGTTGAAGGTGCGCCGCAGGCCCTGCGCGGCGAGTACGTAGGCCAGCGTGCAGCTCAGCACGAAACCGATGGTCTCGATCAGCGCCGCGTTCAGCAGCAGACCGGCCGACACCCAGGCGAAGGCCATCCAGTCGGGGTCCTCGTCGCCGGGCACTTCCTCCATCTCGCGGTAGCCGCCGGTGCGCGCGTGCCACAGCAGGATGGCGCCGCAGACCATCAGCGCGATCGCCACCACCCAGGGCAGGAAGTTGGCGCCGACGCCGCCGTAGCCGGCCTCGGACGGGATGTCGATCGCGCCCACGGCCAGGATCAGGCCGACCCCGATGATGCCGGCGCTGACCAGCGTTTCCCACCGCAGCGTCTTGCGCGAAGGGCGCGCCGGATCGGGATGGTCGGGCCGCAGATCGAGCGGGATATTGGGTTGCGGACTGCTCATTCGGGGGTCTCCTCCGGCACCATGCGGCAGCGCCGCCGCTGGTGGCGGCAGCTGCCTGTGGGCCCGGTTGTTGCTGGCTGCGCGCGGACCGGGTGCGGATCGGCGCGCGGATCGGCCATCAGCTGGCGATCATGCCGGCCTTGGTCATGACGTCGCGCAGGTTGGCGAACTCGGCTTCGACGAACTTGGTGAACTCGTCGCCGGTCAGCAGCGCCGGCGTCCAGTCGTTCTTCTTCAGGGCGTCCTGCCAGGACGCCGACTTGGTGGTGGCAACGATGGCATCGATCAGTCCCTTGCGCTGCGCGGCACTGATGCCGGGGCCGCCGAACACGCCGCGCCAGTTGCCGATCTCGACGTTGATGCCTTGTTCCTTCAGCGTCGGGATGTCCTTGGCGCTGTCCAGCCGCTCGCCGCTGGTCACGGCCACGGCCTTCATCTTGCCGGTGCTGATGTACTCGGCGAATTCCGACAGGCCGCTGCCACCGATCGTGACGTTGCCGCCCAGGATGGCGCCGGTCGCTTCGCCGCCGCCGCGGAAGGCCACGTAGTTGATCTTGCTCGGGTCGACACCCGCCTCGCGCGCGATCATGGCCGCCGCGATGTGCTCGGTGGCGCCGCGCGAACCGCCGCCCCACTTGACGCTGCCGGGGTCCTTCTTCAGCTGCGCGATCACGTCGGCCATGGTCTTGTGCGGCGAATTGGCGGGCAGCACGAAGACGTTGTACTCGGTGGTCAGGCGCGCCAGCGGCGTGGCCTGCATCAGGTTCAGCGGCGACTTGCTGGTGATCAGCCCGCCCAGCATCACGGCGCCCATCACCATCAGTTGGTTCGGATCGCCCTTGGCGCCGGCCAGGAACGGCGCCAGGCCGAGCGCACCGGCGGCGCCACCCTTGTTGTCATAGGTGACCGTGGCAGCCTGCTTGGCGTCCAGCATCGCCTTGCCGAGCGAGCGACCGGTGGTGTCCCAGCCGCCGCCGGGGTTGGCAGGGATCATCATCTTCAGGTTGGCCCCGGCCTGCGCCCAGGCTGCGGGCAGTGCGCCGGTGGCGGCAAGGGCAGCCAGGGTCTTCAGGAAGGTGTCGCGTCGCATGGAAAGTCTCCTCGGATGGATGGGAACGGCTCGATGATGGTGATCGGGGCTGTCAATTGGCTGTCCCGGCGATTGGGGTTTACCCTTGATTCTGGTGTCGTCGCGGCTGCGGTATCGTGGTGCCGATGAGGTTGCTGGTGGTCGAAGACGATGCTGCGCTGCAGGCGACACTGCTGCGCACGCTGGCGCGGCGCGGCTTCTCGGTGACTGCGGTTGGCGATGGCGCGGCGGCGCTGCGGCGCTGGACCGGCAGCGCGCCCGACGCGGTGGTGCTCGATCTGTCGCTGCCTGGCATGGATGGGCTGCAGGTGTTGTCGCAGGCGCGCGCGCAGGGCCTGCGCACGCCGGTGCTGGTGCTGACCGCGCGCGGCACGGTGGGCGACCGCGTGCTGGGCTTGAACGCCGGGGCGGATGACTACCTGGCCAAGCCCTTCGACCTCGATGAGTTGGAGGCCCGCCTGCGCGCGCTGGTGCGCCGCAGCACGCCGGAGCCGGATGTGGCACCCGCCGGCGGCATGCAGATCGGCCGCATCCGCTACGGGCGCGATGGCGGCGCGATCTACCGCGATGGCGTACCGATGGACCTCACGCCGCGCGAGCTGGCCTTGATGCACGCCTTGCTGGCACGTCCGGGCCAGGCGGTCGCCAAGGAACGGCTGTTCGAGCAGGTGTTCCCCGGCGAGACCGAGGTGCGCTACGAGGCGATCGAGGTGGTGGCCTACCGCCTGCGCCGCAAGCTGGCGGACACCGGGCTCGAGCTGGTCACGCTGCGCGGCCTCGGCTACCTGATGCGAGCCAGCCCGTGAAGCCGGCGCGCGTCCGCGCTCGCTCGCTGCGGCGGCAGTTGCTGCTCGGCATCCTGATCCCGCTGGTGCTGATCGTCGGCTTCAATACCTGGAGCCTGTACCGCCAGGCGCTGGGCGCGCTGCACACCGCCTACGACCGCACGCTGCTAGCCTCGGCCAAGAGCCTGGGGGAATGGCTCGACGTGAGCGGCGAGGGCGACAGCGCCCGGCTGCAGGCGCAGGTGCCCTCGGCGGCGCTGGAGGCCTTCGAGGCCGACCACCGCAGCCGCATGGCCTACCGCATCTCCACCCGCGAGGGCGTGCTGCTGTCGGGCTACGAAGACCTGCCGATGTGGCGCGGCGAGATCCCGGTGCGGCCGCCCTACGCGGCGCTGGTCGACTTCTATGATGGCGAGTTTCGTGGCGATCCGGTGCGCATGGCGGTGCTGCTGCAGCCCGTGGCCCGCACCACCGGCAAGGGCATGGCGGTGGTGCAGGTGGCCGAGACACTGGAGATCCGCCATGCACTGGCGCGCCAGATCCTGTGGGACACACTGGTGCGCCAGGCCGCCTTGATCGCCCTGATCGCCGCCACCGCGATCGGCGTGGTGCAACTGGCCACGCGGCCGGTGCGTCGCCTCAGCCGCGAGGTGCAGGATCGGCCCGACGACGACCTGCGCCCGATCGCTGCACCCGACGCGCCGCGCGAGCTGCAGCCGCTGATCGCCGCCACCAACGCCCACATGCAGCGCCATGGCGAGATGCTGGCGCAGCGCAAGCGCTTCGTGCGCGATGCCTCGCACCAGCTGCGCACGCCGCTGGCGGTGCTCAAGGCGCAGGTGCAGTCGGCGCGGCGCGGCGACCTGCCGCCAGCCGAGGCGCTGGCCGAGATCGAGGACACGGTGGATCGCGCCACCCTGCTGGCCAACCAGATGCTGGCGCTGGCCAAGGTGGCGCAGCTGCGGCAGCAGGCGGACGCATCGGCCACCGCCTTCGATGCCGTGGTCCGCGACGTCGCGCTCGAGCTGTCGCCGCTGATCGCCGAACACGGCCTGGACTTCAGCCTGCAGGCGGCGCCGGTGACGCTCCCGGCACACGAATGGATGCTGCGCGAACTCACGCGCAACCTGCTGCACAACGCGGTGCGGTACACGCCGGCCGGCGGGCTGCTCGGCATCACGCTGGAGCGGGTCGGGAGCCAGGCGCGGCTCACCGTCGCCGACGGCGGACCGGGGATCGCGCCCGAGCTCGCCCAGCGCCTGTTCCAGCCCTTCAGCGCCGGCACGCACGGCTCGGGCTCTGGCCTCGGGCTGGCGATCTGCCACGAGATCGTGCAGGCGCTGGGCGGCCGCATCGAACTCGTCAATCGCGCGCACAATGGCCGGGTCGCCGGCCTCGATGCCATCGTCACCCTGCCGATCGAATGAGTTCCAAAGCCGACCGTGCCAGCCGCAGCTGGGGCGAGCCCGATCCCGAAGCGCACGGCGCCGCGATGCGCCTGGACAAATGGCTCTGGTGCGCGCGCTTCTACAAGACGCGCGCGCTGGCGGTGCACGAGATCGAGCGCGGCCGCGTGCTGCTGGCCGGCAGCAACGTGAAGCCGTCGCGCGAGATCAGGCCGGGCGACGTGCTGACCCTGCGCCAGGGCTTCATCACGCGCAGCGTCATCGTCCGGGCCCTGAACCCGATGCGCGGGCCGGCGCCGGTGGCGCAGCAGCTCTACGAGGAAACGCCCGAGAGCATCGCCGCGCGCGAGCAGGCCGCCGCCGCGCGCCGGCTGGCGCCCGAGCCGGCGCACGCGATCGAGCAGGGCCGGCCGACCAAGCGCGACCGGCGGGTCCTGGACGAGCAGCGGCGTGGTGACTGGGGCGCGCGCTGGTCGGCCTCGCTCGACGAATGAGCGGGTGACACAATCGGTCGGCGTTGACCTGGCCCGGTGCCGCCGCCGGCAGTGACGCCCGCACGTTTTCCCATGCATGACATCACCGTTCCCACCTTCCTGCCGCTGGCTGAACGTGCGCGCCTGGCGCGGGCACGCCGCCTGACCACGCCGTGTGGCAGCGGCCGACTGGTCTGGCATGCCTGGGAGCCTGATGCCGGGCCCGATGCGGGCGCGCCGCCGCTGGTGCTGTTCCACGGCGGCAGCGGCTCGTGGACGCACTGGGTCAGGAACATCCTGCCGCTGGTCGACGCCGGCCGCAGCGTGTATGCCGTGGACCTGCCGGGTTTCGGCGAGTCCGATCCGCCGCCTGGTGGGAGCGATGCCGATGTCATGGTCGAGCCGCTGGCGGCCGGCCTGCGTCAGCTGTTCGGCGGCGATGAGGTCGATCTGGTGGGTTTCTCCTTCGGCGGCATGACCGCCGGCCTGCTGCTGGCGGCGCACCCCGCGCTGGCGCGCCGGCTGGTGCTGGTCGGCGCGCCGGCCATGGGCGTGGTGCCGGGCCGGCAGTTCGAGCTCAAGGCCTGGCGCCACCTGAAGACGCCGCAGGAGCAGGCTGAGGTCCACCGTCACAACCTGGGCGTGCTGATGCTGCACGACCATGACCTGATCGATGGCCTGGCGCTGGAAGTGCACATCGCCAACGTGCAGCGCGACCGCCTGCAGCGCCGGCGGCTGGCGCACACCGACATCCTGGCGCGTCGCTTGCCACAGGTGCCGGTGCCGGTGCACGCCATCTACGGCGCGCACGATGCGATCTACCGCGAGTACATCCATCAGCTCGCCGATGCCTATGCCGCCGCGGCAGCGGACTTCCGCGGCCTGCAGCTGATCGACGGCGCCGGCCACTGGGTCCAGTTCGAGGCGCCGGAAGCCTTCGGCGCCGCACTGCACGCAGCCCTGCACGAGGCCTGATCAGTCCCAGCAGCACCGGCGCGGTGCGTTGCCTGGGCACGCGGCCCGCGTTCGTGTCTCGCGGCGCCGAATCGACGCAGCCGAGATACCCGGCCGTGCGTTCTCGGGTGCCCAATCATCGGGTTTTCCCGCATGAAGTAGTTATCAAATACAACTAAATTACAGCCTGCGCCAGGCTCATGAAGACCGGCGCATCCAACAAGATCAGGAGACATTCCACATGGACCACATTCCCACGTTCGGCGCGCGCGCAGCCTGGGTCGGCGCCGCTGCTGCGGCCGCGCTGCTGCTGTCGGCCTGCGGTGGCTCGAGCCTGCCGCAACTGGGCGCCGCCCGACCCGGCACCCTGCAAAGCTGCGCCGACCTGGCCGCCAAGGCGGTGTTCAGTAACACCACCTACAGCTCGGCCGTGCTGGTGCCGGCCGGCGAGCTGGCCATCGCCGGCGCGGCCGCCGCGCCCGAGCACTGCCTGGTCAAGGGCGAGATGAACCGCCGCACCAGCGCCGTCGACGGCAAGAGCTATGCGATCGGCTTCGAGATGCGCCTGCCCACGGCCTGGAACGGCCGCTACTTCTACCAGGCCAACGGCGGCATCGACGGCAGCATCGTCACCGCCACCGGCCCCACCGGCGGCGGCGCGCCGTTGGGCAACGCGCTGACGATGGGCTTTGCCGTGATCAGCTCGGACGCCGGACACCAGCCGCCGGCGCCATTTTTCGGGCTCGATCCGCAGGCGCGTGCCGACTACGGCTACGCCGCGGTCGGCGCGCTGACGCCGATGGCCAAGAACCTGGTCAAGGCGGCCTACGGGCGCGAACCCGACCGCTCGTACATCGGCGGCTGCTCGAACGGTGGCCGTCATGCGCTGGTCGCGGCGGCGCGCTACGGCGACCAGTACGACGGTTTCCTGGCCGGGGCGCCGGGCATGCACCTGCCCAAGTCGGCGGTCGCGCAGCTGTGGAAGGTGAAGCAGTACGCTGCCGTCGCCAGCGAGACCATCGCCAGCGGCAATGACGCCGGCCTGCCGGACGTGAAGTCCGCCGTCACCGCCGCCGAGTGGTCGCTGCTGGGCAGCCGCATCGCCGCCCGATGCGACGCGCTGGACGGCGTGGCCGACGGCATGGTGCAGGACAAGGCCGCCTGCCAGGCGGCGTTCGACATCCAGGCCGACGTGCCGAGCTGCAGCGGCGCGCGCGACGGCAGCTGCCTGACGCAGGCGCAGAAGGACACGCTGGCCCGCGTCTTCGCCGGCGCCGTGACGCCCGGCGGGCAGGCGATCTACGCGCCGTTCCCCTGGGATCCGGGTGTCGCCGGCAGCAACTACGCGCTGTGGCACTACGCCATGGCGACCGAGCGCGATCCGGGCGCCGTCGCCTTCATCTTCAACACGCCGCCGATGGCGCGGGCGGATTTCCTGGCCACGACGGGTCTGAAGTACGCCCTGGACTACGACCTCGACGCCGGCTACCAGCGCATCTTCGCCACCACGCCAACCTATGCCGAGTCGTCCTGGGCGTTCATGACGCCGCCGCACGCGACCGACCTGTCAACGCTGCGCGAGCGGGGCGCCAAGCTGCTCGTGTACCACGGCGTCGCCGACGGCATCTTCTCGGCCAGCGACAGCGCAAGCTGGTACGACGCGCTGAACCAGGCCAACGGCGGCGAGGCGGCTGACTTCGCGCGCCTGTTCCTGGTGCCGGGCATGAACCACTGCTCGGGCGGGCCGTCGGCCGACCAGTTCGATGCGCTGACCTCACTGGTGAACTGGGTCGAGCACGGCGATGCGCCCGATCGCATCCTCGCCGCCGCACGTGGGCCGGGCGCCAACGTGGTTAATGCGGAAGTGCCGGCCGAGTGGGGTCAACGCACCCGGCCGCTGTGCGCCTGGCCCCAGGTGGCGCGCTACAACGGCTCGGGCGATCCGCAGGACGCGGCCAGCTACAGCTGCCGCTGACGGATGCGCTGATGCGGGCGGCAGGGTCGGGCACGGGTGCCTGACGGCGCGCGGGAGCCGGGTGGCACAATGAACCGGATGAAGCCGCCTGCCGCGCCCGCCCACGCCCGGAGGCGCGGCCGCGCACGTCCGGCGCGCCGGCCTGAAGTCGATTCGGCTTTTCTGCGCACGCTGGTCGGCTACAACGCCCAGCGTGTGGCGCTGGCCATCATGGCCGTGTTCATGGAGCGCATGGCCGTGCACGACCTCAAGCCGGTCGAGTTCTCGGTGCTCAGCCTGATCGGCCACAACCCCGGCATCACCTCGCGCGCCGTCTGCGACGAACTCGCCCTGCAGCCGCCCAACCTGGTGCGCCTGCTGGGCCGGCTGGACGAGCGCGTCTTGGTGCTGCGCGAGGCCCATCCCGACGACGGGCGGGCGCTGGGCCTGAAGCTCAGCGCCGCCGGCGAGGCCCTGCTGCGCGCCGCCGAGGCCACCGCCGCACAGCTCGAGATCGATGCCACGTCGACGCTGTCGCCGGCCGAGCGCGCGCAGCTCATCGCGCTGTTGCAGCGCATCTATCTGACCGACTGAGAGTCCGTTGCCATGTCCGCCCAGCCCACGCCGCTCAAGATCGACTTCGTTTCCGACATCGCCTGCCCCTGGTGCGCGGTTGGCCTGGCCTCGCTGCAGCAGGCCTTGAAGAACAGCGCCGACGCGGTGCAGGCGACGATCCACTTCCAGCCCTTCGAGCTCAATCCCGACATGCCGCCCGAGGGCGAGGATGTCGACGAGCACCTGGCGCGCAAGTACGGCGGCTCGCCGGCGCAGTTCGCGCAGACGCGCGCGGCGATCCGTGAGCGCGGTGCCGCCGTGGGCTTCAGCTTCCGGCCCGAGGGGCGCGGGCGCATCGTCAACACCTTCAATGCGCACCGCCTGCTGCACTGGGCCGGGCTGGAGGGCGAGGTCGCGCAGACGGCGCTCAAGCGGGCGCTGCTCGAGGCCTACCACGGGCGCGGCGAGCGCGTCGACCACGACGAGGTGCTGCTGGCCGCCGTCGCCACGGCTGGGCTGGACATGGCGCGGGCAGGCGAGATCCTGGCTGGCGACGAGTTCGCCGCCGAGGTGCGCGAGGCCGAGGCGATGTGGCAGCGCGCCGGCATCCATTCGGTGCCGGCGGTGGTCATCAACGAGCGCCACCTGATCTCCGGCGGCCAGCCGCCCGAGGTGTTCGAGCAGGCGCTGCGCAGGATCGCGCAGACGGACTGATCGGCGTCCAGTTACCGGCGGCTGTGGCGACGGCACCACGTCGCACGGCCCAAGTCGGCCGGATACTCCTGTTTCGATAGCTGACGCACAGGCGCATTACTCATAAGTCAGTAATTTAGGGAACAAATGTTCACATCTTCTGTCCAAGTC
>NZ_DAOMOQ010000029.1:0-40857 GCF_035444425.1 Ottowia sp. | reverse complement strand
ACTTCCTGTCGATCGGCACCAACGACCTGATCCAGTACACGCTGGCGATCGACCGTGCCGACGAATCGGTCGCGCACCTGTTCGATCAGCTGCACCCGGCGGTGCTGCGCCTGATCGCCGACACCATCGCCGCCTGTCAGGCCCAGGGCAAGGGCGTCACCGTGTGCGGCGAGATGGCCGGCGACACCGAGATGACGCGGCTGCTGCTGGGCCTCGGCCTGCGCAGCTTTTCGATGCACCCGGCGCAGATCCTGGCGGTGAAGCAGGAGATTCTGCGCGCCGATGCCGGCAAGCTCAAGCCCTGGGCCGAGGCGGTGCTGGACAGTGACGAACCGGCCGTGCTGCTGGGGCTGTAGCTTCCGCCGCTCCTTGGTTTACGCCCGCGGTCGCGCAGAATGGATGCCTGAGAGGTGCGCCACGATGAATGAGTTCCAGCGCCAGCGGCGCATCCGTTTTTCCGACTGTGACCCGGCCGGCATCGTGTTCTACCCGCAGTATTTCGTCATGTTCAACGGGCTGGTGGAAGACTGGACCGGGCACCTTGGCTTCGAATACCAGCGGCTGATCGGGCAGCGCCGCATCGGTCTGCCGACGGTGCGGCTGGAGGCCGATTTCCAGGCCGTCAGCCATTTCGGCGACGAGGTGGTGCTGCGGCTGGCGGTCGAGCGGCTGGGCGGGCGCTCGATCACGCTGGGCCTGCGCTGCACCGGCGCGGACGAGGCTGATCTCCGGATGGCGGTGCGCCAGGTGCTGGTGACGACCTCGCTGGTCGACCACCGGTCGATCGACATTCCCGCCGACCTGCGCGCGGCGATCGAGCGTTTCCAGACCTGATCACCCACCCTCAGTGCGCGCGGGTGCCGACCACTGCGGCGCCCAGGATCAGTGCCGTCGCCAGCGCCACGTTCCAGCTCAGGGGGCGGCCGCTGGCCCACAGCAGCAGCAGGGTGGACAGCAGCGGCGTCAGGTAGCTCAGCACGCCGATCTGGCGCGCATCGCCCAGCTTGAGTGCCTTGTCCCACA
This sequence comes from Ottowia sp., assembly GCF_035444425.1. Classification (GTDB taxonomy): domain Bacteria; phylum Pseudomonadota; class Gammaproteobacteria; order Burkholderiales; family Burkholderiaceae_C; genus Ottowia. The sequence goes on along the minus strand of NZ_DAOMOQ010000029.1, from coordinate 39,834 downwards.
GGAAGAACGCGCCGCCCAGCGGGCCCAGGCCCAGCACCGCGATCAGCAGCAGATCCTGTGCCGACAGGCTCGTAGGCGGCTCCAGCAGCGCGTGGCAGAGCAGCGCGAGCAGGCCGGAAACCAGGCCGAAGCTGCCGATCGCGGCGGTCGGAAAACCGTGCCCGGTCAGCGCCAGCCGCTTGGTCAGCAGCGAATAGCTGGACCAGATGAAGGCCGCGGTCGCCGCGCTGGCGTAGCCCAGCATGGCGTCGCCCGGCGCCTCACTGCTTAGCCCCGAGCGGCCGAGGATGGCGATGGCCGCACCGGCGAAGCCGGCCAGCGCCGCCAGCACATGGGCGCGGCTGAGCCGCACGCCGGGCAGGAACAGCGGTGCCATCAGCACGATGCCGAGCGGCCACAGGTAGTTGACCAGGTTGGCCTCCACGGCCGGCGCCTGCCCGAGCGCGGTGAACAGCAGGAAGTGGTAGCCGAACAGGCCGTAGACGCCGATTGCCAGCGTTCGCCAGGGGACAGCCAGCCGCCGCAGATCGAAGCGCGCCAGCGGCAGCGCGATCAGGCTGCCGGCCAGCAGCCCGAGGCCGGTCAGCAGGAATGGCGGCACGTGGCGCAGCGTCGCGCCCAGCGTCGCCAGGCTCGCCCACAGGGCGATGGTGGCCAGCGCGAGCAGATTGGCGCTGGCGTGGCTTGAGCGCGGGGATGCGGACATGGAGGGCGGTTCGGGCGGAGTGCGCGCATCTTATGCGGGCGCCGGCGCAGCGCGCATGGCGGACAATTTCGGCGCGGGCGCTGGCCCGTCACTTCATGATTTCCTGCCGGAGAAATGCCAGGCCATGTCAACCGCTTCCGCACAGGCCGCCATCGGCGACCAGGCCGCTTCCGTGACGCGCATCGCACGCCGCCGCCCCCGGCCGGGTCAGGCGCCGGCCTATGAGGCGCTGGCGCGCGAGATGCTGGCGACGATGCGCCAGTGGCCCGGCTTTCAGCGCGGAGAATTGATCCCGCCGGCTGAATCCGACGGCGATTACCACCTCATCAGCCGCTGGGACAGCGCGTCGGCGCTCGGGCGCTGGGACGGCAGCCCCGAGCGTGCCGCGATCCTGGCGCGCATGAACCTGGTGGCCGAGGCCGAGCCGCAGTACCGCGTGCTGACCGGGCTGGAGGCCTTTTTCGGGCTGCCCGTGGTGCCGGCCAGCATGCATCCGCCACGTGCGCGCATGGCGTTCGTGACCTGGCTGGGCATCTTCCCGACGGTCGCGTTCTACCTCTGGTTCGTGATGCCCTGGCTGGCCGACTGGCCGTTCCTGCCGCGCACGGCAGTGCTCACGCTGCTGATCGTCTACACCATGTCCTACGGCGTGGCGCCCTGGCTGACCCGCTGGCTGCGGCCGTTTCTGCACCCCACGACCTGAGGGGTCGGGCGGCGCCCGCGGCGCGGACTCAGACGCCCGCCGCGTGCGCCTGCTGGTCGGCGTGGTAGCTGGAGCGCACCAGCGCGCCGGCGGCCGCATGGCTGAAGCCCATGGCACGCGCCTCGCGCCCGTACATCTTGAAGGTGTCCGGGTGCACGTAGCGGCGCACCGGCAGGTGCGCGTTGCTGGGCGCCAGGTACTGGCCGATGGTGAGCATGTCGATGCCGTGCGCGCGCATGTCGCGCATCACCTCGAGGATTTCCTCGTCGGTCTCGCCCAGGCCGACCATCAGTCCGCTCTTGGTCGGGATGTCGGGGAACAAGGCCTTGAACTTCTTCAGCAGGTTGAGCGAGAACTGGTAGTCGGCGCCCGGGCGCGCCTGCTTGTACAGGCGCGGCACCGTTTCCAGGTTGTGGTTCATCACGTCCGGCAGCCCGTGCTTCAGGATCTCGAGCGCGCGGTCGTCGCGGCCGCGGAAATCGGGTGTCAGGATCTCGATCTGGGTGCCGGGCGCGCGGGCCCGGGTTTCGCGGATGCAGTCGACGAAATGCTGCGCACCGCCGTCACGCAGGTCGTCGCGGTCGACGCTGGTGATGACCACGTATTTCAGCTTGAGCTCGGCAATGGTGTTGGCCAGGTTGACCGGCTCGTTGACGTCGAGCGGGTCGGGCCGGCCATGGCCAACGTCGCAGAACGGGCAGCGCCGCGTGCACTTGTCGCCCATGATCATGAAGGTCGCGGTGCCGCGGCCGAAGCATTCGCCGATGTTGGGGCAGCTGGCCTCTTCGCACACGGTGACCAGATGGTTCTTGCGCAGGATGTTCTTGATCTCGTAGAAGCGCGTGTTGCCGGAGCCGGCCTTGACCCGGATCCACTCGGGCTTCCTGAGCGCCGGCCCGTCGTTCTGCACCTTGACCGGGATGCGGCTGAGCTTGGCCTCGGCCTTCTGCTTGGCGTGCGGATCGTAGCTGGCCTGCGGCTGTGCCTCGCGCACCACGGGCGCGTCGGGTCCGACGGGCGTCGCCGCGCTCTGGCCGGCAACGGAGGAGGGAGAAGTCATGAATCGCGTCCTTCACAGCGCCAGCAAACGGGTGAGCTGCGTGGCTAGGGTGTGTGCGGCTTCGTCCCAACTGGCGGAAACGCCGATTGTAGAAAGATCGACCGTCTGCAGCCCGGCGTAGCCACAGGGGTTGATGCGCTGGTAGGGTTGAAGATCCATCGCCACGTTCAGCGCCACCCCATGGTAGGCGCGGTGGTTGCTGACCTTGATGCCGAGCGCGGCGATCTTGCCCAGGCCGCTGAAGTCGGGCCGCGGCGCCGGCGATCCGGGCGTGCGCCGCTGTGGACGCTGCGGCAGCACGGCGTGGCTAAACGGGTCGCCCGGCCGCACGTAGATGCCAGGCGCGCCGCCGACGCGGTGGCCGGTGACGCCGAACTCGGCCAGCGCGCGGATCACCGCCTCCTCGATGCGGTAGACGTACTCCTTGACGAAATAGCCGCGCGTCTTCAGGTCGATCAGGGGGTAGGCCAGCACCTGCCCCGGCCCGTGGTAGGTGACCTGCCCACCACGGTCGGTTGCCACCACCGGAATGTCGCCCGGCGCCAGCACGTGTTCCGGCTTGCCCGCCAGGCCGAGCGTGAACACCGGCGGATGCTCGCAGATCCACAAGGCCTCACCAGCAGCCGATGAAGCGCTGAAATCCTTCATGGCCTGGAGCGTGGACGCGTAATCGACGCGGCCCAGAAAGCGGACGTCCATGCGCGAAGTGTGACAGCATCGCCATGGGCGCATTCGCAGCGCTGCGAAAGGATTTGCCATGACCATCCTGCGCGCGGTTCAGGCCGACATCACCACGCTGACGGTCGATGCCATCGTCAACGCCGCCAACAGCAGTCTGCTGGGCGGCGGTGGCGTGGACGGCGCGATCCACCGTGCGGCCGGACCCGAACTGCTGGCCGAATGCCGCACGCTGGGCGGCTGCGCCACGGGCGACGCCCGGATCACGCGCGGGCACCGCCTGCCGGCGCGCTGGGTGATCCACGCGGTGGGGCCGGTGTGGCATGGCGGCGGGCGGGGCGAGGCGGAACTGCTGGCCGCCTGCTACCGGCGCGCGATCGAACTGGCGGCGCAGCACGGTGTGCGCACCATCGCGTTCCCGGCCATCAGCACCGGCGTCTACGGCTACCCCAAGCAGCAGGCGGCGCGGGTGGCGGTGGCGGCGGTGCGTGCGGCGCTCGCTGCGCACACGGGCATCGAGGAAGTCGTGTTCTGCTGCTTCAGCGAGGACGACCGGGCCGTGCTGCAGGCGGCGCTGGATGCCGGTTCGCGGTCATAGGCCCACCGTGATGCCGGTGCGCCCCGGTCGCGGCTAACATGCCCGCGCATGCTGGCGCCTTCCTTTTCCCACCGTGCGCCGAGGCGATCGGCATGGGTTCGTGATCTGGCGCGCCCAGGCCCGACGCCGGTGTGCAGGTAATGCGCCTGCCGCTGCAATCACCCGCCACGCTGCTGCTGGCCGTCGGCGCCCTGTTGGGGCTGAACTTCCCGCTCGGCAAGCTGGCGCGCCTGGCCGAGGTGTCGCCGACGCTGTGGGCGGCGCTGATCTCGCTCAGCGTCAGCCTAGTGCTCGGCGGCTGGCTGTTGCTGCAGCGCCGGCCGCAGCCGTGGAACGCCCAGTACGCGCGCTATTTCGTGCTCACCGGCGTATTTTGCAATGCGCTGCCCAACCTGCTGATCCTCAGCGCGCTGCTGCACCTGGGCAGCGGCCCGACCTCGGTGATGCTGACGCTGTCGCCGATGGTCACGGCGCTGCTGTCCAGGCTGGCGGGGCTGCGCGCGCCGGGCCGGCTGGAGTACGGGGGCATTGCCGTCGGCTTCGTCGGCGCGCTGCTGGTGGTGCTGGCGCGCGGCAACGGCGGAGCTTCCGCGACCTGGCTGTGGATGGCGGTCGGGCTGTCGATTCCCTTGCTGCTGGGTGTCGGCAACGTCTACCGCTCGCTCGACTGGCCGCAGGGTGCCGACGAGACCTGGCTGTCGGTCGGCAGCCACGCCGTGGCCGCCGTGCTGCTGCTGGCCGCCTGCGCGCTGACCGGGGCCTTCGACAGCCTGCCGCGACTGCTCGAGATCCCCTGGATCGTGATCGCGCAGATGGTGGCCAGCGTGCTGACCTTCCCGCTGTTCTTCCGCCTGCAGGCGGTGGGTGGGCCGGTGCTGCTGAGCCAGATCGGCACCGTGGCGGCGGCCGTCGGCGTGGCGGTCGGCGCCGGCCTGCTTGGTGAACGCTACCCGCCAGGGGTCTGGAGCGGCGTGCTGCTGATCGCGCTCGGCATCGGCCTGACGGTGCGAGCGCAGCGTGGCAGGTCAGGCGTGCGGATGCAGTAGAAGTCGGGCGCTTTCGATGGCGCGCGCCCCGGCGCGGCTCAACGCGGTCGGATGCGGCCTAAAGCACCCACTTGGCCATCGGGTGCGTGTTGAGCGTGCGGTACAGCTCGTCGAGCTGTTCGCGGCTGGTGGCCAGCACGGTGAAGGTCAGGCCCAGGTACTTGCCGCCGCCGCTGGCGCGCAGTTCGATGGTGGCGGCGTCGAAGCCGGGGTCGAACTGCCTGACGAGGTGCGTCATGGCGTGCACGAAACCGTCCTCGTTGAGGCCGACGACCTTGATCGGAAACCGGGATGGGTAGTCGATCAGCGATTCGCGCGCCTGCTGCGCCGGGCTCAGGCCCTCCTGCGCTCCGGCGCCGGCCGGTGGCGGGGCGGGCGGCTTGGGGTTGGTGTCGTCGCTCATGTGGCGAACAGCGCCTGCTTGGCGCGTTGGTAGGCGGCGTAGAGGCGCTGGTACACCGGGCCCGGCCGGCCGGAGCCCACCGGCCGGCCGTCGAGCGTGGTGATGGCCAGCACTTCCTTGGTCGCCGAGGACAGCATCAGCTCGTCGGCGCTCAGGACTTCGTCGCGTGCGATGCGGCGCAGTTCGAAACCGATGCCTTCCTGCGCGCACAGCTCCTCGATGGCGCCGTAGCGGATGCCTTCCAGCACCAGGTTGTCCTTGGGCGGGCCCATGACGGTGCCGTTCCGGACCACCCAGACGTTGCTGGCGGCGGCCTCGCTGAGGAAGCCGTCGCGGAACATCACCGTTTCCAGCGCGCCCTGCTCGTAGCTGAGCTGGCGCGCGAACACCGCGCCCAGCAGGCTGATCGATTTCAGGTGCGCCTTCTGCCAGCGGAAGTCGTCGGCTGTCACGCAGGCCACGCCTTGCGCGCGCTGCTCGGCCGTGGGCGGCTTCATCGGCAGGCAGGTGGCGAACACGGTGGGCGTCAGGCCGGGCAGCATCGGGTGATCGCGCAGCGCCACGCCGCGCGTGACCTGGAAGTAGTAGAACCAGTCGAGCACCTGCTCGCGCGCCGGGTGGGCGGCGATCAGGTGCAGCGCGATCTGGCGCCATTCCTCGCGCGTGTGCGGGTTGGGAATGCGCGTTTCCTTCAGGCCGCGCTCCAGCCGCGCCATGTGCTGCTCGAAACGGAACGGCTGCGGCGTGTGACCAGGCTTGCCGTAGACGGCAATGCCTTCGTAGATGCCGTCGCCGAAGATGAAGCCGCGGTCGAGCGGACTGATGCGCGCCTCGCGCAATGTGGTCAGTTCGCCGTTCAGATGGCAGGGCAGCGCGGGCAGGTGGCTGGTATCGATCATGGGTGGGGATTCCGGTCGGCGGACTCGGGATTGTGGCGCAGTCGCCGTCAGGCTGTTGTGCCTGCGCGACGTGTCGCCGCCGTGGATGGCATGCCGTTGCGCGGCAAGCCTCGACCGCTATGCATTTTGAACCCGAGCGGCTTTATTGATGCCGGATGCGGGCTGGAACAAGGGTTTAACGAGGGTTTCTCCGTATAATCGATTGGTTTTGCGGAAGCGGACAGGGCGTCAACGCGGTGTCAGACGAAACCATCACAATAGCACCGCGCGTGGCTACTGGCGACGCCGAATCCCGATACGAAGAGGAATCCGACGAGGGCTTTGAGCCGCTCAGCGCCGAACAGGCGCGAGAGTGGCGCACGAGGAACCCGCCCCTGTCGCTCTGGCGCGTGCTGGCCATCCAGGTGGTGGCCGGCGCCGCAACCACGCTGCTGACCTGGTCGGTGGCGGGTGCGCAGGGTGGCTGGTCAGCGGCCTGGGGTGTGCTGGCGGTGGTGTTGCCAGCGGCGTTGTTTGCACGCGGCCTCAGTCGGGCTACCACGGGCAGTGCCGGTGGTGCGTTGGCCGCACTTTTCGTCTGGGAGGGTGCCAAGCTGCTCCTGACGCTGGCCCTGCTGGGCCTGGCGGTCAAGGTGCTCGGTTCCGTGAACTGGCTGGCTTTGCTGGCGGGTTTCGTGGTGACGCTGAAGGTGTACTGGCTGGCCCTGTGGTGGCTGGCAGCGCGCCGAGGTCGCCACGGCTGAATGGCTTTGGTTGTGCTTGATTTCTTGGATTGATGAGATATGGCTGCTGAAGGCGCTGCGCAAGGACAAACCGCTGGGGAGTACATCCAGCACCACCTGCATCACTGGCAGAAGAACTTCTCGTTCGAGAGCGTGCAACAGCACAGCATCGTCGATTTCAGCCTGTTCAACCTCGACTCCGTGCTGTGGTCGATCGTGACCGGGGTGATCTGCTGCTGGTTCTTCTACCGCGGCGCGCGCAACGCGACCTCGGGCGTGCCGGGTCGCTTCCAGGCGGCGGTGGAAATCCTCTCCGAGATGGTGGAGAACCAGGCCAAGGGCGTGATTCACAACGCCAAGAGCCGCAAGCTGGTGTCGCCGCTGGCGCTCACCGTGTTCATCTGGATCCTGCTGATGAACGCGATGGACCTGCTGCCGGTCGATGGCATCCCCTACCTGTGGCACACGCTCGGCCCGGCCATGGGCGAGCCCGATTTCCAGCGCATCGTGCCGACCGCCGACCTGTCGACCACGCTGGGCCTGTCGGTCAGCGTGCTGGTGGTCTGTCTGGTCTACAACGTCAAGATCAAGGGCGCGGGCGGCTGGGCGCACGAGCTGATCTCGGCACCGTTCGGCGCCCATCCGCTGCTGTGGCCGTTCAACTTCCTGATGCAGATCATCGAATTCGTCGCCAAGACCGTCTCGCACGCGATGCGACTGTTCGGCAACATGTTTGCCGGCGAACTGGTTTTCATGCTGATCGCCCTGATGGGCGGCGTATGGGCCTGGCAGTTCAACCCCCTCACGGGTGGGTTCTGGCTGGGTGTCGGGCACGTGATTGCGGGGTCTGTGTGGGCCATCTTCCACATCCTGATCATTACGCTGCAGGCGTTCATCTTCATGATGCTGGCGCTGATTTATGTGGGTCAGGCGCACGACGCGCACTAAGACTTCCGTCAACCACTTCCTTTTCTCTCAACTCTTCCCTTTCTTTCACCTAGGAGCAATCATGGAAAACATTCTCGGCCTCGTCGCTCTGGCTTGTGGTCTGATCGTCGGCCTGGGCGCCATCGGCGCCTCGATCGGCATCGCGCTGATGGGCGGCAAGTTCCTCGAGGCATCGGCACGCCAGCCCGAGCTGATGAACGAGTTGCAGACCAAGATGTTCGTTCTGGCCGGCCTGATCGACGCCGCGTTCCTGATCGGCGTCGCCATTGCCCTGTTGTTTGCCTTCGCCAACCCGTTTACCCTTGCTTAAGCGGCGAAGCCTTTCGGGACTGAAAGGAGTCGAACCGTGAATATCAACGCGACCCTGTTCCTGCAGGCCGTTGTCTTCGCGATCCTGGTCTGGTTCACGATGAAGTTCGTGTGGCCGCCGATCACGAGGGCACTGGACGAGCGGGCTCAGAAAATCGCCGATGGCCTCGCTGCCGCCGACAAGGCCAGAACCGAGCTCGCCGCCGCCAACCAGCGCGTCGAGCAGGAACTGGCCAGCTCGCGCAACGAGACCGCGGCGCGCCTGGCGGATGCCGAGCGTCGCGCGCAGCAGATCATCGAGGATGCCAAGCTGCGTGCCGCCGACGAAGCCAGCAAGATCATGGCGGCCGCCAAGGCCGACGCCGAACAGCAGGTGGTGCAGGCGCGCGAAGCGCTGCGCGACCAGGTGGCGGTGTTGGCTGTCAAGGGCGCCGAGCAGATCCTGCGCAAGGAAGTCAACCCGGCGGTGCATGCGGACCTGCTGTCCCGCCTGAAGACCGAGCTCTGATCCAGGGCGTCGGCACGAGGAAACGACCATGGCAGAACTCGCCACCATCGCCAGACCCTACGCCGAGGCCTTGTTCAAGGCGGCCCGCGCTGATCTGGCCGCGACCCAGGGCTGGCTCGACGGCCTGGCCGGCGCGGCGGGCAGCGATGAGTTGCTGCAGTTCGCCGCCAACCCCAAGGTCGAGGCCGAACAGGTGTTCGACCTGGTGGGCAGCGTGCTGAAGAGCCCGCTGCCGCCGCAGGGCGTCAACTTCCTGCGCACCGTGATCGACAACGACCGGCTGGCGGCGCTGCCCGAGATGGCGCGCCAGTTCCGGCTGCTCGCCAACGGCGTCAGCGGTTCTGCCGACGCGCTGATCCAGAGCGCGTTCCCGATCGGCGAGGCCGAGCTGGCCGCGCTGGTGGCGACGCTGGAACAGCGCTTCGGCCGCAAGCTGCAGGCCAGCGTTCAGGTCGATCCCGAACTGATCGGCGGCGTGCGCGTGACGGTCGGCGACGAGGTGCTGGACACCTCGGTCAAGGCCCGCCTCGACCAAATGAAGATGGCCCTCACGGCCTGAGCCCGGCTCAGACTTTCCGGAGCCCCTCGATAACCTTTAGGACAAGGAAAGAGTCATGCAACTCAATCCCGCAGAAATTTCAGAACTGATCAAGAGCCGCATCGAGGGCCTGGGCGTCAGCGCCGATGTGCGCAACCAGGGCACGGTGGTGTCGGTGACCGACGGCATCGTGCGCGTGCACGGCCTGTCCGAGGCCATGCAGGGCGAGATGCTGGAGTTCCCGCCCACGGCGGCCGGCGAGCCCACCTTCGGCCTGGCGCTGAACCTCGAGCGCGACTCGGTCGGCGCCGTGATTCTGGGCGAATACGAGCACATCTCGGAAGGCGACACCGTCAAGTGCACCGGCCGCATCCTGGAAGTGCCGGTCGGCCCCGAGCTGATCGGCCGCGTGGTCAACGCCCTGGGCCAGCCGATCGACGGCAAGGGCCCGATCGAGGCCAAGATGACCGACGTGATCGAGAAGGTCGCGCCCGGCGTGATCGCGCGCCAGTCGGTCAGCCAGCCGGTGCAGACTGGCCTGAAGTCGATCGACTCGATGGTGCCGATCGGCCGCGGCCAGCGCGAGCTGATCATCGGCGACCGCCAGACCGGCAAGACCGCGGTGGCGATCGACACGATCATCAACCAGAAGGGTCAGAACATGACCTGCGTCTACGTCGCCATCGGCCAGAAGGCGTCGTCGATCAAGAACGTGGTGCGCGCGCTGGAGCAGTACGGTGCCATGGACTACACCATCGTGGTGGCGGCATCGGCCTCCGAGTCGGCCGCCATGCAGTACGTGGCCGCCTATTCCGGCTGCACCATGGGTGAGTACTTCCGCGACCGCGGCCAGGACGCGCTGATCATCTACGACGACCTGTCCAAGCAGGCCGTGGCGTACCGCCAGGTGTCGCTGCTGCTGCGCCGTCCGCCGGGCCGCGAGGCCTATCCGGGCGATGTGTTCTACCTGCACTCGCGCCTGCTGGAGCGCGCCGCACGCGTCAACGCCGACTACGTCGAGGCCTTCACCAAGGGCGAGGTCAAGGGCCAGACCGGCTCGCTGACCGCACTGCCGATCATCGAGACGCAGGCCGGTGACGTGTCCGCCTTCGTGCCGACCAACGTGATCTCGATCACCGACGGCCAGATCTTCCTGGAGACCAGCCTGTTCAACGCCGGTATCCGCCCCGCCATCAACGCCGGTATCTCGGTGTCGCGCGTCGGTGGTGCCGCTCAGACGGACCTGATCAAGAAGCTGTCCGGCGGTATCCGTACCGACCTGGCGCAGTACCGTGAACTGGCCGCGTTCGCGCAGTTCGCGTCCGACCTCGACGCCGCCACCAAGAAGCAGCTCGACCGCGGTGCCCGCGTGACCGAGCTGCTCAAGCAGCCGCAGTACGCGCCGCTGCCGATCAGCCTGATGGCGGCCTCGCTGTTCGCCGTCAACAAGGGTTACATGGACGATGTCGAAGTCAAGCAGATCCTGCCGTTCGAATCCGGCCTGCACAGCTTCCTGAAGGACAAGCACGGCGAGCTGCTCGGCAAGATGGAGGCCGGCAAGGCGCTCGACAAGGACAAGGAACTCGAGGCGGCCCTGACCGCCGCCATCGAAACCTTCAAGAAGTCGTTCGCCTGAGCGCCTTGGCATAAGGAGCTTTCACTATGGCAGTCGGCAAGGAAATTCGCGGCAAGATCAAGTCGGTGGAGAACACCAAGAAGATCACCAAGGCCATGGAAATGGTGGCTGCGTCCAAGATGCGCAAGGCGCAGGACCGCATGCGCGCCGCCCGCCCCTACGCCGAGAAGGTGCGCAACATCGCAGCTCACCTGGGCGAGGCCAACCCCGAGTACGTGCACCCCTTCATGCGGGCGAACGAGGTCAAGAAGGCCGGCCTGATCGTGGTGACCACCGACAAGGGGCTGTGCGGCGGCATGAACACCAACGTGCTGCGCGCCGTCACCACCAAGCTGCGCGAGCTGCAGGCGGACGGCATGGCGATCGACACGGTGGCGATCGGCAACAAGGGCCTGGGCTTCCTGACCCGGATCGGCGCCAAGGTGGTGTCGCAGGCGACCCAGCTGGGCGACACGCCGCACCTCGAGAAGCTGATCGGGCCGGTCAAGACCCTGCTGGATCAGTACGAGCAGGGCGAGTTGAGCGCGGTCTACATCGCCTACACCCGCTTCATCAACACCATGAAGCAGGAAGCGGTGATCGAGCAGCTGCTGCCGCTGTCGGGCGAGCAGATGCAGGAAGACACGTACGCCAGCGGCACGCAGCATTCCTGGGACTACCTCTACGAGCCGGACGCGCAGTCGGTCATCGACGACCTGCTGGTGCGCTACGTCGAGTCGCTGGCCTACCAGGCGGTGGCGGAAAACATGGCGTCCGAGCAGTCGGCCCGCATGGTGGCCATGAAGGCCGCCACCGACAACGCCGGCAACGTCATCGACGAGCTCAAGCTGGTCTACAACAAGACGCGCCAGGCGGCGATCACCAAGGAGCTGTCCGAAATCGTGGCCGGCGCGGCCGCCGTCTGAGCGCGGTTCACCGAATCAAATCATTGGAGCAAGAGAAATGGCCCAAGAGAACATGACGACGAGCGCCGGTGGCGTTCAGGGAAAAATCGTTCAGTGCATCGGCGCCGTGGTCGACGTCGAGTTCCCGCGCGACCGGATGCCCAAGGTGTACGACGCGCTCAAGATGGAGGGCTCGGCGCTGACGCTGGAAGTGCAGCAGCAGCTCGGCGACGGCATCGTGCGCACCATCGCGCTGGGCTCGTCGGACGGCCTGCGCCGCGGCATGATGGTGACCAACACCGACAATCCGATCACGGTGCCGGTGGGTCCCGCCACGCTCGGCCGCATCATGGACGTGCTGGGCAACCCGATCGACGAGCGCGGCCCGGTCGACCTGACGCAGACCGCCTCGATCCACCGCAAGGCGCCCAGCTACGACGAGCTGTCGCCGTCGCAGGAACTGCTGGAGACCGGCATCAAGGTGATCGATTTGATCTGCCCGTTCGCCAAGGGCGGCAAGGTCGGCCTGTTCGGCGGCGCCGGCGTCGGCAAGACCGTCAACATGATGGAACTCATCAACAACATCGCCAAGGCGCACTCGGGCCTGTCGGTGTTCGCCGGCGTGGGTGAACGCACCCGCGAGGGCAACGACTTCTATCACGAGATGGCCGAATCCGGCGTGGTGAACCTGGAGAACCTGGGCGAGAGCAAGGTGGCCATGGTGTACGGCCAGATGAACGAGCCGCCCGGCAACCGCCTGCGCGTGGCGCTCACGGGCCTGACCATCGCCGAATCGTTCCGCGACGAGGGCCGCGACGTGCTGTTCTTCGTCGACAACATCTACCGCTACACGCTGGCCGGTACCGAGGTCTCCGCCCTGCTGGGCCGCATGCCTTCCGCCGTGGGCTACCAGCCGACGCTGGCCGAGGAAATGGGCCGCCTGCAGGAGCGCATCACCTCCACCAAGGTCGGCTCCATCACCTCGATCCAGGCCGTGTACGTGCCGGCCGACGACCTGACCGACCCGTCGCCCGCCACCACCTTCGCCCACCTGGACTCGACCGTGGTGCTGTCGCGCGACATCGCGGCACTGGGCATCTACCCGGCCGTCGACCCGCTCGACTCCACCAGCCGCCAACTCGACCCGCTGGTGGTCGGCGAGGAGCACTACAACGTCGCCCGCCAGGTGCAGGGCACGCTGCAGCGCTACAAGGAACTGCGCGACATCATCGCGATTCTGGGCATGGACGAACTGAGTCCCGAGGACAAGCTGGCGGTGGCGCGCGCGCGCAAGATCCAGCGCTTCCTGAGCCAGCCGTTCCACGTCGCCGAGGTGTTCACCGGCTCGCCCGGCAAGTACGTGTCGCTGAAGGACACCATCCACGGCTTCAAGATGATCGTGGACGGCGAGTGCGACGCCATGCCCGAGCAGGCCTTCTACATGGTCGGCACCATCGAAGAGGCGATGGAGAAGGCCAAGAAGGTCTGATTCGCAGGTTCAGCGTTCGGCGTTCAGCGTTGAGCGTATGCCCGTGGTCTCCACGCCCAACGCCCAACGCTCAACGCTCAACTGGAGATAAGCATGGCCAATACCATCCATGTGGACGTCGTCAGTGCCGAGGAGTCGATCTTCTCGGGTCCGGCCACGTTCGTGGCGCTGCCCGGCGAGGCCGGCGAACTCGGCATCTACCCACGCCACACGCCGCTGATCACGCGCATCAAGCCGGGTTCGGTGCGCATCACCAAGCCGGACGGTGGCGAGGAGTTCGTCTTCGTCGCCGGCGGCATCCTGGAAGTCCAGCCCAACGTCATCACGGTGCTGTCCGACACCGCCATCCGCGGCAAGGACCTCGACGAAGCCAAGGCAGCCGAGGCGCGCAAGCAGGCCGAGGAGGCGCTGAAGAACGCCAAGAGCGAGATCGACATGGCACGGGCCACGTCCGAGCTGGCGATCCTGGCGGCGCAGATTGCGGCGCTGCGCAAGTACCGGCAGAAGCGCTGATCAGCGCTGGCTGACTCGTCACAAGCCCGCCACCCGGCGGGTTTTTGCTTTTCAGCCAGTCGTATTTTTTCGGGCCCGGCGTGAGGCTGCCGGATCAGCGGAACACCGGCTCGTCCGGCAACTGGTTCTGTGCTACTGCATCCGGCTGGTCCGGTTCGGCGCCGGCAGCTTCGGGGAAGTGCATCACCAGCACCGCCGAGACTTCCTCCAGCGCCCGGGTCAGGCCGTCCTCGAAGCGGCCTTGCTTCAGCGCGCTGCCCATGCGCTCGACCACGGCCTGCCAGGCCTCGGCGCCGACGCGCTGATGCACGCCGCGGTCGGCCACCAGTTCGATCGCGTGCTCGGCCAGCAGCAGGTAGATCAGCACGCCGTTGTTGTGCTCGGTGTCCCAGACCCGCAGCTTGCTGAACATCATCAGCGCGCGCTGCTGCACGATCTCGGCCATCGGCACGCGATCGCGCAGATGGCGCCACAGGTAGCTGGTCGGCAGCCCGCCCTCGACGCAGATGCGCACCTCGCCGGTGTGGCGCTGCTCGCTGGCATGCACGCGGCGGCGCAGCTGCTCGGCCAGCGCCGGTGGCACGGCGCGGCGTGCATCGGCCTCGTCGAGCCAGCGGTGGCGGATCAGGCGGGCGATGGTCTTGAACATGCTCACCATCCTCCGCTGGCGCCGCCGCCGCCGAAATCGCCGCCGCCACCGGAGCCGAAGCCGCCACCGAACCCGCCGCCGCCAAAGCCGCCACCACCGCCCCAGCCGCCGCCGGGCGGCAGCGGCCAGCCGCCCGAGTGGCCGCGTCCGCGTGGACGGGCCTGCGGCAGCGCCGACATCACGCCGCTGAACAGCGCGAAGATCAACGCCAGGACACCGGCGGCGAGTGCCAGCGCCAGGCTGGCGGTGATCAGGAAGGCCAGCCCGCCGGCGCCGGCGCCGGTTGCCAGCGCCCCCAGCTTGCGGCCGAAGATGCCGCGCGCGAAGGCGTTGATGACCGGCACGAAGATGAACAGCAGGATCGCCAGCTCGAATAGGTCGAATCCTTCCGAGCCGCCGCCGCGCTGGCCGGGCGCGGCGACCGGCGGCAGCGGCTCGCCGCGGATGCGCGCGGCGATCTGGTCGATGCCGGCGTTCAGGCCGCCGGCGTAGTCGCCGCTGCGGAAGAACGGCGTGATGGCTTCATTGATGATGTGGCTGGCGGCGATGTCGGGCACCGCGCCTTCCAGCGTCTTGGCGACCTCGATGCGCACGCGCCGGTCCTGCACCGCCACCAGCAGGATCAGTCCGTCGCCGACCTCGCGGCGGCCGATCTTCCAGGTATTGCCGACCCGGTTGGCGTAGGCGGCGATGTCTTCCGGCGCCGTCGTCGGCACCATCAGCAGTATCACCTGCGAGCCCTTGTCCCGCTCCAGCGCCGCCAGCTTGGCCTCCAGCCCGGCCTTCTGCGCCTCGCTGAGCGTGCCCGAGGTGTCGATCACGCGGGCGGTCAGCTCCGGCACCGGCTGCAGGGGCTGCGCCTGTGCCGACAGCGCCGCCCAGGCCAGCAGCACGATGGCGGCCAGCGTTTTCAGAAGCTGGATAAGGGGCACGGCGTGGCGAGCGGTGCGGATTCAGGCCAGGCGCGAGACGTGTATCACTTCGCCGGCGCGGGCTTCGGACCGGCCGAGAAGTCGACCTTCGGCGGTGTCGAGATCGCGGCCTCGTTGGCGACGCTGAAGTTTTCCTTCGGCTTGTAGCCGAAGATCATGCCTGTCAGATTGGTCGGGAACTGGCGCGCCAGCACGTTGTAGTCCTGCACCGACTTGATGTAGCGGTCGCGCGCGACGGCGATGCGGTTCTCGGTGCCTTCCAGCGCCACTCGCAGGTCGGCGAAGGCCTTGTTGGCCTTCAGGTCGGGGTAGCGCTCCACCGTCACCATCAGGCGGCTCAGGGCACTCGACAGCTCGCCCTGCGCGGCCTGGAACTGCTGGAACGCCTGCGGGTTGTTCAGTGTCTCGGGCGTGACCTGGATGCTGGTCGCCTTGGCGCGCGCGTTGATCACCTGGTTCAGCGTGTCCTGCTCGAACTGCGCCTCGCCCTTGACGGTGTTGACCAGGTTGTCGATCAGGTCGGCGCGGCGCTGGTACTGGTTGACCACTTCGCTCCAGGCCGACTTGGTGGCTTCGTCCAGGCGCTGGAAGTCGTTGTAGCCGCAGCCGCTGAGTGACAGCGCCAGCGCGAGCAGGGCACCGAATTTGATGAGCCAGTTTTGCATGGCGTGGGTTCCTTTGCTGAGGTGATGGGGATCAGGCGCGCAACATAGCATGCCGCGTCGCCGACGCTTGTAGGCGGAAGGCGTTTTCTCGCCAGGCGCCGCCGGCCGGCGTGATGGATGTCCGCAAGCTGACGTGGGTGGCCGACACGGCACAATGGGGATCGGATTGTTGCACCTGCACGCCATGCTCAAGTCACGCTACCGCGCCGCCCAGACGGGCGGCTCCGCCGACGACGTCGAAGCCGCGTTCTACGAAGCGCTGCAGGCCGGCGATCTCGTGCAGATGATGGCCTGCTGGGCCGACGAGGACGACATCTTCTGCGTGCACCCGGGCGGGCCGCGGCTGGTCGGCGCGGCGGCGATCCGCGCCGCCTTCGAGGCCATGTTCAGCCACGGCAGCGTGCGCGCCTACCCGGAGCGGCTGCGCAAGGTCGAATCGCTCGGCGCCGCCGTGCACAACGTGCTGGAGCGCATCGACCTGACGACCGCCGAGGGCACGCAGCACGCCTGGGTGGTGGCCACCAACGTCTACATGAAGACCGCGCAGGGCTGGCGACTGGTGGCGCACCATGCCAGCCCCGGCCGCAGCGAGGTGGCCGAGGTGGCGGCGACGGCGCAGGTGCTGCATTGAGCGTCTTGAACATGAATGACGTCGCTGCCGTGCGGCATCGCTGACAAATGACCGATGCCGTGTGGCCAGCGCGCAAGCATGGCCAAGCGCGTTTGTCATGCCGGCGCAGCCACGGGTCATCGAAGCGCAGCGAAGTCGTTTGTCATGGCCGCCGTGCCTGACTACCAAGCCCCCGCCTGGTTGCCCGGCGGTCATCTGCAGACCATCTGGCCGGCGCTGCATGCGCGCCGCGTCGCCGGTGCACGCGTGGCCTACCGGCGCGAGCGCTGGGACACGCCGGACGGCGACTTCATCGACGTCGACTGGCTGCTGCCCGCGCCGCCGCCCGGCGCGCCGCTGCTGGTGCTGCTGCACGGGCTGGAAGGCTCGTCGCGCAGCCACTACGCCGAGGCCTTCGCCGGTTGGGCGCGCCAGCGCGGCTGGGGCTTCGCGGTGCCGCATTTTCGCGGTTGCTCGGGCGAGCTGAACCGCGCGCCGCGTGCCTACCACTCGGGTGACCACGAGGAGGTCGGCTGGATGCTGCAGCGCTTTCGCGTCCGTCAGCACGCACGCGGCGGTGGCCCGCTGCTGGTGGTCGGGGTGTCGCTGGGCGGCAACGCGCTGCTGCACTGGGCCGGTGCGGCCGGGCAGTCGGCGTCGTGCGTGGTCGACGCGGTGGCGGCGGTGTGCGCGCCGCTCGACCTGGCCGCCGGCGGCCATGCGATCGGGCGCGGCTTCAACCGGCAGGTCTACAACCGCCTGTTCCTGCGCAGCATGAAGGCCAAGGCACGCGCCAAGCTGGCGCAGCACCCGGGCCTGTTCGATGCGCGTCGCCTGCAGGCGGCGCGCGACCTGTACGCCTTCGATGACGTGTTCACCGCGCCGCTGCACGGCTTTGCCGGTGTGGAGGACTACTGGCGCCGTGCTTCCGCCAAGCCGCAACTGGCCGGCATCCGGGTGCCGGCGCTGGCGCTGAACGCAGGTAACGACCCGTTCGTGCCGGCGGCGTCGCTGCCGCGCGCCGAGGAGGTCGGCTCCTGGGTCACGCTGTGGCAGCCCCAGGCAGGAGGTCACGTCGGCTTTGCCCAAGGCCGTCCGCCCGGCCAGGTGTTCTGGCTGCCTGAGGCCGTGGGCGGCTGGCTGCGGTCGATGCTGCGCTGATGCGGGTCGGGGTGCTTTCCCCGCGCCCGATAAGATGCCTGCATGGACGAGATCGTCAGGCAGGCCATGGCCAAGTGGCCGCAGGTGCCGAACGCCTATGGCTGGCTGGGTCTGGATGCGCGCGGCAACTGGTACCTGCGCGACGCGGCGGCGCAGGCGCTGGGCGGCTTCGCCAGCGGCGTGCCCGGTGCCAAGGGCGCGTTGCTGCAACACGCCAAGCTGATCGACTTCATCCAGCGCAACTACGAGGCCGACGCCGTTGGCCAGTGGTTCTTCCAGAACGGGCCGCAGCGCGTGTTCGTCGAGCTGGAGGCGGCGCCCTGGATCTGGCGCGTCGACGACCGGGGCGCGGTGGCGGCGCACGACGGGCGCCCGGTGCGGGTGCAGCAGGTGCTGCTCGACGAACTCGGGCGCGTGTTCATGCGCACCGACCTGGGTTTCGGGCTGGTCCACACGCAGGACATGGGCGCGGTGGCGGATGCGGTCGAGGCCGGCCGCTGGACCCCCCAGCCGGTGCAGAGCGCGCAATTGCCGGCGCGGGAGGGTTTCGTGCCGAGTCCGTTGGCGCTGCGAACCGGCCGCTGAAGGCGCGGGGCGCCTGCCGGGCCGCCGCAGCCGCATGCGCCGGCGAAGAAAAAAAGCCGCTCGGCGAGCGGCTTTCGTGCGGGTGCCGGCGCCTTACTTGGCGGCGTTCACCATGTAGTCGGTGGCGGCGTGCAGTTCCTCGTCGGTCGCGGTCGACGCGCCGCGCGGCGGCATGGCGTTCAGACCCTTGATGGACGAGGTGTAGAGCGCCTCCATGCCCTTGGCGATGCGCGGTGCCCAGGCCGCCTTGTCGCCGAACTTCGGCGCGCCGGCGACGCCGGCCGCGTGGCACATCGCACAGGACTTGTCGTACACCGCCTTGCCGACTGCCGGGTCGGTGGCAGCCACCGCCGCCGGCGCGACAGCTGCTGCCGGAGCCGCTGCAGCGGCAGGTTCGGCGGCCGATGCCGGCGCGGAAGCAGCGGGGCTCTCGGCCGGTGCGGAGGCTGCTGCAGGTGCGGGAGCCGCGGCCGGCGCCGGTTCGGCAGCCGGAGCGGGCGATGCGGCCGGTGCCGCAGCCGCCGCGGGTGCGGCCGCCGAAGCAGCGCCGCTGGCCGGTGCGGCCGGCTCGGCCATCTTGCCGCCGGCGTTGTTGACCATGTAGACCACGGCGCGACCGATCTCCAGGTCGGAGAAGTTGCCGCCACCCTGCGGCGCCATGGCGCCCTTGCCGTGCAGCGCCGACTTCAGCAGCGTCTCGTAGCCGAGCTTGATGCGCGGCGCCCATTCGGTGGCGTTGCCGGACTTGGGCGCGCCTGCCACGCCGGTGGCATGGCAGGCCGTGCACTGGGCCTTGTAGACTTCCTCGCCGCTAGCCAGCGGGCGGTTGGCATCGCGGATCTCGACGCTGCCCACCTTCTGCAGGCGCGCGGCGACGCCTTGCTCGACATTGGTGGCGCCCGGCGCCAGCAGGTTGGCCGAGGTGACGTAGTAGACCAGCCCGATGATGATGAAGATCGGCAACACGAACGCGCCCATGCTGACCCAGAACAACTGCTTGGGCGTCTTGATCAGGCCGGTGTGTGCTTCCTCGTGCGTGTTGTTGTCGCTCATGGCGTCCTCGGGGGCTTTGTCGGGATGAATGAAACGCGTCGCGCGGCCACGGTCGCCGCGCGGAAATCAGTCCGCAACGATTATAGGACGCAGCCGTGCGCGGCCGCGCCGGGCGCGTTCCCGGCGGTTCAGTTGGCCGTGCGCGTTCCCGGCAGCTCCGCGACCGGCTCGGTCCAGCCGCCGCCCAGCGCCTTGTACAGCTGCACCTCGTTGGCGCGCTGCGCCAGCCGCACCTGGGCCAGCGCCTGCTCGATGGCGAACAGCGAGCGCTGCGCGTCCAGCAGGTCGAGGTAGTTGGCGATGCCGTTGCGGTAGCGCAGGTCGACCAGGCGGAAGCGCTCGCGCTCGGCCTCGGCCTGCGCCTGCAGCGCCGCCAGCTGGTCCGTCCAGGTGGCGCGGCCGGCCAGCGCGTCGGCGACTTCACGGAAGGCGGTCTGGATCGCCTTCTCGTACTGTGCCACGGCGATCTCGCGTGCCGCCTGGGCGGCTTCCAGGGTGGCCTGGTTGCGGCCCATGTCGAAGATCGGCAGCAGCAGGCTGGGGCCGAACGACCAGGCACGGCTGCCGCCGGAGCCCAGCAGGCCGTCGAGGTCGCTGCTGACGCGGCCGAGCGAGCCGGTGAGCGAGATGCGCGGGAAGAAGTTGGCGCGCGCGGCGCCGATGTTGGCGTTGGCGCCGATCAGCTGCTGCTCGGCGGCGCGGATGTCGGGCCGGCGCAGCAGCAGCTCGGACGGCAGGCCCGCCGGCACCTCGGCGAAGGCCGGCAGCTCGGCCACTGGCGCCACCACTGGCGTCGGCTGTGACAGGTCGCGCGGCGGCTCGGGCGTGAGCACGGCCGGTACCGAAGGTAGCAGGTGCGCGGGAATCGGCTGGCCGACCAGCAGCGTGAGCAGGTTGATGTCCTGGGCCCGCAGGCGTGCCTGCTGCGCACGCGTGGCCTGCGCGTTGGCCGTCAATGACTCGGCCAGCCGCATGTCGAGCGCCGACGAGGCGCCATGGTCGAAGCGCAGGCGCGTCAGCTTGAGCGACTGCTCGCGCGTGCCGAGCGTGCGCTCGGCCAGGGCCAGCAGCTCGGTGTCGGTCTTGAGCTGCAGCCAGCTGCTGCTGACGGCGGCGATCAGGCTGATCTGCGCCGACTTGCGCGCTTCCTCGGTGGCCAGGTAGTTGGTCAGCGCCACGTCCTTGAGCGCGGCGACGCGACCGAAGAAGTCGAGCTCCCAGGAGGCGCCGCCGACCATCACGCTGTAGTTCGAGGCCACGCTGGGCGCGTCGGGGCCGGCCGGGTTGGGCGCCGAGCGCGAGGCCGCGGCGCTGACGCCGATGGTTGGGAACTGGTCGGAACGGCGGATCTGGTACTGGGCCCGCGCCTGCTCGATGGCCTGCACCGCCACGCGCAGGTCGCGGTTGCTGTCGAGCGCGAGCTGGATCAGTTCGCGCAGCTGCGCGTCCTGCACGAACTGCTGCCAGGGCAGGTCGGCGGCGGCCACGGCGCCTTCCAGCTGGGCGCCGGCGCTGTCGGGCCAGCTGCTCGCGACCGGCGCCGCGGGGCGCTCGTACACCGGCACGAAGGAGCAGGCCGCGAGCGTGGCCAGCAGCACGCCGGCGCCAAGCAGGCGGCCGACGGGGCGCAGCAGGGTGGGCGAGGTGATCGATCTCATGACGGCTCCCTTGAGGTCGGCGCTGATCCGGTGTTGCCGTTGTCGTTGCCCTTGCCGAGTGCACGGCGCTCCGCATCCGACAGCTCCGACTCGGCGTCGGCCACGTACTGCTGGGCTGCCTCGGCGGTGATGCCGGCATCGAGCGCGTGCTCGGCGGCGCGTGCCTGCTCGTGCGCGGTGGCCTTGAACACGCTGCGCACGACGACGAAGAACAGCGGCACGAAGAACACCGCCAGCGCGGTGCCGACGATCATGCCGCCCATCACGCCGGTGCCGATGGCGCGCCGCGCGGCCGAGCCGGCGCCGGTGGCGATCGCCAGCGGCAGCACGCCGAAGGTGAAGGCCAGCGAGGTCATCACGATTGGCCTAAAGCGCAGGTGCGCCGCCGCCAGCGCCGCGCGCGCCACGCTCATGCCCTGCGCCTGCAGGTCCTTGGCGAACTCGATGATCAGGATGGCGTTCTTGGCCGACAGGCCGATGATGGTGATCAATCCGACCTGGAAGTAGACGTCGTTCAGCAGCCCGCGCCCGGTCACCGCCAGCAGCACACCCAGCACGCCCAGCGGCACCACCAAGATGACGGCGAACGGGATCGACCAGCTCTCGTACAGCGCCGCCAGCGCCAGGAACACCGCCAGGATGGCGAAGGCGTACAGGATCAGCGCCTGGTTGCCGGCCAGCTTCTCCTCGCGTGACTGGCCGGTCCACTCGAAACCGAAGCCCTCGGGCAGTTTCGCGGCGAGCTGCTCCATCTCGAGCATGGCCTCGCCGGTGCTGTAGCCGGGCGCCGCGCCGCCGGCGATGCGCATGGCCGGATAGCCGTTGTAGCGCACCGTCTGCATGGCACCGGTGATCCAGCGCGTGCTGGCGAAGGTGGCCAGCGGAACCGGCTGGCCCTTGCTGTTGAGCGCAGTGAGCTGCAGGATGTCGTCCGGCTTCATGCGCGCTGGCGCGTCGGCCTGGATGATCACGCGCTGCAGCCGGCCCTGGTTCGGGAAGTCGTTGACGTAGGCCGATCCGAGCGAGGCCGAGATGGCGTTGTTGATGGCGGCGAAGCTGACACCCTGGGCAGCGGCCTGGTCACGGTCGATGTCCACCTGCAGCTGCGGTGCATCCTCCAGCCCGTCCGGCCGCACACCGGCCAACACCTTGCTCTGCATCGCCATGCCCAGCATCTGGTTGCGCGCTGCCACCAGCGCCTCGTGCCCCTTGCCGCCGCGGTCCTGCAGGCGGAAGGTGAAGCCCGAGCTGACGCCCAGTTCCGGGATCGGCGGCGGGTTGAGTGGGAAGATGAAGGCGTCCTTGATGCCCGACAGCGCGCCCATGGCGCGGCCGGCGACGGCGGTGGCCGAATGCTGGGCGCCTGCGCGTTCGCTCCAGGGTTTCAGCGACACGAAGGAGATGCCCGCGTTCTGCCCCTGGCCCGAGAACGAGAAGCCCATCACCGCCACCATGTTGGCGACCTCGGGCTGCTGGAGCAGATAGCCTTCCACCTGCTCGACCACGCGCTGCGTGCGCTCCTGCGTGGCGCCGGGCGGCAGTTGGATGTTGACCAGGATGTTGCCCTGGTCCTCCTGCGGCAGGAACGAGGTCGGCAGGCGCAGGTACATCCAGCCGACCACGGCGGCCAGCGCCAGGTAGATCACCATCATCCGGCCGGCGCGCCGCACCAGCTTGGCGACGACGCCCTCGTAGCCCTTGGCGGTGCGCTTGAAGCGGCGGTTGAACCAGCCGAAGAAGCCGCGCTTTTCCAGCGCGTGGCCTTTCTCCACCGGCTTGAGCAGGGTCGCGCACAGCGCCGGCGTCAGCGACAGCGCCATGAAGGCCGAGAACGAGATCGACACGCCCATCACGGCCGCGAACTGGCGGTAGATGTTGCCAACCGAGCCGGCGAAGAAGGCCAGCGGCACGAACACCGAGATCAGCACCACGGTGATGCCGATGATGGCGCCCGAGATCTGGCTCATTGCCTTGCGCGTGGCCTGCAGCGGCGGCAGGCCTTCCTCGTGCATGATGCGCTCGACGTTCTCGACCACCACGATGGCGTCGTCGACCACGATGCCGATCACCAGCACCATGCCGAACATGGTCAGGGTGTTGATCGACATGCCGAAGGCCAGCAGCGCGCCGAACGCGCCCAGCAGCGCCACCGGCACCACGATGGTGGGGATGATGGTGTAGCGCCAGTTCTGCAGGAACAGGAACATCACCAGGAACACCAGCGCCACCGCTTCCAGCAGCGTCTTGACCACCTCGCTGATCGAGATGCGCACGAAGTCCGAGGAGTCGTAGGGAATGGTCCAGCTGACCCCGGGCGGGAAGAATCGCTCCAGTTCGGTCATGCGCGCGCGCACCGCGTCGGCGGCGGCCAGCGCGTTGCCGGTGGGCGACAGCTGCACGCCCATGCCGGCGGCCGGCTTGCCGTTCAGGCGTGCGGCGGTGGCGTAGCTCTGCGCGCCCAACTCCAGCCGCGCGACGTCGCGCAGGCGCACCGTGCTGCCGTCGGCGCGGGCACGCAGCGAGATGGCGCCGAACTGCTCCACCGTGCTGATCTGCCCCGGCACCACCACCGTCGCGCTCATGACCTGGCCGCCGGCCAGTGGCAGGTCGCCGATGCTGCCCGCCGCGACCTGGGCGTTCTGCTGCGCGATCGCGCTGGCCACGTCGGCCGGCGACAGCCCGTAGCTCTGCAGCTTCACCGGATCGATCCACACCCGCATGGCTCGTTCGGCGCCGAACAGCTGCACCTGGCCGATGCCGGGCAGGCGCTGCAGTTCGGGCAGCACGTTGCGCGAGGCGTAGTCACTGAGTTGCGTGATGTCGAAGTTCGGATCCGACGACGACAGCATGGTGAACAGCAGGAAGTTCGAGCGCGCCTTGTCGACCCGCACGCCCTGCTGTACCACCGTGGTCGGCAGCCGCGGCGTGGCGCGCGAGAGGCGGTTCTGCACGTCCACCTGCGCCAGGTCGGGGTCGGTGCCGGGTTCGAAGCTGAGCGTGATCTGCCCGGTGCCGTTGGCCTGCGCCACCGACTCCATGTAGGCCAGGCCGGGCGAGCCGTTCATCTCGCGCTCGATCACTGCCAGCACGGCGTCTTCCAGCGTCTGCGCCGAGGCGCCGGGGTAGGTGGCCGACAGCACGATGGTGGGCGGTGCCACCGGCGGGTACTGGGCGATCGGCAGCTGGGTGATGGCGGTCACCCCCAGCACCATGATGAACAGCGCGATCACCCAGGCGAAGATCGGGCGATCGATGAAGAACTTGGCCATGCGTGCGCCTTACCGTCTGGTCAGCGGGATGCCGCAGGAGCCGGACCGGAGGCGGCGGGCGCAGCGGATGCCACTGCCGCCGGGGCGGCGGCGCTGGCGGCCGCGGAGGCAGGCGCCTGCGCTGCGCGCGGCGCCGGCTTGCCGGGCTGCCAGGGCACCGGCTTGACCACCTTGGCGCCCAGCATCAGCTTCATGGCGCCTTCCACCATCACCTGCTCGCCCGCTTGCAGGCCTTCGGTGACGATCCAGTTCTGGTCCTTGGCGCCGCTGATCTTGATCGACCGCGGCGCCACGCTGCCATCGGGCGCCACCACCATCACGGTGTCGCCCTGGTTGCCGCGCGTGACGGCCTGCTGCGGCAGCAGGATGGCGTTGTCGACCTGCGCCTGCTTCAGGCGCACGCGCACGTACATGCCCGGCAGCAGCAGCCCGCCGGGGTTGGGCAGTTCGGCGCGCAGGCTGACCTGGCCGGTGGCCGGATCGACGCTCAGGTCGGTGAACAGCAGGCGCGCGGCCTGGCCGTGCGGCTGGCCGTTTTCCAGCAGCACCTGCACCCGCGCCGCCTCGGCGCCGCCGGCGCGCGCCAGCCGGCCGCTTTGCAGCGACTGGCGCAGTGCCATCACCTCGGCCGCCGACTGCGTGATGTTGATGTACAGCGGGTTGATCTGCTGGATCAGCGCCAGCTGCGTGCCTTCCTGCGCGCTCACCAGCGCGCCCTCGGTCACCAGCGAGCGACCGATGCGGCCCGAGATCGGCGCCGTCACCGTGGCGTAGCCGAGGTTGATGCCGGCCGTGCGCACGGCGGCGCGGCCCGCCGCCACCTGCGCCTGCGCCGCCTTCTCGGCGGCGACGGCGGCATCGAACTCCTGCTTGCTGACGGCGTTGGCCGTCACCAGGGGCTTGAGGCGCGTCACCACGGCGCTGGCGTTGGCCAGTTGCGCCTGCGCCTGTGCCAGCTGGGCCTGCGCGCTTTGCTGCGCCGCCTGGTAGGGCGCCGGATCGATCTGATAGAGCAGCTGGCCGGCGCGCACATCGCTGCCCTCGGTGAACACGCGCTTGTTCAGGATGCCGGTGGCGCGTGCGCGCACCTGTGCCACGCGCGAGGCTTCCAGCCGTCCCGGCAGCTCGGTGCTCAGGCTCACGGTGCCCGGCTGAACCGTGACCACAGCGACCTCTGGCGGCGGCATGCCGCCGCCCGGCCCACCCGGGCTGGCGGTCTGGCCCGGCTTGTCGCCGCAGGCGGCGAGCGTGAAGCTGAACAGCAGCGCGGCGCCCACGGGCAACAGGCGGCGCGGCAACAGGCGGCGGGCGGCGGGATGGTCGGGCATGCTTGCTTTTCTTGCGGATGCGTCCGCTGCCCCGAGAGCCAGCGCCAACGCGAATGGGTCACGCGATCATGCGCGCTGTGCCGGGATTCTCCGTGACAACGACTGCGATCCGGTGGACGTGAAGCGGTGAATTGTACATACATCCGTGAATGTATGTGCTAAAGTCCGGCGATCATGAACACTGGAACCGGTTGCTGAATCCATGGCGCGCCGCACCAAGCGCGATGCGCTGGCCACGCGTGAAGCCTTGCTGGACGCGGCCGAGCGCATGTTCGAGCATGGCGGCGTGTCGCGCACCTCGCTGGCCGACATCGCGCAGGCGGCGGGCGTCACGCGCGGCGCTCTGTACTGGCACTTCAAGGACAAGGCCGACCTGTTCAACGCCATGATGGAGCGCGTCACGCTGCCGCTGGAGTGCGAACTGGCTGGCGCGGCGCAGGTGCCGGGCGATCCGGTCGATGCGCTGGTGGCGCGCCTGCTGCGCTCGTTTGGCCAGATCGCCGGTGATGCGCGCATCCAGCGCGTGCTGAGCATCGCCGTCATGATGGTCGAGCATGTCGAGGACCTGTGGCCGGTGCGTGAGCGGCACGTGCAGATGGACCGCGCCAACGTGGAGGTCGTGCGGCAGGTGTTCGAGCGAGCCAGCGCGTTGCGTGGCCAGCCGCTGCCGGCAGCGCCGCGGGAACTGGCGGAAGGCTTCCATGCGATGGTGCGCGGACTGGTCTACAGCTGGCTGCTGCAACGCGCGTTCGACCTCGAGGCCACGGCGCGCGTGGCGGTGCAGGCCTACCTTGACGGCATCGGCCTGCCGCGCCAGGCACTGCTGCCGCCCCCGGCGCCCGCGCAATCGGGGATAATCGCCCACTTGCCTGCGCGGCTGTAGCTCAGTGGATAGAGTATCGGCCTCCGAAGCCGAGGGTCGTGGGTTCGATCCCCGCCAGCCGCGCCAAATGAGGGTCTCAAGAAGCCCCGAAACCC
The DNA here is from genome assembly GCF_035444425.1 of Ottowia sp. Lineage (GTDB taxonomy): Bacteria > Pseudomonadota > Gammaproteobacteria > Burkholderiales > Burkholderiaceae_C > Ottowia. Next base: position 13,306 of record NZ_DAOMOQ010000029.1, on the reverse strand, counting down.
CTCAAAACCCGCGTGCCATCCAGGTTCGCGGGTTTGCTGCTTTTCCGGCAACGCCTGCCGGGCAGCATGAAATGCCGGCAGGTCGCCGGCATCTGAAGCGCCCGCCTCGCAGGCATCCGATCAGGTTTTCACCTCTTGCCATCCAGTGCGCGATTCCCCTAGAGTCGGCAGCCTCAACCGCTGTCAAGGAAATCGACCGATGACCTCGCCTCACGCACCGAATCGCCGCCGCATCGCCCAAGCCATCACCGCCTCCCTGGCCTTCGCGGCCCTGGGCGCCGCGGCGCAGGCCAGTTACCCCAGCAAGCCGGTGCGCATCATCGTCGGCTTCTCGGCCGGCGGCACCACCGACATCGTGGCGCGCCTGATGGCCAAGGAAATGACGGCGGCGCTGGGCCAGTCCTTCGTGGTCGACAACCGCCCCGGCGCGGGCAGCAACATCGCCACCGATTTCGTCGCCGCCGCGCCGCCCGACGGCTACACGCTGCTGTTCGTCGCCGTCACCAGCACCATCAACCAGACACTGTATTCCAACGTCAAGTTCAACCTGGAGCGCGACTTCGACGCCATCGCCCTGGGCGCCAAGGTGCCCAACATGCTGGTGGTGCACCCCAGCGTGCCGGCCAACAATGTCAAGGACTTCATCGCCTGGGCGCGCGCCAACGACGACAAGATCGCCTACGCCTCGTCGGGCAGCGGCACCTCGATCCACATGGCGGGCGAGCTGTTCAAGGCGCGCACGGGCCTGAAGACGCAGCACATCCCCTACAAGGGCAGCGCGCCTGCGGTGACCGACCTGATCGGCGGCCAGGTGCAGTTCATGTTCGACAACATGCCGGCGTCCTGGCCGCATGTGCAGGCCGGCAAGCTGAAGGCGCTGGCGGTGACCACCAAGACGCGCTCGGCGACGGCGCCCGATCTGCCGACCATGGAGGAGAGCGGCGTGACGCCGTTCGACGTGTCGTCCTGGTTCGGCCTGATCGCGCCCAAGGGCACACCCAAGGAAGTCATCGACAAGCTCAACAAGGTGATGAACGACGCCTTCGACAAACCCGAGGTGAAGGAAGCCTACGCCAAGCTGGGCGCGGTGGCCGAGAAGAACAGCCCGCAGGACTTCAGCCGCTTCATCCAGTCGGAGGTCAAGAACTGGGCGCCGATCGTCAAGGCATCGGGCGCCAAGGTCGATTGAGGGTTCATACCGAACAGCGTTCCAAAGCATAGGAACCGTTCGGGCTGAGCGTGTCGAAGCCCTGCGTGCAGTCGGCACTTCGACGGGTTCAGTGCGAACGGGTTTCTAAACCGTCGAGAGCTAACCGGTATCAGGCGTTCGCTGGCGCCGGCGCAGCGTCGGCACCCGCGTGCTGCCGGTCCAACGTGCGCGCGCCGGTGATGACGCCGCCGCCGAGGCAGACGGCGCCGTCGTAAAGCACCGCGCTCTGTCCGGGCGTCACCGCCCATTGCGGCTCGGTGAAGCGCAGGCGGAAGCTGCCGGCTCCCGATCCGGCGGCCAGCGTGCAGGGCGCATCCTGCTGGCGGTAGCGGGTCTTGGCGCTGTAGCCGCCCAGCGCAGGTGGCGCACCGGCAATCCAGGCCGCATCGTCGAACACCAGTTCGCGCGACAGCAGCCAGGGGTGGTCGTGGCCCTGCACCGCAATCAATGTGTTGCTGGCCATGTCCTTGCGCGCCACGAACCACGGCGCATGGTCGCCGCCGCCGCGTTGGGCGCCTTTTTCCTTCACGCCGCCGATGCCCAGCCCCTGGCGCTGGCCGAGCGTGTAGAAGCTCAGGCCGACGTGTTCGCCGATGGTGCGGCCGCGCTGGTCCTTGATCGGGCCGGGCCGGGTCTGCAGGTAGCGGCCGAGGAACTCACGGAAAGGCCGCTCGCCGATGAAGCAGATGCCGGTCGAATCCTTCTTCTTCGCGTTCGGCAGCCCGATCTCGGCCGCGATGCGGCGCACCTCGCTCTTGTGCAGTTCGCCGACCGGGAACAGGGTGCGCGCCAGCTGCGCCTGCGTCAGGCGGTGCAGGAAGTAGCTCTGGTCCTTGCTCGGGTCGAGCCCTTTCAGCAGTTCGTGCCGCTGCACGGCGTCATTGAAGCGCGCCCGCGCGTAATGTCCAGTGGCGATCTTCTCGGCGCCCAGCCGCATCGCGTGGTCGAGAAAGGCCTTGAACTTGATCTCGGCGTTGCACAGCACGTCCGGGTTGGGCGTGCGGCCGCTTGAATATTCCCGCAGGAACTCGGCGAACACGCGATCCTTGTAGTCGGCGGCGAAATTGACGTGCTCGATCTCGATGCCGATCACGTCGGCCACCGCCGCCGCATCGACGAAGTCGACGTTGGACGAACAGTACTCGCTGTCGTCGTCATCTTCCCAGTTCTTCATGAAGATGCTGACCACCTCGTGGCCCTGGGCTTTCAGCAGCCAGGCGGCGACCGCGGAATCGACTCCGCCGGACAGGCCGACCACGACGCGCATCTTCTTCATGACGCGGGAATTATCCCGCGCGCACCGAAAGCGTGCGCTCCAGGGTGGTTCTGGCGTGCGCCCGCCGGGCTCAACCCAGCATCTGCTGCCACATGCCGCGGCCCCAGTTCATGGCGCTGGTGCCGGAGCTGCGGTTGTGCTCGGGATCGACGGTGAACTTCAGCTGCGGCGGCTGGCCCGGCGCCACGCTGGCGGTGACGTTGATGTTGACGGCCTCGTCGCGCGTCACGTTGGCCCAGCAGATGCCCATCGGCAGCGGGGTCGGGCCGGTGTGGGCCGGCGGTGCCTTGCCGGCCAGGCGATCCAGCACCTGCTCGCCGACCTGCTTGCCGGCGCCGAAGGCCACGTGGCCGCTCTTGGGCAGCGGCGTGCCCTGGGCGTCGCCGATGATGTAGATGCGCGGGTCGGCCTGGCTCTCAAAGCTCGGCAGCCGCACGGCGGCCCAGCGCTCGCCCAGGCCGGCCTGGCGCACGATGTCGGGCGCGCGCATCGGCAGGATCAGGTTGGCGGCACGGAAGTCGACGTCGCCGAAGCTGGTCGCCAGCCGGCGCCGGCCGATGTCGACGGCGGTGACGTCGGTGTTCGGCAGGTACTCGATCTGCCCCGCGTACAGCTTGCGCATGCCGTTGATCAGCGGTGGCGCGATGGCCGCCGGCATGGGTGCGGCATTGGCGTCCAGCAGCAGGATCTTGCCCTTGGTGCCGCGCTGCTTCATGGCCTCGGCGATCATGAAGGCGCGTTCGTACGGCGCCGGCGGGCAGCGGTAGGGCGGCTTGGGCGCCGACAGCACGAAGTTGCCGCCCTCGGCCAGGAAGCGGTCGACCTCGCGCCGCACCGCCATCTGCTCGAAGGCGCGAAAGCCGACCGGCAGCTGCTCGCGCGCCTCGGCGTAGCCCTGCACGGCGTCTTCCATGTAGTCGATGCCGGGTGACAGGATCAGCATGTCGAACGGCAGCCGCTGCGTGGGCGTGACCACCAGGCCGGCGGCGCGGTCGATCTGCAGCGCACGCTCGCGCAGCCGCCGCACGCCCAGGCGGTCGATGGCTGCGTAGCTGCGCTGGAAGTCCGATGCCGGCTGGTGGCCGGCAATGTAGTGGGCGCTCAAGGGGCACGACATGAAGCCGTCGTTGGGCTCCACCAGCGTCACCTCGACGCCGGGCTGCTGGGCCAGTGCGCGCACCGCGCCGAGGCCGCCCCAGCCGCCGCCGACCACCACCACGTGCGATCGCGCGCTGCCGATGGGCGTGGCGCAGCCGGTCGCCAATGCCGCCAGCCCGAGGCCGCCAGCCTGAAGAACACGCCGTCGGGTGCTGTTGCCGATCTTCATGAGACCTCCTCCTTGCAATCAAGCGGATGGAAACGTACGCGATCAAAATCAGTTTATGCGCAAGTGCGCAATTAGTTATTCGCGTAAACCCTAGTGCGTCGCCCCGGAGATTTCGGAACAAGGTGAAAGTGATGGGTTCGACCCGAGGGCAAGGCGCCAAGCGCAGCGATACCGGGCGGTATCGCGAGCATTGGCAATGCCGCCATCGGGGCGAAGCCGCGCTCTCACGTTTCGAAGTTTCCGGGGCGGTGTACCGGTTGTGAATGGGGTACTGAGCGTGGTCGCTGGCGGTGGGAGCCGCGGCTCATCCAGACGCGCTACACGAAGTTGCCGCCCGCGCTCGCCGAGTCGTCCATGTGGACCACGTCGAGCGCAAAGCGCTGGCCGTGCAGGTGGTCCTGCACGCAGCGCCACACCAGCGGGCTGCGGTGGCGGTCGCGGCTGGCCTCGATCTCGGCCGGCGTCAGCCACAGCGTGCGCACGATGCCGGTGTCGAGCGCGCGTGTCGGGTCGGGCTCGGAAGCGCTGCCGCAGAAGGCGAAGCGCAGCCAGGTCGTGGGCACGCCCCCCGCGTCGGCGGCTGCCGCCATGTAGATGCCCAGCAAGCTGGTGGGCGTGAACACGCGCCCGGTTTCCTCCAGTGCCTCGCGCACCGCGCCCTGCTGCGGCGATTCGCCTGCCTCCAGGTGTCCGGCCGGTGTGTTCAGGCGCAGCCCGGCGGCGGTCTGCTCCTCGACCAGCAGGTACCTGCCGGCCTGTTCGATCACCGCCGCCACGGTGACGCTCGGCTTCCATCGCGCGCTGTTCATCGCCGGATTATCGGTATGCACGTGCGCCGTGATGCGGCGCCGATTTGCGATGCCGCAAAATCCGGCCCTTGGCTTTTGTTAAGCTTACGGTCCACTGACCAGGCCGGTGCATCACTCGCGTGACGTCGAGCCGCGCAACCCAGAACAAGGAGATCTTCCATGCTGATTGGCGTGCCCACAGAGACGGCCGCTGGTGAGACTCGCGTTGCCGTGACCCCGGAAACGACCAAGAAGCTGGTGGCCCAGGGGCATACCGTGCGGGTGCAGTCCGGCGCGGGGCTGCGTGCCAGTGCCACCGACGAGGCCTACCGCGCCGCCGGCGCCGAGATCACCGACGCGGCCGGCGCGTTCGGCGCCGAGATGGTGCTGAAGGTGCGCAATCCCTCGCCCGAGGAGATCGCGCAGATGCAGCCCGGCACGGTGCTGGTCGGCATGCTGGAGCCGTTCAACGCTGACGGCCTGCAGCGTCTGGCGGCGGCCCGGTTGACCGGTTTCGCGCTCGAGGCGGCGCCGCGCACCACGCGCGCGCAGAGCATGGACGTGCTGTCTTCGCAGGCCAACATCGCCGGCTACAAGGCGGTGATCGTGGCGGCCGACCGCTACCAGAAGTTCTTCCCAATGCTGATGACGGCGGCCGGCACCGTGAAGGCGGCGCGCGTGGTCATCCTGGGCGTCGGCGTGGCCGGCCTGCAGGCCATCGCCACCGCCAAGCGCCTGGGCGCGGTGATCGAGGCCAGCGACGTGCGGCCGAGCGTGAAGGAGCAGATCGAGTCGCTGGGCGGCAAGTTCATCGACGTGCCCTACGAGACCGCGGAGGAGAAAGAGGCCGCCGAGGGCGTCGGCGGCTATGCGCGGCCGATGCCGCAAAGCTGGCTGGACCGCCAGAAGGTCGAGGTGGCCAAGCGCGTGGCGCAGGCCGACGTGGTGATCTCCACCGCGCTGATTCCGGGCCGCGCGGCGCCGGTGCTGATCACCGAGGACATGGTGAAGAGCATGAAGCCCGGTTCGGTCATCGTCGACATGGCCGCCGGCAAGGGTGCGCCCAATCCCGACGGCACGGTGGGCGGCAACTGCCCGCTGACCGAGGCTGACAGGACGGTGCACAAGCACGGTGTGGTCATCGTCGGCGACACCAACCTGGCGGCCCAGGTGGGCGCCGATGCCTCGGCCCTGTACGCGCGCAACGTGCTCGACTTCCTCAAGCTGGTGCTGCCGCCGGCCGCCAAGGGCGAGCCGCCGGCGGCGTTCCGGATCGACAAGGAAGACGACATCGTCGTCGCCTGCCTGGTGGCGCACGAGGGCGCGGTGACGCGCGCATGACCCGGGCGATGAACTGATGCAAGTTCGATTCACGTTCTCGCGGGCCGGCTCCGCGTGTGCCTTGGCGCTGGCCGCGCTGCTGGCCGGCTGCGCCGTGCCGGGCGCGGCGCCACCCGCCGCCGCGCCGACGACCGCGACTGCGGCCGCAGCACCGGTGATCATGGCGCCGCCCACCAGCGTCGGCACCTGGTACGACCTGGGCCACTTCCTGGCGCCCTGGATGGGCGGTGACGGGCCGGTGCCGGTCACCGGCGCGAGCGCGCCGACCCGGGTCGCCGGCCTGCGGCGCGAGGACGGGCACTGGCTGGCTATCGTCGTCGCCCAGACCGCGCCGGCTGGCAGCGCGCCATGCCCGCAGCCCAACAGCCTGAACGTGGCCGACACCGGCGCCGACACCGTCGGCTGCCTGCGGCTGCGGCGTGACGCCGATTTCGACCAGTGGCTGCAGCAGGAGCACTCGGTGCTTTACCAGTGGCTGGACCAGCGTGACTGGACCTCGCGTCCGCGCGCCTGGGTCAGCGACCGCGTGCCCGCTGGCGCCATCGAAACGCATGCGCTGATCGACCCCTCGCTGATCGAGCCGACCACGCGCAACAACCTCGATTTCCTGGAAGGCGGCCAGCCCGGCCTGCAGTGGGCGCGCCAGTTCGCCGCCGCCACGCGCGCCGCCACGGGCGGCACGCTGCGGGTGCCGCCGTTCCCATCCGCACCGCAGGTCGCACCGCCGCCACCGCCGGTGGTGGTGGCGCCACCGGCGCCGGCCCGCGCCATCCAGGTCGAGCCGCCACGCGCGCCATTGAACGCCCGCCCGGACCGCAACTGACGCGGCCGGCACCTCCCATCACCCGCCGCCCTTGGAGCCGCACCGAGCCACTATCTTGGAGCCCCGCATGGAAGCCATCTCACCCACCGTCATCAACCTGATCATCTTCGTGCTGGCGATCTACGTCGGCTACCACGTGGTATGGACCGTGACCCCGGCACTGCACACGCCGCTGATGGCGGTGACCAACGCCATCTCGGCGATCGTCATCGTCGGCGCCATGCTCGCGGTGATGCTGACCAGCGGCATCGTCGGCAAGGGCATGGGCGTGCTGGCGGTGGGACTGGCCTCGGTCAACATCTTCGGCGGCTTCCTGGTCACCAAGCGCATGCTGGAGATGTTCAAGAAGAAGGACCGGCCGGCCAAGAAGGCCGAGGAGTGAACCGATGAGCATGAATCTCGTCACCCTGTTGTACCTGGTCGCCAGCGTCTGCTTCATCCAGTCGCTCAAGGGCCTGAGTCACCCGACCACCTCGATCCGCGGCAACCTGTTCGGCATGGTGGGCATGGCGATCGCCGTGTTCACCACGCTGGCGCTGATCATCAAGCTCGGCAGCGGCATGTCGCTCGGCCTGGGCTGGGCGCTGCTGGCGCTCGGCATGCTGGTCGGCGGCGGCTACGGCACCTGGCGCGCGAAGACGGTCGAGATGACCAAGATGCCCGAGCTGGTGGCCTTCTTCCACAGCATGATCGGCCTGGCGGCGGTGTTCATCGCCATCGCCACCGTCGCCGAACCGTCGGCATTCGGCATCGCCGACAGCGTCGGCGCCATTCCGGGTGGCAACCGGATCGAACTGGCGCTCGGCGCCTTCATCGGCGCGGTCACCTTCTCCGGCTCGGTGATCGCCTGGGGCAAGCTGTCGGGCACCTACAAGTTCCGCCTGTTCCAGGGCGCGCCGGTGGTGTTTCCGGGCCAGCACATGCTGAACCTGGGGCTGGGCATCGCGGCGATCATCCTGATCGCACTGTTCTGGCAGTCGCAGAATGCGTGGGCGTTCGCGCTGATCTGCCTGCTGGGCTTCGTCATCGGTGTGACGCTGATCATCCCGATCGGCGGCGCCGACATGCCGGTGGTGGTGTCGATGCTCAACAGCTACTCGGGCTGGGCGGCGGCCGGCATCGGCTTCTCGCTCAACAACAGCATGCTGATCATTGCCGGCTCGCTGGTGGGCTCTTCGGGCGCGATCCTGAGCTACATCATGTGCAAGGCCATGAACCGCTCTTTCTTCAACGTCATCCTGGGCGGCTTCGGTGGTGACGCCGGTGCCGCCGCCGGCGGTGCGCAGGAGCAGCGCCCGGTCAAGAGCGGCAGTGCCGAGGACGCCGCCTTCATGCTCGGCAACGCCGACAGCGTGATCATCGTGCCCGGCTACGGCCTGGCGGTGGCGCGCGCCCAGCACGCGGTGAAGGAACTGGTCGACAAGCTCACCGACAAGGGCATCGACGTCAAGTACGCGATCCACCCGGTGGCCGGCCGCATGCCGGGCCACATGAACGTGCTGCTGGCCGAGGCCGAGGTGCCCTACGACCAGGTGCACGAGATGGAAGACGTCAACGGCGAGTTCGGCCAGGCCGACGTGGCCATCATCCTGGGCGCCAACGACGTGGTGAACCCGGCCGCGCTGCAGAAGGGCAGCCCGATCTACGGCATGCCGATCCTCGAGGCCTACAAGGCCAAGACCGTCATCGTCAACAAGCGTTCGATGGCTGCCGGCTATGCGGGCCTCGACAACGAGCTGTTCTACATGGACAAGACCATGATGGTGTTCGGCGACGCCAAGAAGGTGGTCGAGGAAATCGGCAAGGCGATCGAGTAAGCGGTCGGGCCAGGGCGCGGTTCCGAATGCGCCGGTGACGCCTGGCTGGCAACCGCGCTGCCTGCGGCGCTTGCGCCTGTCGCGCAAGGGACGCCACCCTATTGCCATGATGGGAAACGCCACTGGCGGCATCCCGCGGGGTGTTACACAATGTGGCGAGAGGATGCGGATGCGGCGGCACGGCCGCGGGTCCGCTATCCACCCGCGCTGCACCAGGCGGCGCGCTATCCATTTCTAGAAGCAGGAGTTGTCACGACATGAGCGATCCGCGCATCTGGCTGCAGGAATACCCCGAAGGTGTCCCGGCCGACATCGACCCGTCGCAATACCCTTCGCTGGTGGCGCTGATCGAGGAAAGCTTCGGCAAGTATGCTGACCGCACCGCCTACAGCTACATGGGCAAGGACTTCAGCTACGAGGACACCGATCGCCAGTCGCGTGCGCTGGCCGCGTACCTGCAGGGCCTGGGCCTGGCGCGCGGCGATCGGGTGGCGATCATGATGCCCAACGTGCCGCAGTACCCGGCCACGGTGGCGGCGATCCTGCGTGCCGGCTACGTGGTGGTCAACGTCAACCCGCTCTACACCGCGCGCGAACTCGAGCACCAGATGAAGGACTCGGGCGCCAAGGCCATCGTCATCATCGAGAACTTCGCCGCCACGCTGCAGAAGTGCATCGCCAACACGCAAATCAAGCACGTGGTGCTGGCCAGCATGGGCGACCGCCTGGGCGGCCTGAAGGGCATGATCGTCAACTTCGTGGTGCGCAAGGTCAAGAAGCTGGTGCCGGCGTTCAGCCTGCCGGGCGCGGTGCGCTACAACAGCGCCGTCGCCAAGGGGCAGGGCGCGCCGTTCACGGCGCCGGACATCGGCCCCGACGACGTCGCCGTGCTGCAGTACACCGGCGGCACCACCGGCGTCGCCAAGGGCGCCGTGCTGCTGCACCGCAACCTGATTGCCAACGTGCTGCAGTCGGAGGCCTGGAACGAGCCGGTGATGAAGCAGATCCCGGAGAACGAACAATCCACCAGCGTGTGCGCGCTGCCGCTCTACCATATCTTCGCCTTCACGGTGAACATGATGCTGAGCCTGCGCAACGGCGGCAAGGTGATCCTGATCCCGAACCCGCGCGACCTGCCGGCGGTGCTCAAGGAGCTGTCCAAGCACACCTTCCACAGCTTCCCGGCCGTCAACACCTTGTTCAACGGCCTGGCCAACCACCCCGACTTCAACAGCGTCAACTGGAGCAACCTGAAGGTGTCGGTGGGCGGTGGCATGGCGGTGCAGAGCGCGGTCGCCAAGCTGTGGCTGGAGAAGACCGGCTGCCCGATCTGCGAGGGCTACGGCCTGTCGGAGACCAGCCCATCGGCGACCTGCAACCCGGTGACCTCGAAGCAGTTCAACGGCACCATCGGCCTGCCGATTCCCAGCACCTGGGTCAGGATCCTCGACGACGACGGCAACGAGGTGCCGCTCGGCCAGCCCGGCGAGATCGCCATCAAGGGGCCACAGGTGATGGCCGGCTACTGGCAGCGCCCGGACGAGACCGCCAAGGTCATGACGCCGGACGGCTACTTCAAGTCGGGCGACATCGGCATCATGGACGAGCGCGGCTACACCAAGATCATCGACCGCAAGAAGGACATGATCCTGGTCAGCGGCTTCAACGTCTACCCGAACGAGATCGAGGACGTGGTCGCCAGCATGCCCGGCGTGCTGGAAGTGGCCGCGGTCGGCGTGCCGGACGAGAAGATGGGCGAGGCGGTCAAGATCGTGGTGGTGAAGAAAGATCCGGCGCTGACCGAGGACGCGGTGCGCAAGTTCTGCCACGAGAACCTGACCGGCTACAAGCGGCCGCGCGTCATCGAGTTCCGCACCGAACTGCCCAAGACGCCGGTCGGCAAGGTGTTGCGGCGCGAACTGCGCGATGCGTCGGCCCCGGTCAAGGTCGAGGGCGCACCGGTCACGTGATGCGTGGCGCCGCGGCATGGGTGCCGGCGGCGTGACGCCCCCTTTCCACCACGCAGCAGGCGGCTTGTCGTGCGCATCGGTCTGGTCAGTGCCATGCACCAGGAACTGGCGGCGGTGCTCGACCGCATGCCGGACGAGCAGCGCCAGCGCGCCGCCGGGCGCGACTTCTGGGTCGGCCACTGGCATGGTCACGAGGTGGTGGCCGTGCTGTCGCGCGTCGGCAAGGTGGCGGCCGCGACCACGGCGGTGGTGCTGATCGAGCGCTTCGGCGTCGACCGCATCGTCTTCACCGGCACCGCCGGCGGTCTGGGCGACGGCGTGCGGGTGGGGGATCTGGTGCTGGCGCGCGAGTTCCTCCAGCATGACATCGATGCCTCGCCGCTCTTTCCGCGCTTCGAGGTGCCGCTCACCGGCCGTGCGCGCTTCCCGACCGATGCGGAGCTATCGGGTGCGCTGACGGCTACGGCGCGTGCGGTGCTGGCGGCACCCGCCGACACCCTGGGCGCCGACGTGGTGGCGGAGTTCGGCCTGCAGGCGCCGCGCGTGCACGAGGGCCTGATCGTCAGCGGCGACCGTTTCGTCGCCACCACGCCGGAGAGCGCGGCGCTGCGGCGCGCGCTGCCCGATGCGCTGGCGGTCGAGATGGAAGGCGCCGCCGTGGCCCAGGTCTGTCACGACTACGGCCTGCCCTTCGCCGCCCTGCGCACCATCAGCGACCGTGCTGACGATGCCGCGCACGTCGACTTCATGCGCTTCATCGACCAGGTGGCGAGCCGCTACAGCGCAGCGGTGCTGGAGGCGTATTTCGGCTCGCTGTGAGTTCACCGGTTGTTGCCGTCGGTGGGGTGTTGGCCGGTTCTTGGAGCCCGGCCTTCATCCCCTTCGACAAGCTCATGACAGGCCAATGCTCTTCTGCCAGCTGGAGAGGACGCCAATAGCGCTGCGCAGCAAGCGCACCAGATGGCCGCGGAGCAGGCCAGTCGGGGGCACCCGTGGAGCGGGCTTCGCCCGGCCACTGGGTGCGTCCCCCCTCAGGGGGGAAGGCGCGTCAGCGCCACAGGGGGGAGCGTCATTTCAACCAGCCCTTGCGCCTGAAATACCACATCGGCAGCAGCGCGCTGCAGATCATCAGCACGATGGCGAACGGGTAGCCCAGCGGCCATTCCAACTCGGGCATGTGGCGGAAGTTCATGCCATACAGGCTGGCCACCAGCGTCGGCGGCAGCAGCGCCACGCTGGCGACCGAGAACAGCTTGATGATCTTGTTCTGGTTGATGTTGATGAAACCGACCGTCGCGTCCATCAGGAAGTTGATCTTGTCGAACAGGAAGGTGGTGTGGCTGTCGAGCGAGTCGATGTCGCGCAGGATCTGGCGCGCGTCCTCGAACTGCTCGGCGTCCAGCATCTTGCTGCGCATCAGGAAGCTCACCGCGCGGCGCGTGTCCATGACGTTGCGCCGGATGCGGCCGTTCATGTCCTCCTGGCGCGCGATGGTGGCCAGCACCACGCCGGCGACCTCGTCGTTGACGTTGCCGTCCAGCACCTTCTTGCCGGCCTCCTCGAGTTCATCGTAGATGCCTTCCAGCGTGTCGGCGCAGTATTCGGCGTCGCCGTCCAGCAGCGCCAGCAGCACGTCGCGCGCGTCGTCCAGCAGGCCGGGCATGCGGCGCGCGCGCATGCGCAGCAGCCGGAATGCCGGCACCGTCTCTTCGTGGATCGAGAACAGCACGCCGTGGCTGCGCAACTGCTCGTTGACGTTGTTCAGGATGAAGGCCACGCGCGCCTGGCGCGGCTCGTCCGGATCGGCCACCAGGAAGTCGCTGCGGATGTGCAGCTCGCCGTTGTCTTCCTCGTAGAAACGCGCCGACTCCTCGATGTCGTCGTCGATGGCGTCTTCCGGGATCGACAGCCCGTAGTACTGCTTGATCCAGCGCTTTTCCTCGGCCGTCGGCTCTTCCAGATCGACCCAGATCGGGCGAAAGCGAGACAGCTCTTCCAGCGATTCGATCTCTTCCTGAAACAACCGCCCGTTGGACAGCGAAAAGACGTTGAGCATGGCAAGGCTCCCTTGAGGCACGGATGGCGTCTGGCGGACGGTTTGTGTGTGGGTGGCTTTCGGCCTTCCCCGCCAGCGCTCAAGGAAGGTGAAAGCTATCGACTCGGGGTGGTTTCCAAGACGGGCTTTCGACGTGGGATGAAACCACTGATTATGGCATCGTCGGGTGACTGCCGCGTGACGGCACGAGCGCGCCGGCAGCGGCCTGCCGGCGGTCGGCGCGGGGATTGCTTTCGGCTAGGATCGGCGGCATAGTGGACTCGAATGACCGCGTGATGACGAGGCTTCGTCGTCCGCAGTTGCCCCTGGCGCCACGGGCGCCCGTTCATCCGACGAAGGAGGTTCTTCATGAATTTGACGATCAGCGGCCACCACCTGGATATCACGCCCGCCCTACGCAGTTACGTGACCACCAAGCTGGAGCGGGTCACCAAGCATTTCGATCAGGTGGTGGACGTGCGGGTGCTGCTCTCGGTCGAGAACAAACAGGAGAAGGACAAGCGCCAGCGGGCCGAATGCCGCATCGGGGTCAAGGGCAATGACCTGTTCGCGGAAAGCAGCCACGAGGATCTGTACGCCGCCATCGACGAGTTGGCCGACAAGCTGGACCGCCAGATGGCCAAGCACAAGGAAAAATTGCAATCACACGATCGTGCAGCCGCCAAGCATTTGATGTAGTATGGTGTGACAACAACGAG
>NZ_DAOMOQ010000028.1:0-46550 GCF_035444425.1 Ottowia sp. | reverse complement strand
GTCGTCGTCGCGGTCGACCATGGCGTATTCGGTGTCGTAGGCCAGCACCCAGAACAGGTTGCCGAGCATCAGCCCCCACGCCTCCAGCGGCACGCGGCCCTGCACCGCCGCGTAGGCCATCGGAATGCCGAAGCTGAAGGCCACGCCCAGCACCGCCTGCGGCATCGAGACCACGCGCTTGGCGTAGGGATAGATCAGCGTGACGGCCAGCGCAGGAAACGACCAGGCAATGGTGGCGGCGTTGGTGGTCAGCACCAGGCCAAAGGCGACGAGCGCCAGCACGGCGCCCACGGCCAGCGCTTCCTTCACGCTGATGAGCCCGCTGGTCACCGGGCGCTGCGCGGTGCGCTTGACGTGGCGGTCGAACTCGCGGTCGGCCACGTCGTTGATGCAGCAGCCGGCCGAGCGCATCAGGATGGTGCCGAGCACGAACACCGCCACCAGGTGCCAGCCGGGGAAACCGCCGGCCGCCAGCCACAGCGCGGTCAGCGACGGCCACAGCAGCAGCAGCCATCCGGCCGGACGGTCCCAGCGGATCAGGTCCAGGTACAGCGACAGCTTGCTGCGGCCGGCGGGCGGGCGGGAATGGGAAGAGATCGGGATGTTCATGCCAGTCGATGGATCAGGGGCGGCGCGTCACTTCAGGACAGGCGCGTCACGCCCGGCAAGTCGCAAGCATAGATCGCATTGCGCAGCGCCGCGATGGCCTCGTAGCGCGTGAAGCTGCGCCGCCAGGCCAGCACCACGCGGCGCGTCGGCGGCGCGCCGCTGACATCGTCGTGGATCGGCAGGTAGCGGATCAAGGGCTGGGCGGCGTCAACCTGTGGCGCCGGTGCCGCCAGCCCTGCCGCCGACACCGCCAGGCGCGGCACCAGGGTGACTCCCATGCCGGCGGCCACCATGTGCTGGATGGTCTCAAGCGAGGAACCCTCGAAGCTCTTGCGGATGCCCTCGGTGGTGCTGGCGAAGCGCGCGAACTCGGGGCACACCTGCAGCACATGGTCGCGGAAGCAGTGGCCGGTGCCCAGCAGCAGCATGTGCTCGGCCTTGAGTTGCTCGGTCGTCACGTGCGCCAGATCGGCCAACGGATGATCGACCGGCACCGCGGCTACGAAGGGTTCGTCGTACAGCGGAGCGATCGCCAGTCCGGTGTCGGGAAACGGCTCGGCCAGGATGGCGCAATCGATCTCGCCGGTGCGCAGCATCTCCAGCAGGCGCACGGTGAAGTTCTCCTGCAGCATCAGCGGCATCTGCGGGTTTTGCTCGATGTTCTGGCGCACCAGATCGGGCAGCAGATAGGGGCCGATGGTGTAGATCACGCCCAGCTTGAGCGGTCCGCCGAGCGGATCCTTGCCGCGCTTGGCGATCTCCTTGATCTCGGCCGCCTGCTCCAGCACGCTCTGCGCCTGCCGCACGATCTCCTCGCCCAGGGGAGTCACCGTGACCTCGCCGCTGCTGCGCTCGAACAGCTTCAGCTCCAGCTCGTCCTCCAGCTTCTTCACCGCCACCGACAGCGTCGGCTGCGACACGAAGCAGGCTTCGGCGGCCTTGCCGAAGTGTTTTTCGCGGGCGACGGCCACGATGTATTTCAGCTCGGTCAGGGTCATGCACGCACCTCGCCCTCGTGGCCGGACAGCGCCGTCGCAACCATCGCGCTACGGGGTCGATCCCCGCTGCGCGGGACCCCTCGCCCGGTCCTCCGCACGATCACGGCGACGATGTATTTCAGTTCGGTCAGGGTCATGCGGCGGCACCGTGCAAACGCATCATGCAGATGGGACGAGCTTCGTACAAGGAAAGCACAGGATACGCGAGCTCAGCCCAGCCTGAGCACAAACATGAAACGGCCACGGACAAGCCGTGGCCGTTTTCTTGCGCGGCCCCGCAACCGCGCGATCTGGCGGGTGCCGAATCAGCTGACCTTGTCCGGGAACTGCTTGGCGATGCCGTCGGCGAGCACGTCGGCAATCATGTCCATGTGCTTCTGCATCTCGGTCCACAGCCTGGCCTGCTCGGCAGCAGGTGCGTTGGCCATCATGGCGTCCACCTGCAGCTTGTGGTGGCCGGCGTGCGCCAGCAACGCGCTCTGCAAGCCGCTTACGGTCCAGTTCTTCGGATTGGCGCCGGCAAAGAACTTGGCGATCTCGGACGCGTTGGCCGCCAGCGCATCCATGGCCTTCTGTTCGCCGGCTGCGTTTTTCGCCCTGGCGGTGTCAGTGAGCGCCTTGACGCCCTGCCAGTGGCCGGCCAGCAGCTTCAGCGTGCCGTCGGCAGCGCCCTGGCCGTAATAGCCGCCGACCGCGCTGGCAATCTGCTTGGCGTTGTCGACCACCGCCGTCTCCGCCCGTTGCGCCGCACCGCTGTCACCGGCGTGCACGGCACGCGCATAGTCACGCGTGGTGTCGATATGCCCCCGCCACAGCGAACGCATCGCCGCATGCAGCTTGGGCGCCGTTGATGGGGTGACAGCCTTGGTGACGCGATCGACTCCCGATTTGATCGACGAGCAGCCTGCGGCGAGCCCGCCAAGCACCATCACGCTGAGTATGGAACGCCGTTTCATGATCGATTCCTTTCAGCCATGTCTAGTTCATGGATGAATTCATTCTGCGCTCCGCGACATGTCCATGTGACTGGCACACGTATAGCACGCCGACGGTGAAGTACTAGGCTTTCAGGTAATCGGTCCGCGCGCCGAGCCAGCGCGCCACGTGCCGTGCGGCCAGGTCGGGATGGCGCGCCAGCATCACGGGCGCCGCCCGCCGCGCCCATTGCAGCAGCTCGCTGTCCTCGGCCAGATCGGCAAAGCGCAGCAGCGCCGCGCCGGACTGGCGGGCACCGAGGAACTCACCCGGCCCGCGGATCTCCAGGTCGCGTCGCGCGATCTCGAAACCGTCGTGCGTCTCGGCCATGGCCTTCAGCCGTTGGCGCGCGGTTTCGCCCAGGCGGCCACCATCGGGCGTGGCGTACAACAGCACGCAGGCCGACGCCGCCGCGCCGCGTCCGACGCGGCCGCGCAGCTGGTGCAGCTGCGACAGGCCGAAGCGCTCGGCGTGCTCGATCACCATCAGGCTGGCGTTCGGCACGTCGACACCGACCTCGATCACCGTGGTGCTGACCAGCACCGCCATCTGGCCGCCGGTGAACAGGCTCATCACCGCTTTCTTCTCGGCCGGCGGCATGCGCGAATGCAGCAGGCCGACCACGGCGCCAGCCAGTGCCGCCGACAGCTCGGCATGGGTTTCGGTGGCGTTGCGCAGGTCGAGCGCCTCGCTCTCCTCGATCAGCGGACAGACCCAGTAGACCTGTCGCCCGGCGTCGATCTGCGCGCGGATGCGCTCGATCACCTCGGCGCGGCGGTGCTCGGCCACCAGCTTGGTCACCACCGGCGTGCGCCCGGGCGGCAGTTCGTCCAGCGTGGACACGTCCAGGTCGGCGTAGTAGCTCATCGCCAGCGTGCGCGGAATGGGTGTGGCACTCATCATCAGCAGGTGGGGCTCTTGGCTGACGCCTTCCCCCGGCGGGGCAGGGGGCGAGCCCGCCAGCTTGCGTCGCAGATCCAGCCGCTGCTGCACACCGAAGCGGTGCTGCTCGTCGATGATCGCCAGGCCGAGCCGGCGGAACTTCACCTGGTCCTGGATCACCGCGTGCGTGCCGACGACCAGCGCCGCCGAGCCGTCCTCGATCGCGGCCAGCATCTCGCCGCGCGCCTTCTTTTTCTGGCTGCCGGTAAGCCAGGCCACGCGCTGGCCACGCGCCGCCAGCAAGGGTGCCAGCCATTCGACCAGCTTGGCGAAGTGCTGCTCGGCCAGGATCTCGGTCGGCGCCATCAGCGCGCACTGCCAGCCGGCGTCGATGGCGATGCAGGCGGCCAGCGCCGCCACCACCGTCTTGCCGCTGCCGACGTCGCCCTGCAGCAGGCGGTGCATCGGCTGCACGGCGCCCAGGTCGCGCGCGATTTCCTCGCCCACGCGGCGCTGCGCCCTGGTGAGCTGGAACGGCAGCGCCGCCAGCAGCTGCTCGTGCACGCCGCCGCGCGCTAGGCGCAACACCGGTGCGCGCAGTTGCTCGCGCGCGCGGCGCGCCTGCAGTTGCGACAGCTGCTGCGCCAGCAGCTCCTCGGCCTTCAGGCGTTGCCACGCGGGATGGCTGTGGTCCTCCAGCTGCGCCAGCGCCACACCGGGCGTCGGATGATGCAGGAACGACAGCGACTCGCGCAGGCTCCACAGGCGCAGGTGCTCGAGTTCGCCCAGGATCTCCGCTGGCAGCGTTTCCGACAACTCGGCGCGCGCCAGCCCGGCCAGCACCGCCTTGCGCAAATAGGGCTGCGGCAACTGCGCCACGGTCGGATAGATCGGCGTCAGCGCTTCGGGCAGGGCGCCGCCGGCGGCACGCACCGTGGGGTGCATCATGCTCAGGCCGGCGAAGCCGCCGCGCAGCTCGCCGCGCGCGCGGATCCGGCTGCCCGCCGCCATCTGCTTGAGCTGCGACGGATAGAAGTTGAAGAAGCGCAGCAGCACCGTGTCGCTGCCGTCATCCACGCGCACCAGCAGCTGCCGGCGCGGGCGGTAGACGATCTCCTGCTGCATCACCTCGCCCTCGATCTGCACCGTGTCGCCGTCGCGCGCATCGCTCAGGGCGACGATGCGCGTCTCGTCCTCGTAGCGCAGCGGCAGGTGCAGCGCCAGGTCGATGTCGCGCACCAGGCCGAGCCTGCGCAGCGCCTTCTGCGGCGGGCTCAGCTTGGCTCGGTCGGGGGCAGCAGCCGGGTCGGGCATGGGACAATTGTCGCCGTCTCCCATCTCCTGGAACGGGTCCGTCCGGCCCTTGGGCCATGTCCGACCGCATCTTCACCACGAGCGACTTCGATTTCGCTCTGCCGCCCGAACTCATCGCCCAGCACCCCGCGCCCGAGCGCAGCGGCTCGCGGTTGCTGGACGGCAGCGGCAGCATGCCGGTCGACCGCGCTTTCCGCGACCTGCCGGCGCTGCTGCGCAAAGGCGACCTGCTGGTCTTCAACGACACGCAGGTGGTCAAGGCGCGCCTGTTCGGCGCCAAGCCGAGCGGCGGCAAGCTGGAACTGCTGATCGAGCGCGTGCTCGCCGACGGCAGCGTGGCGGCGCACATGAAGGTGAGCAAGAAGCCGGCCGTGGACGCGCGGCTGCGCATGGCCGGTGGTTTCGAAGCGGAACTGCTGGGGCGCTGGCCCGATGCCGACGGCGCGCTGTTCCAGCTGCGACTGTCGGGCGACCCCTACGAACTGATGGCAGCCCACGGCCACGTGCCGCTGCCGCCGTACATCGAGCGCCCTCGCAGTGGCGACATCGCGCACGCCGGCACGCCGGAGGACGAATCGCGCTACCAGACCGTGTTCGCCCGGCACCCGGGCGCCGTCGCCGCGCCGACCGCAGCGCTGCACTTCGACGAGGCCTTGCTGGCCGCCCTCGACGCGCATGGTGTGCAGCGCGCCTTCGTCACCCTGCACGTGGGCGCCGGCACCTTCCAGCCGGTCAAGAGCGAATCGATCGCCGAGCACGTGATGCACCACGAGCGCTACCACCTGCCACCTGAAACCCTGGCAGCGATCGAGGCTTGCCGCGCGCGCGGCGGCCGCGTGGTGGCCGTCGGTACCACCAGCGTGCGCACGCTGGAAAGCTGGGCACAAACCGGCGCGGCCAGCGGCGACACCGGCATCTTCATCACGCCGGGATTCCGCTTCCAGGTGGTCGATGCGCTGGTCACCAACTTCCACCTGCCGCGCAGCACGCTGATGATGCTGGTCAGCGCCTTCGCCGGCCACGGGCGCGTGATGGCGCTGTACCGGCATGCCGTCGCGCGGCGCTACCGCTTCTTCAGCTACGGCGACGCGATGTGGCTGACCAGGGCGTGACGTTGCGCGGCAGACGGCCTACGCCAGATCCAGCCACACGCGCCCACCCTCGATCTTGACGGGGTAGCTCCGGATCGCCTCCTCGCACGGCTCCAGCGTGGCGGCGCCACTGCGGATGTCGAAGCGCCCCTGGTGCAAGGGGCACTCGATCTCGTGGCCTTCCAGGAAGCCGTCGCAGAGCCGGCCATGGCCGACATGCGAGCAAATGTTGTCGGTGGCGTAGACCTCGCCGGCCTCGGTCTTGTAGATGGCGACGTCGTGGCCCTGCGCGGCCACGCCGATGCCCGCGCCCTCGAACAGGTCGCCCTCGTCGGCCACGTCGATCCAGTTGCTCATGTGAATTCCTTTCGATTGATTCAAGTGACCACGGAGCAGGCCATGCCAGCAGTCGCCATGGAGCGGGCCTGGCACGGCCACCGGCGACGCCGCCCTTGGGGAAGGCGCGCAGCGCCGCCGGAGGAGTTCTATATCGGGTAGATGATGGAATTGGGGATCATCTCGCTGTCGTAGATGACCAGCCGCTCGGCGAACTTCAGGCCATCGGGTGTCGCCACCACGCGGTCGATGTAGCGGCCGACGTTGAACACGCTGGACAGCCCATCGAGCTTGGTGCGGAACACCGCATAGTTGCTTTCACAGCGGATGCCGTCTTCGCCCACGCTGCGCAGCACCGGCGCACCGACCACGTGGCGCTGGTAGTAGGGGTCGTGGAACAGCGTTTCCTTGATGCCGTAGACACGGTCGCGCAGGCTGGCCTGACTGTCGAACGACAGCGTCGCCAGCGGAAAGCCGCGCTCGTGGTTCTCGCGCGGCTGCAGCTTGTAGAGGCAGTCGTCGGTGAAGAATCCAGGCCACAGATCCCAGTCGCCCGAGTCGACGGCGGCGGCATAGTCGGCCTGCAGTTGCAGCAGCGCCTGCCAGGTGTCGAAGTCGAGTTTCATGTCTTGGTTTCCATGACCTTGCGCCAGTACTCGTACATGCCACGAATGAGGGTTTCCGTCACCATGTGATCGGTCTCCTCGACACCGCGCCCGCCCAGCAGCGCCAGCGCGCGGTGATCGGTCTTCTGCGTGAAGCCGCATTGCGACAGCTCGATCGCCTCGCCGTCATCGGCCGACACAAAACCGGCCGGACCGAACAGGTTGGCCTGGCGCAGGCGACGCGCGGTCATCTCGGGCGTGTCGTCGGCGAAGCCGAAGTGCGTCCAGACGAAGTCGAAGTTGCCATGCCCATCGGGCTGGATGTGGCGCGTCGACACGCTGTTGACCTGCTGCTGGAAGATCACGCTGGGGAAGATGGTGGTCATCACCGCCGTCGGCTCGCCCCACCAGTCCTCGTGCACGATGTCGAGGAAGCGCTTGTCCTCCAGCTCCATGCTGGACTTGAAGCTTGACACCTGCGAGACGTCGGACTGCTTGCCGGCGTTGCCGCGCGTCGAGATCATGGCGGCGTGGCGATGCTGCGCATCCATCTTCAGCGCCGCCTTGTTGTCGGCGCGCCAGAGCCCGAAGGTGACGAACCAGGTGTGCAGCAGGCCCGGGTGGTAGGGGTCCTTGATGTTCTCCTGCATCAGCTTCCAGTTGCCGGGAATGCGCTGGCGGTTGTAGCCGAGGATGCTCAGCTCGCGGCCGTTGAACAGGCGGTCGAAGTACGTCAGGATGGTGGGCCCGAGGTAGTCCTCCAGCGGCTCAACCTCATGGTCGAAGCTGGCGAACACCACGCCGCCGCGCGTGGCGACCTTCAGCTTGGTCAGGCCGTGCTCCTTCGGGTTGAAGTCGGCCGGCATGCCGCCCTTCACCTGACCATCCTGCCGCACGCCGCGGCGCAGCGGCACGCCCTGCAGGTCACCCGAGAGCGTGTAGCTCCACTGGTGGTAAGGGCAGACGAATTCCTTCACCCCGCTGCCGTGGCGTTTGCGGCAGAACTGCATGCCGCGGTGCGCGCACACGTTCTCAAAGCAGTGCAGCTGGCCGTCGGCGGCGCGACTGAGGATGACCGAGCGCTCACCCACCACCGTGCGCTTGAAGTCGCCGGGTTTGGGCACCTCGGCCTCCAGGCCGACGTAGCACCAGTGGCCCTGGTAGAAGAAGCGCCGCAGTTCCTCCTGGTGGAGCGCGGCGTCGGTGTAGACGGCGAACGGGATGCGACTGGTGTCGGGCCCGGGCCACTGCACGGTTGGAACGGCGGAAGTCATGGCGCTTGCCCCAGTCAAGAATTCACTGCCTAGAATTGATATGTGAGCATACCATTTCATGCCGCTGCGCACTGATTTTTTTCAGCTTGCCGCGCCAGGATCACGGCTGGACGACGCATATCCGATAATTTCAGCTTCATGGCGCCGCGCCCGCGCGGCGCCATCTACTTTTCGTCGCCGCAGCAGCCCATGCCAGACCACACCATCCCCGACGACGCCTTCACGCGCGAACTGCAGACCATCGGCACTGATATCGGCAACGGCCGGCTGCAGCAGGCCGCGCAGGCGCTGAACAAGATCCAGCGGCAGGCCCCGCTCGATGCGCGCGTGCCCTTGCTCGGCGTGCGCCTCGCCAACGCCGCCGGCAACCTGGGGGGCGCGACGCAGGCCGCGCAGCGCGCGCTCGAACTCGCGCCCGACTGGCCGGTGGCGCTGATGGAACTGGCGCTGGCGCTGACACGCCAGGGCCAAGCCGAGCAGGCGATGCCGCATGCGCGCAAGGCGGTCCGCCTGGCGCCGCAGGATCTGCAGGTGCTGCCGCGCGCGGTGGCGGTGGCGGCGCAGGCCAAGGCGTCCAAGGAAGCCATTGCGTGGGCGCAAGCGGCGCAGCAGCTGCAGCCCGGCAACCTGGTGTTCCCAATCTTTCTCGGCCAGTACCTGATGCATGACCAGGACTACGTACAGGCGCGCACGCACTTCGACCGTGTGCTGGACGTCGATCCGCAGAACGTGCTGGCCTTGCGCGGCGCGCTGAGCTGCGCGCTGGAAACCAAGAGCGAGGCCGAGGCCATCGCCCTGGCGGATCGCCTGGTCGCACTGCAGCCCGACGACGAGGACGTGCGCTACTTCCATGCGCTGGCGCACCGCCAGATGCCCGCCACGCAGCCGCGCTCGGTGGTGACTTCGCTGTTCGACAGCTACGCACCCCGGTTCGACCTGCACCTGGTGCGCGGCCTGGAATACAAGGTGCCCGAACGGGCCGCGCAGATCATCACCGAGCTGCATCCCGATCGCCGCTTCAACCTGCTCGACCTGGGCTGCGGCACCGGGCTGCTGGGCGTGTACCTGGGCCGCATCGACGGCCACCTGATCGGCGTCGATCTGTCCGGGAAGATGATCGAGCAGGCTGCACGGCACGGCCTGTATTCACGCTTTCACCAGGTCAACCTGCTCGACGCGCTGCGCGACACGCCGGCCGACCATTACGAGGTCATCGCCTGCCTCGATGCACTGATCTACGTCGGCGAGCTGGCGCCGGTGATCCCCAACGCGCTGCGCATCCTCAAGCCGGGCGGCCACTTCGTGTTCTCCTGCGAGACGGCCGAGGAAGACGAGGCCGACATGGTGCTGCGCGGCAAGAGCCAGCGCTACGCGCACAAGGCGTCCTACGTCGAACGCCTGTGCCGCGAAGCCGGTTTCGACGAGGTGCGCATCGAGCACCTGCCGGCGCTGCGGACGGAAGCCAAGGTGCCGCTGCCCGGCTACATCGTCGTCGCTCGCAAACCGGTAGCGACGCACTGAACCGCCGGCCGTGCTTCGCTTCGAACTGCTCGCCACCGACCCGGCCAGCCACGCGCGCCGCGGGCGCCTGACGCTCAACCACGGCGTGGTCGAGACGCCGATCTTCATGCCGGTGGGCACCTACGGCACCGTCAAGGGCGTGACGCCGCGCAGCCTGCACGAGATGGGCGCGCAGATCATCCTGGGCAACACCTTCCATCTGTGGATGCGCCCCGGGCTGGAGGTCCTGCAGCAATTTGGCGGCCTGCACCAGTTCGAGAACTGGGTGCGGCCGATCCTCACCGATTCGGGCGGCTTCCAGGTCTGGTCGCTGGGCGAGATGCGCAAGATCAGCGAGGAAGGCGTGAAGTTCGCATCGCCCGTCAATGGCGATCGGCTGTTCCTGACGCCCGAGATCTCGATGCAGATCCAGACCGTGCTGAACAGCGACATCGTGATGCAGTTCGACGAATGCACGCCGTACGAGACCAAGGGCCACGTCACCACCGAACGCGAGGCACGCGCATCAATGGAGTTGTCGCTGCGCTGGGCCAGGCGCTGCCAGGCCGAGTTCGCGCGGCTGGAGAACCCCAACGCGCTGTTCGGCATCGTGCAGGGCGGCATGTTCGAGGCGCTGCGGCAGGAGTCGCTGGAGCAGCTGGTTGAGATGGACTTCCCCGGCTACGCCATCGGCGGCGTCAGCGTCGGCGAGCCGAAAGAGGACATGCTGCGCATCACCGCGCACACGCCGCACCGCCTGCCCGCGCACAAGCCGCGCTACCTAATGGGCGTCGGCACGCCGGAAGACCTGGTCTACGGCGTGCAGCAGGGCGTCGACATGTTCGACTGCGTCATGCCGACGCGCAATGCGCGCAACGGCCACTGCTTCACGCGCTTCGGTGACCTGAAGATCCGCAACGCGCGCTACAGGAACGACCCACATCCGATCGACGAGACCTGCAGCTGCTACGCCTGCGCGGGCAGCTCGGGCGTGCCGTGGATCGAAGGCGGGCGCGACGGCTTCTCGCGCGCCTACCTGCACCACCTGGACCGCTGCGGCGAGATGCTGGGCCCGATGCTGGCCACGGTGCACAACCTGCACTACTACCTGCGGCTGATGAGCGAGTTGCGCGCGGCGCTCGACGGCGGGCGGCTGAGCACGTTCGCGCAGCAATTCCGCAGCGATCGCGCCCGCGGCCTGTAGGCCAGGGCAGAGCGGCGCCGGCCAGGGGGCCGCTTCGTCGAACGGTTGCCGCGCTACGGCGATGTCGGCACGGAGGCGGCCGGCTGGTCCGGATGTTCATCGTCCACCACCGGCGTACCGCACGCGTGGCAGAAGCGGGCGAACGTGCTCTTGCGCTGCCCGCAGTGCGCGCAGCGGTCGAACAGGCCGATGCCGCAGTGCGGGCAAAAATCGATCTCGGGGTTCTTCAGGTCCACCGCGCGCTCGCAGCCCGGGCACACGCCCTTGGCCATGCGCGCCTGCGCGGTGTCGTAGCCCAGTTCCTCGCGCCGCCGGCGCTCGGGCTGCGCTTCGGCCGCGCGCTGGCGCTCCAGGTAGCGCTGCAGGCCGACAATGGCCCAGCGCCCGATCAGCACGGTGAGGACGATGCCGACGGCATAGCGCACGTAGCCGCCATAGCTGGGCAGGTAGGGCACCAACTCGACGAAGAAACTGAACAGCGCGAACAGGATGAAGCCCCAGACGAACGGCCACCAGCGGCTCTGGCGCTTGCGCCGGAACAGCCAGCCAGCCAGCAGCAGCAAGGGCAGCGTGAGCGCCAGCCGGTAGCCGAACACGCGCAGCTCCTGCGCCCGCAGCGCCCGCTCGAAGTCGCCGCGCGCCGCCTCCTGCATCTCGTTCAGCCGGCGCCGCGCCGCGTCCCCGGCCTGAGTGGCGTCGAGCAGCGCCTGCTGCTGGCGCTCGACCTCGGCACGCGCCGCGCGCTCGCGCGCCTGCAACTCGTCCAGCGCCCGGGTGCGTGTGATCACCTACGGATCCTGCTCGGCGCGCGCGGTGGCACGCCGCGTGGCGATCCAGTTGGCAAAACCCTGGCGCGCGTTGCCGACGTCGGACTGCACCACCTGCAGCTTGAGCCGCGCCTGCTCCAGCGCGTCGCTGGCAGCCGGAATGCGGCGCTCGGACTCGGCGATGGTGGCGCGCGCCGCGCGGGCCGCATCGGAATCCATGAAGTCGTCGATCGAGCGCACCGACTCCACCTTCGGCAGGTCGCCGACGACGGTGCCGCCCAATCCGATCAGAAAGCCGGCAAACACCAGCGCCACCAGCCAGAGGCCGCGCTGAAACCATTTTTCCGACCGCCGCAGGGCCTTGCTCATGAGTGCTCCAGACTTCCCGATCACGGAAATGTAGCCATATGCCCGGTGGCTGCCCGGCGCGGCGGGAGCCATCCCGTCACCTCCATGGTGTAGCCGTTCAAGCCGCGATCCACCTACGATGAACCCGCACGGCCTCAATTATTTTCCGTGCCCCAGGGAGGTTTGTCATGAACGCAGAGTCAAGGATTCTCAGCAACAAAGCATTGCTGGCATTGATTGGTCGCCGCATCCCGGCGATCTACGACCTGATTCCTCGCCATCGGATCCGGGACAGGATGGGAGAGCCCCATCCCATTCCGTGGCTCGTGGCCGGCATGGCGATGGGCCGCCTCGCGCTGCAGTCGGCGCACGCGGCGCAGCGCGGTGGCGGCAAGGCCGGGGTGGCGATGGATTACCTCGATGACTGGTGTCCGGTGGGCAAGCCCATCCCGTTCCCGATTCGGTTCCCGATCGACGACATCCTGGGTGATGACCCGCCGCGACCCGAAGAAGCCGACATGCGCGATCTGCACCTGGGCGTGGCCCTGGGCCTGGCGGCAGCCAGCCTCGGCGTCAAGGATCCAGCCTTGCAGGAAGTCATCGATCAAGGGATCCAGCGTTCGATCGGCGTGCTGGCGCGACCAGTCGGCTGACCCGCACCGCACGCTGGGCCGCCCTCAGTCCGTCAGGCTGATGCCGTCCAGCCCCCAGTGATGCAGCGCCTCGCGCAGGATCAGCAGGCGCGCAGCCGATTCACCATCCACCGGCAGCGCGTCCTGGGAAGCTGGCCGGCCGGCGGCGCGGGCGACCAGGCGGTTGAACAGTTGTTCCACCGCGTCGAGTTCCAGCCAGCGCGCGTCCGCAGCCAGTCCGGCATGACGCGCCAGCACGCGCAGCGCGGGATCGGTGCTGGCCAGTCGCATGCCGGCCGGCAGTTGCGCGCGCGCCGGCATCACGGCGTCCTCGACCATCTCGATGGCCAGTTCGAGTTCCTGCGGCGTCGGTGGTGCATGCAGAAAATGCCGATCGGCAACCAGTCGGGTGCCGACCGGCAGGCTCAGCTGCCGGACGCCGCCGGCAGCCAAGCCCTGCTCGAGCAGCACGGTGCGCTCGGATATCAGGAGCGCGACAAGGGCGGTAACCATGAACTGCTCAGCCTACCTGCCGTTGCCAGTGCCAGACGTAGCTTTCGCCGCGCGCCACGCGCTGCGCATGATCGACCACCACCTGTTCGAAGCGGTCCATGTCGGCGTCGGGCAGCCCTTCCAGACGCACGCTCAGGCACCCGTCTCCGACCGTCAGCAGGCAGCGGCCAAACGGCAGGTCGATGCGGCCCTGGGTGTCATCCTGGCTGACCGGGAACTTGTGGCCCCAGTGCTTGCACAGGCGCAGGATGATGCGCGCCGGCTCGACCGTGGTGATGGTGGCGATGGACACAGCCATCGGGGTTTCAACCGAAGCGGAACGCCGAGATATCGACCGCCATCACCGCATCGGTGAACACCTTGGCACCGCGGTCGTCACCGGCGGCGCCGGCCACCACGTGCAGCGGCAGCAGGTGCTCCTCGGCACGCAGCGGATGCGACAGGCGGCCGGCCGGACCGCTGGCCGTGTCCCACGCCGCCAGGCGCGCGTTGCGCTCGTGCTGCGGCAATGCCACGGTTTCGCCCAGCCAGCGGTCGAACTCGGCCGCCACCGGTGTCGAGCGCGCATCGCCGTAGCCGCGCATGTTGTGGTAGCTCATGCCGCTGCCGACGATCAGCACCCCTTCATCGCGCAGCGGCGCCAGCGCCTGGCCGAGCCGCAGGTGTTCGGCGGCATCCAGGCTTTGCAGCAGCGACAACTGCAGCACCGGCAGCTCGGCATCGGGGAAGGCGACTTTCAGCGGAATGAAGACGCCGTGGTCCCAGCCGCGCGCGGCGTCCTGCGCAACCGGCAGGCCGGCCTGCGCCAGCGCCTGCTGCACGCGCTGGCTCAGTTCGGGCGCGCCCGGCGCGGGGTAGCTCAGCTCGTAGGTGTGGGGCGGAAAGCCGTGGTAGTCGAAAATCAACTCCGGCCGATCCGTGGCGCCCACGGTGGCCTGCGGCGCCAGCCAGTGGCCGGAAACCAGCAGGATGGCCTTCGGCATCGCCGGCAGGCTGGCCGGGATGCCACGCAGGAAGGCCGCGGTCCGGTCCCAGGCATCGGCGGGGTTCCAGCCCATGAAGAAGCAGGGGCCGGCGCCGTGCGGGATGAACAGCGTCGGCTGACGCGCGGGCTTGGTGGAATCGGTGGCTGTGTTCATGGGTTCCAGTTTGCACCGCCACCGCCGCGATGCAAGCCGCCCGATTTCACGACGGCATTCAAATCAATTGAATGGTCCCCTGCTTCCAGGCACCCCTCGCGCGGCACACAGCACCAAGCCTTCGGGTCGCTGCGGTGGTGATCGGGCGCGCTCGACACCGGCTCCGATATATCACGTCATGATATAAATAGGCCGACTGAAAACCACCATGCCCACCCGTCCCCTGACCGAACCCGACTTCGAGACGCTGGCGCATTTCCGCCACCAGTTGCGCCGCTTCCTGCACGCCAGCGAGGAACTCACGCAGGCGCACGGCTGCACGCCGGCGCAGTACCAGTTGCTGCTGCAGTTGCGCGGCTATCCCGGCCGCCGCTGGGCCAGCGTCGGCGAGCTGGCCCAGCGCCTGCAGGCACGCCACCACGGTGTCGGGGCGCTGGTGACACGCTGCGAGCTGGCCGGCTGGGTCGAACGCCGCGCCAGCCAGGAAGACCAGCGCGTGGTCGAGGTGCACCTGACACGCAAGGGCCGGGCGCTGATCGACAAGCTGGCAGCGCTGCACCACGAGGAATTGCGGTCGATTCGCAGCGGCTTCGCCGTGCCCGGCATCACGCCTGCGACCCGTCCCGCCACACCACCCACCAAGGAGATCCGATCATGAGCAGCGCAGCCGATCCCGCAGCCGATGCGCCCTGGCGTCACATCCTGGCCGACACGCCCGACGCCATCATCTACGCCGACACCGAGGGCATCATCCGCGCCTGGAACGCCGGCGCCGAAAGCGTGTTCGGCTTCAGCGCCGCCGAGGCGCTGGGCCAGAGCCTGGACCTGATCATCCCCGAGCGGCTGCGCGCCGCCCACTGGCGCGGCTTCAATCGCGCCATCGCGCGCGGCACCACCAGCCACGGCGCCGAAGTGCGCACCACGCGCGGCGTGCACAAGGACGGCCGCAAGCTGTACGTCGACATGAGCTTCGGGGTGGTCAAGGACGACGCAGACGAGGTGCTGGGCTCGGTCGCCATGGCGCGCGACGTGACGCAGCGCTACCTGGCCGAGAAGGCGCAGCGCGACCGCGCCAGCCCCGGCGCCGCGTGAGCACACGGCCATGAAGCTGCACATCCTGTCCGACCTGCACCTGAGCGTGGGCGCGCTCGAGCCGCCACGCGCCGACGCCGACGTGGTGGTGCTGGCGGGCGACATCATGCGGCCGGCGCAGGCCGTGGCGTGGGCGCAGCAGTTTACGCAGCCGGTCATCTACGTGCTCGGCAACCACGAGTTCTACGGCGGCAGCCTAGACGGCACGGTGGCGGAATTCAGGCGCCTGTGCGCCGGCACCTCGGTGCACCTGCTGGACGACGAGGCCCTGGTGATCGACGGCGTGCGCTTTCTCGGCAGCACGCTGTGGACCGACTTCCGCCTGTTCGACGACGAGCAGCAGCGCCAGCAGGCCATGGCACAGGCGCAGGAGCTGGTGCACGACTTCCTGCGCATCCGGTTGCACGATGGCAGCGACGAGTTGTTCTCACCGGCGGCGGCGGCGGCGCGCTTCGCCCGCCATGCCGCCTGGCTCGATCAGGCGCTCGATGTGCCGCACGCCGGGCCGACCGTGGTCATCACGCACCACGCACCATCGACGCAGAGCATCCACCCGCGCTTTGCCGGTTCGCCGCTGAACGCCTGCTTCGTCTCCGACGCCGACTACCTGCTGCGCGGCCAGCGCGCCGCGCTCTGGATCCACGGCCACACGCACGACAGCTTCGACTACCAGGTCGACGGCACGCGCGTCATCTGCAACGCGCGCGGCTACGCCAAGACGGGAGTGAACGAGAACGCGCAGTTCGACCCGCTGCTCACGCTCGAGGTCGGCTGAACGCGGCGCGGCGGGCGTCAGCCCGCCTCCGTCCACTCGCTGACCGCAACCATCTCCGGATCGTCGGCGTGCTCGAGCAGCATGCGCTGCACGCGCTGCTGCCACAGCTCGCCGAAGCGCCGCTCCTCCTCGGGCGTCGGGCTGCCGACCACGACGCGCGGCAGCAGCGAGCGCATCTCGTCGGGCCAGGGCACGACGCTGGCGTCCAGTTCCACCTGCACCGCCTGGCCGGTGTCGCGGCGGCGCAGCGCGAAGGTGCCGCTCACCGGCTGGTCGAAGCTGAGCAGATCCTGGCGCGAGAAACGGCCGCCCGGCCCGATGCCGTGAAAGCCGGTCTCCCGGGCCGCACCGGTCAGCAACTGCACCACGGCGGCGATCACGCCGGTGGTACCGCTGTCGGCCTGGTCGCGCATCGACACCTCGACGTTGCCGCGCTCCGGCAACGCGTCGCCATACAGCGCGCGCAGGCCGCGCAGCGTCATCAGGTAGGCGCCGGCCACCGTGGGGCACGAATGGCCGGCCAGGCGCACGGCGTCGGCGTAGGTGTATTCGATCACCCCATCCTCGGCGGCGCCGAGAAAGGCCGCCAACGGATCACGCATCGTCAGCGTCGGCGCGTCGTCGAAGAAGGCCGGCATGCCGTTGCGCCGCTGCGCCGTTGGGTTGCGACCAGTGGCGGGTGGTGTGGGCGTACCGGCGGCGGGGGCCATGTCTTGCTGCGGCGTCATGGTCAACTCCAATCAGTGCGGGCATCGCGGCGATGCCCAGGGATGTTCAGACTGCCGGGGATCATCCCCTGCATGGCCGATCACTGCCCTGAATCAGACCCGATTCCCTACTCGTGAAGCAGTCATGCCACCTGGCGGCACGGGCCGCCGGAGGCCACGGGCATCTGCCACCATCCCGGCCGCAGCCGGCATGACGCTACAATGCGCAGGCCATCCAGCACCAATCGCCGCGACCGACCGATCCACCCATGCCGCCCGAGCCGGCCGCCGCACCCGCCCTCTCGCCGCGCAGCGTGGTGCTCGGCCTGTCGGCGCTGCAGCTCGTCAGCTGGGGCAGCGTGTTCTACGGCTTCGCGCTGTTCATGGAGCCGGTCGAGCAAAGCCTGGCCTTGAGCCGCGCGCAGTCCTCGCTCGCCTTCAGCCTGGCGCTGCTGGCCGAAGGCCTGGCGGCATTCGCGATCGGCCGCTGGATCGACCGCGGCCGTGAGCGCGCGGTGATGACCGGCGGCTCGCTGGTGCTGGCCGCCGGACTACTGGCACAGGGCCTGGCCAGTTCGCTGGTCGGCTTCTACGCGGCCTGGATCACGCTCGGCCTGGGCCTGGCGGCAACGCTCTACACACCGGTGTTCGCGGTGGTCACGCGGCGCTATCCGTCCAACTTCCGGCGCGCCATCATCACCATCACCTTCCTCGGCGGGCTGGCCAGCACGGTGTTCATCCCGCTCACCGACCTGCTGGTGCGCGCGATCGGCTGGCGCGGCGCCTCCTGGTCGCTGGCGGCGCTACATCTGCTGCTGTGCGCACCGCTGCACGCCTGGCTGCTGCGCGGCGCGCCGTCAGCACGCGCCTGCCCGCACGATGGCTCGGCCCGCGCTGCCGGCGGCGAGGCGCTCACGGCGCATCTGCGCAGCCCGCCGTTCTGGTACCTCGGCGTGTTCATCGTGCTGCTGCTCGCAGCCACCGCCGCGCTGCCGCCGCACCTGGTCAGCCTGCTGCGCGAAAGCGGTCTGCCACCGGCCTGGGCCATCGCGGTGCCGGCCAGCATCGGCGCACTGCAGGTGCTCGGACGGCTGGTGCTCTACGTCGGCGAGCGACAGCTCGACGTGCACGCCACCAACCGCTGGGCGCCGCTGCTGGTGCCGCTGGGCCTGCTGACGCTGCTGCTCGGCTACGGACACCCCAGCGGCACGCTGCTGTTCGTGGCCTTGTTCGGCATCGGCAACGGCATGCTGACCATCGTCAAGGGCACCGTCATGGCCCAGTACGTCAGCGCCGCGCACGTCGGGGCACTCAACGGCGCACTCGGCCTGCCGCTGGCGCTGGCCCGCGCTGCGGCGCCGCTGGCGGTCGGGCTGCTGTGGACACCTAGGCACGGTTACGCCCTGGGCCTGGTGCTGCTGCTGGCGCTCAGCGTGCTAGGCCTGGCCACGCTGTGGCGCGGCCAGGCACTGGCCTTGCGGGCGCCGCGCTGACACTCCCTAGAACGCAACAACGCACGCCGCGGGTCGCGGCGTCGTTGTCGATACCACCCCGGGCTTCAGGGCATCCGCGTATAGATCGCCACCCCGCCGACACGCAGCGCGGCGGCGGTAACGCTGCCGGCCAGGGCCGACTTCAGCGCGCTGCGGCCGCGCGTGGTCATGGCCAGCATGGTGTTCGGCCAGCCGCGCACGAAGGTCGGGATGGCTTCGTCCGGCTCGCCGTGCAGCACCTCCCAGCCGACATCCAGCCCATGCTGGCGCGACAGGCGCGCCGCATGCGAATGCACATAGCTGGATTCCATCACGTCGCCCGGGGCGATGCCGGCGGCGCGCGTGGCCTCCGGCGAAATGACCGACACCACCACCAGGCGCGCCTTCAGCCACTGCGCCAATTCGACCGCCTGAGGGATGATCGACTCCGACAGCTCGCTGCCGTCCAGCGGCACTGCAATGCGCTCGACGGCCGTCATTGCCGTGCCAGCATCCGCGTCTTCCTCCTGCGGCCGATAGACCAGGATCGGGTTGCCGCCCTGGCGCAGCACGTTCAGCGCCGTGCTGCCCAGCACCGCGCGCATCACGCCCGAGCGGCCGTGCGAGGTGATCGCCACCAGCGTGCCCGGCACGCGCGCCGCCTCGGCGAGGATGGCGCCCGGCACGTCGCCACTGGCCACCGTGCACACCGCCTGCGCGCCATGCGCGTTGGCCAGCGTCTGCAGCGCGTGCTCGACCTCGGACTGCTTGTCGCTCTTCTCGACCGCCTGGTACAGCGCCAGCTGCGCACCGGTGGCGCTGGTGATCGCCTTCACCAAAGGCAGGATCTGGTGCGAAAACGGCGATCCATCAACGGGCACGAGAATTCGGGTGTACATGGTTTGGCAGCTCCGGCAAGGTTTCCTGAGATGAGAAGCCTCTGACAGCAGGCTTCGCTGGCACGACGCGAAAACCCGTAGTTTGGCAGAAAAAGCACGCTCGTCCGGCGCATTCTGGCGCCGATCGACCCCGGGGCATCCCCAATGCGTCGTGCAAGGCCAGCCGGCTCAAGCCGTCTCGCGGCCGCCGCGCGCGGGCAGCAGCACGGCGCCGATCGCCACCACCACGCAGGTCATGGCCGCCAGGTCCTGCCACTGCGGCCACTCGCCGACGATCAGCGGCGCGCTCAGCACGCCGATCAACGGCACCGCCATGATGCTCATGGCGCTGGTGCTGGGCGGCAGCACGCGCGCCAGCCGGAACCAGATCACCTGCGAGGCGCCGTAGTTGACCAGCACTGCCCACACCAGACTGGCCCAGACCGCGGGGCTGAAGCGCCAACTCAGGGTCGGCTCCAGCGCCAGCGCCAGCGGCGCGATGGCCAGCGCCGCCAGCGCCATCATCCACACCACCAGGGTTTCGCTCGGCAGCGTGATGGCGGTGCGGCGCATCCACACCGTGCCCAGCGCCCAGCACAGCGCCGCCCCCTGCATCCAGGCGATGCCGGCCGGCTGGCCGGCCAGTTGAGCCAGCTCGTTCCACAGCAGCAGGGTGATGCCGGCCAGCACCGCCGCCGCGGCCAGCAGCAGGCGCGCGGTCAGCCGCTCGCCATAGAACAGCACGCCCAGCGCCACCGTCCACACCGGCATGGTGAAGCCCAGCACCGCCGCACGCCCGGCCGGCAGCTGGGCCAGCCCGTAGATCGACAGCGCGTGCCAGCCCAGCATGTTGGGCAGGCCGAGCCAGACCACCTGGCGCCACTCGGCAGCGCCGCGCGGCAGCATGCGGATGCCTTGCAGGCGGAAGAACAGCAGCAGGCCCAGCGCGCCCAGCGCCATGGTCAGGGCGCGGAAGTGCAGCGGCCCGAGCTCGCGCAGCGACAGCTTCATGACCGGCCAGTTGATGCCCCACATCAGCGTGAGCACGATCAAGCCGATCAATTGGGAGCGCGACAGCGAGGCGTGGGTCATGCGGCAGGCGGGCGCCCTGCACGGGCGCGAAAAGGACCGCTGAACGGCGCTGGCCGCGGCGCGGGTGAGGGCCGCAGCTTACGCGCTTTGCCGTCGCCACGGTCGCTGCCGCACGAATGCCGCCGGCAGATGCCGCAGACGCCGCAGACGCCGAAGCCAGCGCTGGCCCGGTGCTCGTCCGGCGCCGGCCACGCCGGACGCGGCGATCGGCACATACAGTCGGGCGCATGCGCCGCCCGCCGACCGAGGCCGCTGGGGGCACCGCAGCAGGACACCCCACCCACCCTGTGACGTCGAACCGGCCCTGAAGCGTATGGGCGCCGCCACAACCGATTGCTACTTTTCTATACCAACGTAACAATCTCGCCCGGAGTGTGAAATTGTTCACAAACTTCCGGCCAGCACACAACCGGAAGGGCGGCCGTGACCACCCTCCTTCTTGTTCCATCCACTCATCAACGAAACAGGAGTACCGGTCCATGAAACATCCGGCAAGTCAGGACATCATCGTCACCACCCACGGCCGCCGCCAGTTCCTGCGGCTTGCGGCCGGAATCGGCACCGCCGGCATCGCCGGCGGCGTGCTCGTGGCCTGCGGCGGCAGCGACGGCGGCCTGGAGAGCGCAGCCTAGTTGGGCACCGACTTCAGCGGCTGCACAACCGCTCAGTGGGGTCTGTACCGTAACAACAAGAACGCCTTCGGCACGGTCGAAGTGTGGAACGACGCCTACAAGCTCTACATCAAGGTGACGTTCACCGATACCACCGCCCGTTTCACCAAGCTCGTGTTCTGGGCCGGAACCACGTGGGATCCGGACGGTGTCACGGGCGCCTGCCGGCCGCAACTGAACGAACAAGGCGGCATGTGGGATTACTCGACCAACGCCAGCGGTTCCGCAAGCCATTCGTACACCATCGAGCGCACGTGGACCGACGTGGGCGTCGATGCCGATGCACTGTGCAACCTGGACCCTGAGGACCAACTCCCGCTTCACGTGGTGATCTACGCAGAAAACGACAAGAACCAAGCAGGTTTCGGCGGTGAGCAGACTGGCTCCAGCACCGGCTGCAACAAGCAGGGCAACGGACCCTGGTGGTATTACGGCGACTACACCATCTGCTGCGGCGTCATCCCGGTCGCCGGCAGTTGGAGCTGCGGCGAAGGGGCATACGCGTTCGGCACGCACATCCTGGCCGCGGTGGACCTCAACCCCAAAACCGGACGGCCCAAGAACAACCCGGACAACCTGCCTTCGCTCGGACTGGAGAACAGCAGTTGGGGCTGGGCCATCGAGATGATTGCGCCGAACCATGAAGCCGATCTAGTCGAGCAGAGCTATCCCTTGTACATGGGCGCAGGCCAGCTCGACCGCGACAAGGGTGCCGTGGTCGGGTCGGTCCACATCGTTTGGGACGGCACAAACGTCACGGTCCGGTACACGGTCAACCAAGGCTACGCCCTGGGCGAACTGCACCTGTATGCCGGCGACGCGGAACCGGCGACGACAGCGCCCGGACAATGGGGCCGGTCGTTCACACCCGACGCAGGCAGCATCAGCTATACCTTTCCCACGTTTGCACTGGCCGATACCGGTTCTGATGGCGTGTGGTTCATCGCCAAGGCGGAACTGTGCCAGTGGGTGAGCGAGTGAGTTGACCAGCTGGCGCGGCACCGTTTCGCAACCACCGCGTTGAGCAAAAAAGGCCCGTGAATGCACGGGCTTTTTCTATGGCTGCGGCAGCACACCGTCAGGCCAGCAGCCGCTCTTCCATCGCCTTCCTGGTTTCGGTCATCTGCTCCGGCAGCCCCTGCGCAAGCCGCTCGAACAACTCGTCGTGCAGCGTGAACTCCTCTTGCCAGGCGTTCCTGTCGATACTGGTGACGGTGGCGAACTGCTCCGGGCTGAAGGCCAGGCCGGTCCAGTTGATCTCGCCGTAGACCGGTGCGACGCCGAACATGGTCTGTTGGCCGACCACGCGATTCTCGGCGCGGTCGATGATCCACTTGAGCACACGCATGTTCTCACCGTAGCCGGGCCAGACGAACCTGCCGTCGGCGTCCTTGCGGAACCAGTTGACGCAGTAGATGGCCGGCAGGCTGGCACCCTGCGCCTTCAGCT
Source organism: Ottowia sp. (assembly GCF_035444425.1). Lineage (GTDB taxonomy): Bacteria > Pseudomonadota > Gammaproteobacteria > Burkholderiales > Burkholderiaceae_C > Ottowia. The sequence goes on along the minus strand of NZ_DAOMOQ010000028.1, from coordinate 24,227 downwards.
TGTCGCCCAGCTTCAGCCAGTGACCGAAGTAGTCGGCCATGTTGTAGCCGCAGAACGGCAGCATGGCGAACGGGTCGCGCCGCACCACGCCCTGCTTGCCGAAGGCGGCGGCGGTGGTCTCGCTGCCCATGGTGGCGGCCATGTAGACGCCCTCGGTCCAGTCACGCGCCTCGGTCACCAGCGGCACGGTGGTCGAGCGGCGGCCGCCGAAGATGAAGGCGTCGATGGGCACGCCGGCCGGGTCGTCCCAGGCCGGGTCGAGCACCGGGTTGTTGGTCGCGGCGACGGTGAAGCGCGCATTGGGGTGCGCCGCCTTGCGGCCGGCCTTGCCGTCCTCGGGCGTCCAGTCCTGGCCGCGCCAGTCGATCAGGTGCGCCGGCATGCTGGCGCCCTCGTCCTTTTCCATGCCCTCCCACCAGACGTCGCCGTCGTCGGTGAGCGCGACGTTGGTGAAGATGACGTCCTGGTTCAGGCTCAGCATGCAGTTCGGGTTGGTCTGCATGTTGGTGCCGGGCGCGACGCCGAAGTAGCCGGCCTCGGGGTTGATGGCGTACAGGCGGCCATCCGTGCCGGGCTTGATCCAGGCGATGTCGTCGCCGATGGTGGTGACCTTCCAGCCTTGAAAGGCCGGCGGCGGCACCAGCATCGAGAAGTTGGTCTTGCCGCAGGCGCTGGGGAAGGCGGCGGCGACGTGGTATTTCTTGCCCTCGGGCGCGGTGACGCCCAGGATCAGCATGTGCTCGGCCAGCCAGCCCTCGTCGCGGCCCATGCTGGAAGCGATGCGCAGCGCGAAGCACTTCTTGCCCAGCAGCGCGTTGCCGCCGTAGCCCGAGCCGTAGCTCCAGATCTCGCGCGTCTCGGGGTAGTGGACGATGTACTTGACGTCGGGGTTGCAGGGCCAGGGGGTGCTGTCCCGCTCGCCTTCGGCCAGCGGCGCGCCGACCGTGTGCACGCAGGGCACGAACTCGCCGCTCTCGCCCAGCACGTCGATGGCGCCCTTGCCCATGCGCGTCATCAGCTTCATGTTGACGGCGACATAGGCCGAGTCGGACAGCTCGACGCCGATGTGGGCGATCGGGCTGCCCAGCGGACCCATGCTGAACGGGATGACGTACATGGTGCGCCCGCGCATGCAGCCATCGAACAGCGGCTCGAGCTTGGCGCGCATCTCAGCCGGCGGGGTCCAGTTGTTGGTCGGGCCGGCGTCTTCCTGGCGCTCGGAGCAGATGAAGGTGCGGTCTTCGACCCGCGCCACATCGGACGGATCGGACCAGGCCAGGAAGGAGCCGGGGCGCTTGGCCGGGTTCAGCCTCTTGAAGGTACCGGCATCGACCAGCTGCTGGCACAGGCGCTCGTACTCGGCCTGGCTGCCGTCGCACCAGTAGACGGCATCGGGCTTGCACAGGGCCACCATGTCACCCACCCAGGCAATCAGCCTGGCGTTCTTGACATAGGCAGGGACATTCAAGTCCTTGACCATCCCGGGAGTCAGGGGTGCGTTCATCGACAAAAGCTCCTAAGTTCGAAATCCTCTTTCCAAAGGCTGGCGGCGCCTTTGGAAAGCGGACTTGGCTCTGGCTGAGGATCCAAGGGCGGCGCGGGCGCTGCGGCGCCTTGCGCATGCGGGCGACACGGGCGACCGAGCCCGCGGGGTGACGATTTTATGAAACCTGGCCGACGAGCGCCTGACACCGCGCGAAAAGCCGCAGCGCGCCTCGAGGGCGCGCTGCGAAGGTTCGGCGATGAAGCCGGCGCAGCCCGGGGACCGTGCGCCGTTCAATCGTTGCGGCAACCCGGGCGCCGCGTCAGGCCATCGTCACGGCGATGAAGGCCAGCAGGAAGATCACGATGGCCCCGGCCAGCGGAACCACCAGCGGGATGTGCTTGGTGACTTCCTCCATCGGGTCGGGCTGCAGGGATTCGTCATGGGCTGGCGCGGTCATGATGAGGGCCTCTTGAAGTTGACGTTCTTGTAAGGAATGGTTCAGCGCATTCTAGCCGCTGGACACGGTTTCAGGCCTGCGGCCTTACCCCGAGACCAGGGCCAGCCGGCGCCGTGCCGGCTGGTGGCGGCTGCCTGCCGTCAGGGCAGGTCGTCGCTCGGCGACCGGGGCGACTCGGGCACCGGCGGATCGGCCGGCGGCAACGCGGCCGGCTTGTCCCTGCACCAGCGGTCGGCCCAGCGCGAAGCCAGGCGGCCGGCGGCCTCGCGCCCGCCGATGCCGAAGGCCAGCGCCACCGCCACGGCGACGGCGCCCAGCGTCAGGCCGAAGGCCAGGTTGACGATGTCGTCGGCGATGCCCATGGCGCGCAGGCCCATGGCCAGCACGATGCCCAGGATGGCGAAGCGCGCCACCTTGGCCAGCACGTTGCGCTCGCCGCTGGCGCGGTTGATCGCCTCGTAGGCCACGTTGGCCAGCATGAAGCCGATGATCAGGATCGCCGAGCCGAGCAGCACGTCGCCGGCGAACTCGACGAAGGTGCTGATCATGTCGCTGAAGCGGTGGAAGCCGAGCTGGTTGCCGGCCTCGATGACGGCGAACAGCATGGCGAACAGCAGCGTGATGCGGCCGACCAGCTTCGATGGCGTCGTCTTCTGGAACGCGTGCTGCATGCCCAGCTTGGCCGGCACCGAATCCAGGCCCACGTTGGCCAGCAGGCTGGCCAGCAGGCGGGTGGCGAACGAAGCCACCATCCAGGTGATGAGCAGGATCAGGCCGGCGCCGACGATGCGCGGCACGGCGTCGAGCAGCATCGCCAGCATGTCGGTCGCCGGGCCCGAGATGGCCTCGATCCTGAGCGCGTCGAGCGCCGCGATCAGCGCCGGCACGAACACCACGATGAACACCAGCAGGCCGGCCAGGCCCGACAGCTGCACCGTGTCGGCCAGGCCGGCCTTGGTGCCGACCTGATCGACGCCGGCCGAGCGCAGCAGGTTGGTGGTCAGGTTGCGCAGCACCGTGGCCACGACCCAGCCGACACCGCCGATCACCAGCGCCGCCACCACGTTGGGCAGCATGTCGAGCGCCTTGGTGGTCATGTCGCGCAGCGGCGACAGCAGGCCCTCCATCTGCAGCGCGCCCAGCACCGCCGGCACGAACAGCAGGATCACCAGCCAGAACAGCGCGTTGGAGAGGTTTTCGCTGATCGGCGAGATGTTGGCATGCTCGGACAGGCGCTCGTCCAGCGTGGTGCGGTCCAGCACCTTCAGCGTCACGCCGCGCACCAGCGTGGCCACCAGCCAGGCCAGCAGCGCCAGCAGCAGCGCACCGAGCACGCGCGGCGCGTACTCGAACAGCTGCGTGGTCAGCGCAGCAAACGAACCCGACACCATGGCCAGGTTGAGCGCATTGAACATGGCCGCCAGCGCCAGCAGGATCACCAGCCAGAACAGCGCCAGCGCGACCGAGCCCTCGATGTCGACCGACTGGCCGGTGGTGCTGGCAAAGCGTTGGTTGATCTTGAGCAGCCCCAGGCCCCGTCGCACGCCGGCCTTCACCAGCGCGGCGACGAACCAGCCCAGGATGAAGATGGCCAGCGCACCCAGCACCTGCGGGATGTGCACGCCCAGGGACCCCTGCAGCGACTCCCACATGGTCGTTAGGTTGCTCATGTCGATACTCCTCCTGCTGACGTGGATAACCCGGCCGATGATGGCGGCGCCGGCCGGTGGCGTCAACCGCGCAAGCCCGCAGGCGCGGCGTCGATGTTGTGCGAAGTTACCGAAACCGGGTATCGACTGTGTATGTGACGCCACAGTGACCCCAATGGCGCATCGGCCCTTGTCTTCCACGCTTGCTTTGATTGCGTTATGGTGAAACTTGTGTGGCGCTCATTCTTCACGGAGGCTTGCCATGGCTAAACGGTCGATGCAGGTGCGCGGGCAGGCAGGCATGCTGGCCACGCCTGGGCTGGACAGCGCGCCGGTGCTCGACCTCATGTGCTCGCACTTCGTGCTGACGCTGGCGGCGCAGCAGGGCAGCAAGTTCAACGTGCGGCGCGACATCAACGGCCTGATGGCGCTGGCCGGCCGCCACCTGCTGTGGCCCGAGCCTGTGCTGCTGCGCCTGCGCGAGTTCCTCACCCGCCGCTGCAAGGACAACGAGTTCTGGCGCGGCCATGAGGCGCTGTCCAACGCCGAGTTCCTGGAGCGCCACGGCATCTGGCGCGGCCCCTACGAGGAAGGCACGCTGTTCTTCTACCTCGACGAGTACGCCAAGGATTCGCCCAAGGACCTGCTGGCGCTGCTCGCCAGCACCGGGCAATGGCTCAGCCACGCGCTCAAGAAGCAGTCCACGCTGGTCGAGAAGAACATCGATTCGCTATCGAATTTGTTGCAGCTCAACAAGGCCGAGCGGGCGCTGTTGCTGTACGGCACGCTGGCGCGCTACCAGCGCGATCTGCGCAGCATCCTGGTCGAGTTCAAGGTCAACAACGCGCCCGAGGCCTATGCCGCCATCGCCACCATCGCCGGCGTGACCGCAACCGAGGTCGGCGAGGCACTGCGCGCCGGTGGCCGGCTGGAGCGCATCGGCCTGGTCGAGAACCTGATCTCCGAGCACAGCATCACCGACCTGGCCGACCTGATGAAGGTCAGCGAGAAGCTGCCGCCGGTGCTGATGCGCGAATACCGCGATCGCGCCGAGCTGATGGCGGTGTTCACGCGGCCGGCAGCCAAGAGCGAACTGAAGAGCAGTGATTTCGAATTCGTCGGCGACGACGTGCAGGTGCTGATCAACCTGCTGCGCAAGGCGCAATCCACCAAGGCGGTCGGCGTTAACGTGCTGCTGTACGGCCCGCCCGGCACCGGCAAGACCGAACTGGCCAAGGTGGTCGCGGCCGAGGCCGGGCTGGATCTGTTCGAGGTCGAGTACGCGGACCGCGATGGCAACAGCCTGTCGGGCCGCGACCGCTACCGCTCGATGCAGATCGCGCAGGTGTTCCTGAAAGGCTCGCAGGAGGCTGCGTTGCTGTTCGACGAAGTCGAGGATGTGTTCCCGCCGATCAGCGTCGACGCCGCCGGTCTGATGGCGCGCGCCGAGCAGCAGGCGCTGTCCAGCGCGGTCAGCCACAGCGTCAACGGCAAGGCCTGGGTCAACCAGATCCTGGAGAGCAACCCGGTGCCCACCATCTGGGTCACCAACCGCATCGAGCAGATCGACCCGGCGTTCCGGCGCCGCTTCGCCTACCACCTCGAGCTGAAGTCGCCGCCACCCGGCGCGCGCGAGCAGTTGATCCGCAAGAGCCTGGCCGGCGTGCCCGTCAGCGACGAGTTCGTCGCCAAGCTGACCGAACGCAAGGGTCTGACGCCGGCGCAGATCCGCACCGCGCTGCGCTTCGCCGATCTGGCGCACGTGGGCGCGGCGCCCGGCGGCGCGGACTTCGAGGCGCTGATCGAGCGCCAGCTGAAGAACTCCGACGCCGCACTGGGCCGTTCGCCCGACAGCGTTGCAGCCAAGGCGCGCCGCCAGGTCACCACCTACGACCTCGGCATGCTCAACGTCGAGAGCCGCTTCGAGATCCCGCGCATCGTCGAGGCCTTGAAGGCGCGCGGCCACGGTGCGCTGTGCTTCTACGGCGCGCCCGGCACCGGCAAGACCGCTTTAGGCGAATACATCGCGCAGCAGATGGACAAGCCGCTCATCATCAAGCAGGCCAGCGACCTGGTCAGCAAGTACGTCGGCGAGACCGAGCAGAACATGGCCGCCATGTTCAAGGAAGCGCTGGAGGAAAAGGCCGTGCTGCTGCTCGACGAGGCCGACAGCTTCCTGCTCGACCGGCGCGGCGCCCAGCGCAGCTACGAGGTGACCGAGGTCAACGAGATGCTGCAGCAGATGGAGCGCCACCACGGCGTGTTCATCTGCACCACCAACCTGCTCGACCGCATCGACCAGGCGGCGCTGCGGCGCTTCACCTTCAAGATCAAGTTCATGCCGCTGACGGCCGAGCAGCGCGAGAGGATGTTCATCACCGAGGCGCTCGGCGGCGATGCCAGCCAGCTGACCGACGACGCGCGCCGCAGGCTATCCAGGCTGGAGCAGCTCGCGCCGGGCGACTTCGCCGCCGTCAAGCGCCAGACCGACATCCTGGCGGCCGAGTTCAGCGTCGAGGAATTCCTGGAGCAGCTCGAGGCCGAGCACCGCATCAAGCCCGAGGTGCGCGAGCAGCGCTCGATGGGCTTCGTGCACTGAGCACCGGCGAGCCGACGTCGCGCCGTACAGCGCCAAAGCGATCACTCGCGGGTCGAGGCACACGCAAGAGAATTTCCTTCACTTGTGCGCGGCCCACGCGCTACGAGGCGTCAGGCGTCAGGCGTCAGGCGTCAGGCGTCGATATTGACCGCCCTCAGCGCATTGGCCTCGATGAAGGCGCGGCGCGGCTCGACCTCGTCGCCCATCAGCGTGGTGAACACGCGGTCGGCCTCGATGGCGTCGTCGATCTGCACCCGCAGCAGGCGCCGCACTTCCGGGTCCATGGTGGTTTCCCACAGCTGCTCGGGGTTCATCTCGCCCAGGCCCTTGTAGCGCTGGCGCGTGGTGGTGCGCTCGGCCTCGGCCAGCAGCCATTGCATGACTTCGCGGAAGTCGGCGACGCGCTCCTCGCGCTGGCGCTCGCCCTCACCGCGCGTGACCTTGGCGCCCTCGCCCAGCAGTTCCTTGAAGGTCAGCGCCGCCTCGGCCAGCGCCGCGTAGTCGGCGCCGTGCACGAAGTCCTGGCTGATGATGCTGCTTCTGATGTTGCCGTGGTGGCGCCGGCTGATGCGCAGAATGTGCTTGTCGGTGCGGGCATCGAATTCGCTCGCCACCTGCGGCGCGCTGCCGTTGGCCTGCATCTCGCTCAAACGCTGCTGCAAGGCCACGGCACTGGCCTCGGCGGCCTCCACCGTGTCGAGATCCAGCACCACGCCGCTGGCAATCGCGCGCAGCGCCTCGGAATCCATGAACTGCGACAGGCGCTCGATCACGTGCTCGGCCAGCTGGTGCTTGCGTGCCAGCTCGGCCAGCGTGTCGCCGCTGAGCTGCTGCGGTGCATCGCCGCCGGTGTGCACCGCCGCGTCCTTCAGCGCCACGCGCATCAGGAAGGCTTCCAGCGCGGCGTTGTCCTTCAGGTACAGCTCTTCCTTGCCGGCCTTGACCTTGTACAGCGGCGGCTGCGCGATGTAGATGTGGCCGCGCTCGACCAGCTCGGGCATCTGGCGGTAGAAGAAGGTCAGCAGCAGGGTGCGGATGTGGGCGCCGTCGACGTCGGCATCGGTCATGATGATGATGCGGTGGTAGCGCAGCTTGTCGATGTCGAAGTCGTCGGCGCCGCTCTTGCCCGAGTCGGCCGCGGTCTTGCCGATGCCGGTGCCTAAAGCGGTGATCAGGGTGACGATCTCGTTGCTGGTCAGCAGCTTCTCGTAGCGCGCGCGCTCGACGTTCAGGATCTTGCCGCGCAGCGGCAGGATGGCCTGGAACTTGCGATCGCGCCCCTGCTTGGCCGAGCCGCCGGCCGAATCGCCCTCGACGATGTAGATCTCGGACAGCGCCGGATCCTTCTCCTGGCAGTCGGCCAGCTTGCCGGGCAGGCCGAAGCCGTCGAGCACGCCCTTGCGGCGCGTCAGTTCACGCGCCTTGCGCGCGGCCTCGCGCGCCCGCGCCGCCTCGACGATCTTGCCGCAGATGATCTTGGCGTCGTTCGGGCGCTCTTCCAGGTAGTCGGTGAGCGACTTGGCGACGATGTCCTCGACCGGCGCCCGCACCTCGCTGGAAACCAGCTTGTCCTTGGTCTGGCTGGAGAACTTGGGCTCGGGCACCTTCACGCTCAGCACGCAAGTCAGGCCCTCGCGCATGTCGTCGCCGGAGACGTCGACCTTGGCCTTCTTGGCCAGTTCGTTGTCGGCGATGTACTTGCTGATCACGCGCGTCATGGCCGAACGCAGGCCGGTCAGGTGGGTGCCGCCGTCGCGCTGCGGGATGTTGTTGGTGAAGCACAGCACCTGCTCGTTGTAGCCGTCGTTCCACTGCATCGCCACTTCGACGCCGATCTCGGTGCCGGGGATGCCGCCATAGCTCTCGGCCGGCCGCGTGCCGGTGGCGTGGCAGGCGTTGGGATGCAGGATCCGCTTGCCGGCGTTGATGAAGTCGACGAAACCCTTGACGCCGCCGGCGCCGGAGAAGTCGTCCTCCTTGCCGCTGCGCTCGTCGACCAGGCGGATGCGCACGCCGTTGTTCAGGAAGCTCAGCTCGCGCAGGCGCTTGGCCAGGATCTCGTAGTGGAAGTCGCTGTTTTCCTTGAAGATCTCGGTGTCGGGCAGGAAGCGCACCTCGGTGCCGCGCTTTTCGGTCTCGCCCGCGACCTTCATCGGCGACACCTCGACGCCGTCGACCAGCTCAATCAGGCGGTTCTGCACCACCCCGCGCGAGAACTCCAGCACATGGACCTTGCCATCGCGGCGCACCGTCAGGCGCAGCTTGCTCGACAGCGCGTTGACGCAGCTCACCCCGACGCCGTGCAGGCCGCCCGAGACCTTGTAGCTGTTCTGGTTGAACTTGCCGCCGGCATGCAGTTCGGTCAGCGCGATCTCGGCCGCCGAGCGCTTCGGCTCGTGCTTGTCATCCATCTTCACGCCGGTCGGGATGCCACGCCCGTTGTCGACCACGCTGAGCGAGTTGTCCGAGTGGATGGTGACCACGATGTCATCGCAATAGCCCGCCAGCGCCTCATCGATCGAGTTGTCGACCACCTCGAACACCAGGTGGTGCAGGCCGGTGCCGTCCGAGGTGTCGCCGATGTACATGCCGGGGCGCTTGCGCACCGCCTCCAGCCCTTCCAGGATCTGGATCGCGCCGGCGCCGTAGCCCTCGCCCGCGCGCGGCGGGCTGGTATCTGGGTTCTCGGGGGTCGGATGGGGATCGGTCATTCGGATTTCTTCGCTCTCTTGAATGCCGAAACCCGCCTGGTCGGCGGGTTGTCGGCGTCATGTACTGCGCTGCAAGCTGGCTGGCTCAGATGCGCATCGGCATCACCACGTACTTGAAGTCGGTGTTGTCCGGCAGGGTGATCAGGGCCGAGCTGTTGGCGTCCTGCAGGTCGATCCTGACCATGTCCTGTTGGCTCATGTTGGACAGCGCGTCGATCAGGTAGGTGACGTTGAAGCCGATCTCGATCGGATCGCCGCCGTAGTCGATGTCGAGCTCGTCGACCGCCTCTTCCTGCTCGGCGTTGTTCGAGGCGACGCGCAGCGTGCCGGGCTCGAAGTTCAGGCGCACGCCCTTGAACTTCTCGCTGGTCAGGATCGCCGTGCGCTGCAGACTGGCCAGCAGCGGCGCGCGGCCCAGGGTCACGCTGTTGCTGTGGTTCTTCGGAATCACGCGGTTGTAGTCGGGGAACTTGCCCTCGACCAGCTTGGTGACGAACTCCATCGCGCCGAAGCTGAACTTGGCCTGGTTCGCAGCGAACTGCATCTCGATCATCGGTGCTTCCTGCCCTTCGGGCACGGCGGCGTCGGACAGCAGGCGCTGCAGCTCGATCACGGTCTTGCGTGGCAGGATCACCTCCTGCTTGGGCACCTCGACGTCCAGCGTGGCGTTGGCGAACGCCAAGCGGTGGCCGTCGGTGGCGACCAGGCTCAGCTGCCTGCCTTCGGCCACGAACAGGATGCCGTTGAGGTAGTAGCGGATGTCGTGCACCGCCATCGCGAAGGCCACCTGGTCGAGCAGGTTCTTCAGCGTCTTCTGCGGCACCTTGAAGGCTGGCCCGAAGCTGGGCGCTTCCTGCACCAGCGGGAAGTCCTCGGCCGGCAGCGTCTGCAGGGTGAACTTCGACTTGCCGCTTTTCAGCACCAGCTTGGACTGCTGCGATTCCAGGCTCACGGTCTGCTCGGCCGGCATGGTGCGCAGGATGTCGATCAGCTTGCGCGCGCCGACGGTGGTGGCGAAGTTGCCGCCATCGCCACCGAGTTCGGCCGCGGTGCGGATCTGGATCTCGAGGTCGCTGGTGGTCAGCTGCACCGTGCCGCCGGACTTGCGGATCAGCACGTTGGCCAGCACCGGCAGGGTGTGACGGCGCTCGACGATGCCTGATACGGACTGAAGCGCGGCCAGCAACTGGTTTTGGGTGGTCTTCAGAACGATCATGTCTTCCTCTTGTTCCTCGTCTTGTTCGCGGGCATTGTGTGGTGGCGGATCAGCGGCTGCCGGCGGCCCATCGGTCCAGGCGCAAGCCACCAGCACCCGGTATTGTCGCCGGTTTTCCCGCCCTGCCCGGCGACACGGAATCAGCCCTTGAGCGTCTGCTCCAGCACATGCAGCTGCTGGTTCAGCTCGGTCAGTTGCTGGCGCTCGCCGGCGATCTTGCGCACCGCGTGCAGCACCGTGGTGTGGTCGCGCCCGCCGAACAACTCGCCGATCTCGGGCAGGCTCTTCTGCGTCAGTTCCTTGGCCAGGTACATGGCGATCTGGCGCGGCCGCGCGATCGAGGCCGGCCGTTTCTTGCTGTACATGTCCGAGACTTTGATCTTGTAGTAATCAGCCACGGTCTTCTGGATGTTCTCGACGCTGATCTGGCGGTTCTGGATCGACAGCAGGTCACGCAGCGCCTCGCGCGCCAGCGGGATCGAGATCTCCTTCTGGTTGAAGCGCGAATAGGCCAGGATCTTGCGCAGCGCGCCCTCCAGCTCGCGCACGTTCGAGCGCACGTTTTTGGCGACGAAGAACGCCACTTCCTCCGGCATCTCGGCGCCCTCGGCGGCCGCCTTGTTGATCAGGATGGCGACGCGCATCTCCAGCTCGGGCGGCTCCAGCGCCACCGTCAGGCCCGAATCGAAGCGCGACACCAGCCGTTCGTGGATGTCGGCCAGCCCCTTCGGATAGGTGTCGCTGGTCATCACGATGTGGCTCTTCTTGGCCAGCAGCGCCTCGAAGGCGTTGAAGAACTCCTCCTGCGTGCGGTCCTTGTTGGCGAAGAACTGCACGTCGTCGATCAGCAGCAGGTCGAGCGAGTGGTAGCGCTCCTTGAACTCGTCGAAAGTCTTGCGCTGGTAGGACTTGACCACATCCGAGACGAACTGCTCGGCATGGATGTAGAGAATTCGCGCCTCGGGCTGGCTTTCCAGCAGCCGGTTACCCACCGCGTGCATCAGGTGCGTCTTGCCGAGGCCGACGCCGCCGTAGATGAACAGCGGGTTGTACAACTGGCCCGGCGCGTTGGCTACGTGCAGGGCGGCGGCACGCGCCATGCGGTTGGCCGAGCCCTCGACCAGGCTGCCGAAGGTCAGCGCGGTGTTCAGACGGCTGCGATGGGAATCGGGCGACGGGGACTCCGCAACTGGCACTGGCGCCGGCAACTCGGCCGCCAGAGGCGGTTCGATGACTCCGCTTCTTGTGCGAATCGACGCCACGACACCCGATGGATGCTGCATTTTCCGCGGAGCAAGCGCTAACTCCACCTGCACCGGGTGGCCCTGGATCTGCTCCAGAATGGCGGCGATCCGGCCGGCGTACTGGACCCGCACCCAATCGAGCTTGAAGCGATTGGCCACCAGCAAGGTCAGGCGCGACGCATCGGGCGCCAGCTGCGCCGTCAGCGGCTTGATCCAGGTGTTGAACTGTTGCTGCGGCAATTCCTGCGCGAGCTGGTCAAGGCAGGAAGGCCACAACGTCGCGCCGATGCCGGCAGCAACTTGCTCGTGCATGAAGTTATCTGAAGTTGTGGATACATGCCTTGGTCAGGCCTCGGGCATTGTAGTCACGCGGCAGGTTGTCCACAAGGCCGGAGCACGGCGCACGGGCGGCGGAACGCCGCTCTGAATCCGGCAGGCTTGGAACTGCGGCGCATCTTTGCGATAATGCGGGGTTTCCCTTGTTCTGGCACCGCGTGAATCTGCCGGCGCGCGGCGTGTGGCGATGCGTGCTGCGATGTGTGCTTTCGGGGCGCGCGGCAGTGGGTATCCGGTGCCGATGTGCGGCGCAGGCAAGCGCGAAGATGGCCTGAAGGCGGGCCGTCGCGGCGATCAGGGAAAAGGATTCGTGAAGCACTGGGTCGATGGCTTGCTGCCCGGCTTCCGGTCAATGCAACCGGTTTACACAAAGGACGATTCGTCACCATGAAACGCACTTATCAACCCTCGAAGACGCGCCGTGCGCGCACGCACGGCTTTCTGGTGCGCATGAAGACGCGCGGTGGCCGCGCGGTCATCAACGCGCGCCGCGCCAAGGGCCGCAAGCGCCTGGCGGTCTGAGCCTGCTTGGTTTGCTGGCGAGTGCGCGCGCGCACCGGGGCAGCCATGCCCGCCCCGACATGGGCAGCCTAGTCAGGGCCCATGCACACGCAGCATCTGCGCACGCGGGCCCAGTTCCAGGCCCTGCTGGCCCAACCGGCCACGGCACGCACGGCGCACTTCGCCCTGCATCGCTTGCCGGCGGCCGCCATGGCTGAGGGGTCTGCGAGCGCCGCACTGTTCGCGCCGCCCGGGACCCTCTGGATCGGCGCGATGGTGCCCAAGCGCTGGGCGCGCCGGGCCGTCACCCGCAACGCCATCCGCAGGCAGATCTACGCCGTGGCCGACCAGTTCACGCCCCCGCTGGATGCCGGCGCGCATCTGGTGCGCCTGCGTGCGGCGTTCGCGCCGGCACAGTTCCCAAGCGCCGCCTCGCCCGCGCTCAAGCGCGCGGTGCGGGCCGAGTTGCAACAATTGTTCGCCAAACTACGTCCATGATCCGTGATCTGCTGATCGTCCTGATCAAGGGCTACCGGCTGCTGCTGTCGCCCTGGCTGGGTTCCAGCTGCCGCTTCGAGCCGACCTGCTCGCGCTATGCGATCGAGGCGCTGGAGCGGCACGGCGCCGCCGCCGGCAGCTACCTCACCCTGCGTCGCGTGGCACGCTGCCAACCCTGGTGCGAGGGCGGCTGCGATCCGGTGCCGACCGAGACACCGCGCTTTTTCACCGGCCTGATGGGTGCCTCCAGCGCCTCCGCCGACAAACCTCACAAGTGGTCATGAACGACATCCGTCGCACCATTCTCTGGGTGATCTTCGCCTTCTCGCTGGTCATGTTGTGGGACCAGTGGCAGGTGCACAACGGCCGCAAGGCGACCTTCTTCCCCAGTGCGTCGACACCGGCCGTGACGGCGGCCAGCGCACCGGCGTCCAGCGTACCGGCGGCGTCCAGCGCGCTGCCGGCGACGACCGCCGGCGCCTCGGCGGTGCCGGCCACGACGCCCACAGAGGCCGCCGCGACCGCCCCGGCCGCCAGCCAGCCGCGCGAGAACATCGAGGTCACCACCGACGTGCTCAAGCTGGTGTTTGACTCCGAGGGCGGTTCGGTGGTGCGCAGCGAATTCCTGCAGCACGCGGAGCAGGGCCAGCCCGAGCAGCCCGTCGTGCTGTTCGACAACAGCGCCAACCGCATCTACACCGCCCAGTCGGGCCTGATCGGCGGCCCGTTCCCGAACCACAAGACGCCGATGAGCTTCGTTGGCGAACGCCAGCTTGCAGAAGGCAACAACGAACTGGTGCTGCGCTTCGAGTCGCCCGAGCAGGGCGGCGTGCGCCTGAACAAGATCTACACGCTCAAGCGCGGCTCCTACCTCGTCGAGGTGCGGCACGAGGTCGTCAACGCCAGCGGCCAGACCGTCACGCCGCAGCTTTACGTGCAGCTGGTACGCAACAACCAGCAGGCGCCGGGCGGCACGGCCTTCTATTCCACCTTCACCGGCCCGGCCTTCTACACCGAAGCCAAGAAGTTCCAGAAGGTCGATTTCGCCGACATCGACAAGGGCAAGGCCGATTTCGTCACCTCCTCGCCCGATGGCTGGGTGGCGATGGTGCAGCACTACTTCGCCAGCGCCTGGCTGTGGCCGCAGCCGACGCAGCACGAGAACTTCGCCCGCAAGGTCGACAACGGCCTGTACGCTGCCGGCATGATCGCCTCGGTCGGTGCGGTCGAGCCCGGCAGCACGCGCGCGACCGACGCGCGCCTGTTCGTCGGCCCGCAGGAAGAGAAGGTGCTCGAGGCCATCGCGCCCGGGCTGGAACTGGTCAAGGACTACGGCTACTTCACCATCCTGTCGAAGCCGCTGTACTGGCTGCTCGACAAGCTGTACGCCGTGATCGGCAACTGGGGCTGGTCCATCGTGGCGCTGGTGCTGCTGCTGAAGATCCTGTTCTACCCGCTCAATGCCAAGGCCTACGCCAGCATGGCCAAGATGAAGGCGATCAACCCCAAGATCACCGACATGCGCGAGCGCCTGAAGGACAGCCCGCAGCAGATGCAGCAGGAGATGATGCGCATCTACCGCGAGGAAAAGGTCAACCCCATGGGTGGTTGCCTGCCAATCATGGTGCAGATACCGGTGTTCATCGCACTGTATTGGGTGCTGCTATCCAGCGTGGAAATGCGTGGCGCGCCCTGGGCGCTGTGGGTGCAGGATTTGTCGGCCAAGGATCCGTACTACATCCTGCCGATCATCATGACGCTGACGACGCTGTTCCAGACCGCGCTCAACCCGCTGCCGCCAGACCCGATGCAGGCCAAGCTGATGTGGATCATGCCGCTGGTCTTTAGCGTCATGTTCTTCCTGTTCCCGGCCGGCCTGGTGCTGTACTGGATCACCAACAACATCCTGACCATCGCGCAGCAGTGGCTGATCAACACCCGTATGGGCGTGCCGCCGAAGTTCAATCTGCCGAAATTTTGATCCCCCCTGAGGCGCTGACGCGCCTTCCCCCCGGGGGGGGGACGCACCCACTGGCCGGGGGGACCCCGGCCACGGGTGCACTGGAACACTCAAGCCCGCTCACGCGGGCTTTCGTTATGTAGGTCCTTCCCCTCTGGCCGTGCCGAGAAGCGCAGGGCGTGGGGCGGGCGCGGCAGCGAAGCATGCTGCGCTTCGTGCTCTGACTCGCTGCGGTTGTCCGAGCGAAGCGCCGCAGGCGCGTAGTGAGTTCCGCAGCGCCGCCCCACGATTGAGCATCGCAGGTTGCCCGTAGCGAAGCGGAGGGACACGGCCAGCGGGGTCGCATTTCTTTGCCTACTTTCTTTGGCGAGACAAAGAAAGTAGGTGCGCCGCCGGGCGCACATCCCGGCCAGCAGGGCATCCACTCCCGCACAATCCCCCTATGCCGAAGCCGCACGCCGACCCCATCGCCGCCATCACCACGGCCCCGGGCCGTGGCGCCGTAGGCATCGTGCGCGTGTCGGGGCGCGGGCTGATGCCGTTGGCACACGCGCTCACCGGGCGCGAACTGGCACCGCGCATGGCCACTTACGGCCCCTTCAAGGACACCGACGGCAGCCCGATCGACCACGGGCTGGCGCTGTTCTTCCCGGCCCCGCACTCCTACACCGGCGAGGATGTGCTGGAAGTGCAGGCACACGGCGGTCCGGTGGTGCTGCAACTGCTGCTGCAGCGCTGCCTGCAGGCGGCGGCCGAAGCCGATCCCGGCACCGGCAGCGCCCGCCTGCCGCGCCTGCGCCTGGCACGGCCGGGCGAATTCACTGAGCGCGCCTTCCTGAACGACAAGCTCGACCTGGCCCAGGCCGAAAGCGTGATGGACCTGATCGACGCCAGTACCGAGGCGGCGGCGCGCTCGGCCAGCCGCTCGCTGGCCGGCGAGTTCTCGGCACTGATCCACGCGCTGCGCGACGACCTGATCCAACTGCGCATGCTGATCGAGGCCACACTCGATTTCCCTGAAGAGGAGATCGATGTGCTGTCGGCGCACGACGTCGCCGGCCGGCTGGCCCGGCTGCGCCAGTCGCTGGCGGACGTGCAGGCACGCGCGCGCCAGGGCGCGCTGCTGCGCGAGGGCATCAAGCTCGTCATCGCCGGCCAACCCAACGCCGGCAAGAGCAGCCTGCTGAACGCGCTGGCCGGCGCCGAGCTGGCCATCGTCACGCCGATCGCCGGGACCACGCGCGACGTGGTGCAGCAGACCATCCAGATCGAGGGCGTGCCGCTGCACGTGCTCGACACCGCCGGCCTGCGCGAGAGCAGCGACGAGGTCGAGCGCATCGGCATCGAGCGCGCCTGGAGCCACATCGAGAGTGCCGACGCCGTGCTGCTGCTGCACGACCTGACGCGCATCGGCACGCCCGACTACCAGGCAGAGGACCGGCGCATTGCCGCCACCCTGGCCGAGCGCGTGCCACGCGGCGTGCCGGTGCTGCATCTGTGGAACAAGCGCGACGCCGCGCCCGATCGGCTGCCCGCAGGCGACGGCATCGCCCTGTCGGCCAAGACGGGTGAGGGGCTGGACGCGCTACGCCAGCGCCTGCTGCAGCTCGCCGGCTGGCAGGCCGGCACCGCCGAGGGCGTGTTCATCGCGCGCGAACGGCACCTGCAGGCACTGGCGCGCAGCGCGCAGCACCTGGGTGCCGCCGACACGCACCTGGGTGGACCCGCACCCATGCTCGACCTGCTGGCCGAGGAACTGCGCCTGGCGCAGAACGCGCTGGGCGAGATCACGGGTGAGTTCAGCGCCGACGACCTGCTGGGCGTCATCTTCGCGCGCTTCTGCATCGGGAAGTAATATGGAGTCCAAGGACGTCCACTAACGTCTTTCGAATGACTTTAAATTGGCGTAAATAAAGGAATTTTCCTCCACTGACGAATTCGGTGATACAGTCGAAGCCACTCACTGATATGTCCAAGTTTGGCGCCAAGTAGCGGGAAATTTGCTCTCCGTCCCTCTGCTTGGACATACGGAGGATGAGATGGCACTGACCGATACCGCGCTCAAGGCGCTCAAGCCCAGGGACAAGACCTATACGGTTACCGACGACCGAGGGCTGTATGTGGAGGTCTTCCCGACCGGGGGCGTCGTCTGGCGCTACCGCTACCGGCTGAATGGCAAGTACGAGAAGCTGACGCTCGGCAAGTACCCCGCGCTGACGCTGAAGAACGCCCGCCTGAAACGGGACGAGGCAGCCCACCAAGTGGCGATGGGGGAGTCGCCAGCAAAGAAGAAACAGCAGGAGAAAGTGGCCGGCGCAGAAGACGCCACCGTGGCCGAATTCGCCGAACGCTTCTTCAAGGACATCCAGTCACGCGACCGCAAGAACGTGACCATGCCCCGCCGCTACCTGGAAAAGGACATCCTGCCGCACATCGGCGGCAAGCCGATCCGGGACATCACCGCCGAGGACGTGCGCAGCGTCATCTGGCGCAAGAAGGAACAAGGCTTCGATGCCGCCGCCGGCCAAGTGCGCGGCCTGCTCAAGCGCATGCTCGACTACGCGCTGACCTGCGGCCTGATCCAGGCCAACCCGGTCATGGCCCTGCCCATGCGGCACGTCTACCGCGCCGCCGCCCGCGACCGGGCGCTGACGCCGGACGAAATCCGGCAGTTCCTGCGCGCCATGCAGACCTCCAACATCCGCCGCCAGTTCAAGATCGCCTTCCAGTTGATCCTGATGACCCTGGTGCGCAAGTCGGAGCTGATGCTGGCGCAGTGGAAGGACATGCATCTGGACGAAGGCGAATGGCACATCCCGGTCGAGAACTCCAAGACCGGCAAACCGCACATCGTCTATCTGTCCACCCAGTCGCAGACGCTGTTCAAGGAACTCAAGCCGCTGGCCAGCAGCAGCGTCTGGGTGTTGCCGGGCCGTGGCACCCTGGCCAAGCCCTTCGCCAGCAATGCACTGAACCAGGCGCTGAAGGTTTCATTGCAGGGGCAGGAGATCCCCGCCTTCACCATCCATGATCTTCGGCGCACTGCTTCGACGCTGCTGCACGAACAGGGCTGGCCGTCAGACGTGGTGGAAAAGGCGCTGAACCACACCATCGGCGGCGTGCGTGGTGTCTACAACCGGGCCGAGTACGCCGAGCAGCGGCGGGAGATGTTGCAGGCGTGGTCGGACTACATCGACGGGCTGGCGCCGTCAGGGAATCTGGTGATCGGTGCGGGCTAGACGTGACGGTGGCCTTTTCCTTTTCCGGGTAGGGCCATGGTCCCTTGGGCACCATTCCCTTATCGCCTTTTCATCTTCCCTTTGGCCGGGCCAAGCCCGGCAATTCATTTTCTCTTCCTGCTGCTTCTGCCCGGCTTGGGTAGCGCCTTGGCGGCGTCCTCCAACGCTCGCACATTGGCATCTGCACCTTCGGCCTCCAACAAAGCCCGCCGCTGGACGGCGAACTGCTCATATTGGTTCTCAGCGTGGGCGTCGGCCTGCTTCTTGGAGATGCGGCCTGCGCCGGTGAGCACATCGCGTTCGTTGAAGGTCAGGAAGGCATCGAGCCGCTCCGCCCAGTCCTTCAGGAACACCTCCTTGCGCCGACGAGCCTGATCCTCGGCAAAGTCCAGCCACATCGTGACGATGCGGTTGCCTATTCGACTATCGCGAGGTATGCATGTGGACGCCTTCGGTCTTGCGAACCTGCATGCAACGCCTCATCGACTCGAAGGAGGTCCCCGAGCTGTGCCCCACCGCACACGAGTTTGGGCTCCCGGCAGGCTCGCCCCATCTTGCGTTCTTCGTCGCCGTCATCCAGAGGCCAAACCGAGAACCGTCGTTGCCACCTGTGGACATGGAGGGCGACCGGCTCCTGCAATCCAAGATCGCAGGCGCCATCCAGATTTGCGCCCAGCACCATCGCCACCCGAGCGTCGAAGTGCTGACGCCGGCCTTCGCAACCGACGCAGTGGCCGCCGGACTGGACCGATGGCTGGAGGTGATCGCTCGGCAGCATCCCATCCGCCGCTGGAACGTCCACCAGGCCAACCAAGACGTCGTGGTGCTGCAGTTGCAAGTAGGCGATGAAGAGCAGGTGGCCACGATTCCAATTCGTGCATCGCACCTCGGCCTGGCGGGGATCGAGGGCCGGCTGCAGCGGGTCGCTGCTATGTCCGCCGGCGAATTCGGAGTCCCGCAGTAGCACTCTTGACAACGAAGTGACCAACCCGGCTGCTCGGGCATAAGCAGTTTGGAGCGAGTGGTTCTCTGTGCGGCCCGCATCCGCGCATTCTGCAAACCGTTAATGCGTTGCGGGCCTTGCGAGCAACGGCGGCTTCTGGCCGGAAGCAGATGTCATTCCGCGCGGCAAAGACGCCACCCATCCCCTGGACGCGTTCGGAGGAACAAGCGCCACCAGGGGGCTTCCTTGCTCCGCTATCCGATATAACCCGCGTGCAGCTCCGCGATCCGCCCGATGAAGCCCTCGATCTGGCGAATGTGACTGCGCAACAGCTGGACCGCCGCTTTCGCATCCCCGTCAACGATCGCCTGAGCGATCTTCTCGTGGTAGCCGAGCGCTTCCTCACTGCCGCCGAGTTCCGCATTGGCGATGCGGCGCAGCCGCTCGAGGTGCGTGCGGGCCTGCCGCACCACCTCCCACGCTGAAGCGTGCCCCGACAGTTCCATGATCTTGCGGTGCAGATCCTCGTCGGCGGCGAGGCTGCCTTCGCGGTCGCCCTGCTGCAAGGCCATGCGCTGCTGCTCCACGATCCGCAGTAGCACCATTCTTTCGCTAACCGGCGCACGCGCGGCTAGGTCCGCGGCAGAGCATTCGAGCGCCTCGCGTACGAACAGCGCGTCCTCCAGGTCCGGCCGGTGCAGCAGCGAGACGAAGGTTCCCTTCTGCGGCCGCACATCGAGGAGCCCCTCGGATAGCAGCGTGCGGAACGCCTCGCGCACGGGAGTGCGGCTGACGCCGAACTGCGTCGCCACGTCGGATTCGTTCAGCGCAGTGCCCGGCACGAGGTCCACGTTGACGATGGCCCGCCGCAGCATGCCGGCGATCTCACTGCTGGCGGCGCCGCGCACGGCGAGCGCAGGCCGGCTCGCGCCCAGGGACGCAAGGTCCTGCAGCGTGGAGGCGAGCACGAGGCGCGGGCGAGCCATGGCCTGATTATTGTTCCACCTTGATGTTGTACTGCTTCACCACGCCGGCCCAGCGCTCGCGGTCCTCGCGCAGGAACGTGCGCATCGCTTCCGGACTGCCCGCCATCGGCTCGGCGCCCAGTTCCACCAGCCTGGCCTTCACGTCCGGCATGGCCAGCACCTGCACCAGGTCGGCGTTGATCCTGCGCACCACCTCGGGCGGCGTCGCGGCCGGTGCGAACATGCCCTGGTAGCCGCCGGCGACGAAGCCGGGGATCACCTCGCCCACGGTCGGCAGGTTCGGCATGTCGGGCAGGCGCTTCGCGCTGGAAACCGCGAGCGCTTTCAGCTTGGCGGCCTTCACATGGGAGGCCGTGCTGAACACGCTGTTGAACTGGAGGTCGACGACGCCCTGCATCACGTCCTGGATGGTCTGCGAGCCGCCTTTGCTCGGCACGTCGGTCCACTGGAGCCCGAGGCGCGATGCGAAGAGGCGCCCCGCCAGGTGGGGGTTGGTGCCCAGGCCGCTGGTGCCGTAGTTGATCTTGTTCGGGTTGGCCTTGGCGTAGGCCACCAGTTCGTTCAGCGTGTTGTACGGCGTGGAAGGATGCGCCGTAAGCAGGTAGGGCGAGTAGGTCAGGATCGTGAGCGGCGCGAAGTCCTTGTCCAGTTCGTACGGCACCTTGCGCACGGAAGGCGCGATCGTCAGCGTGCCAAGGTCGCTGATCACCAGCGTGTGGCCGTCCGGCGCCGCCTGCGCCACGAACTGCATGCCGATGGAGGCGCTGGCGCCCGGCTTGTTGTCGACCACGACCGGCTGGCCCCACAGCTGCGAAAGCTTTTGGCCGATCAGGCGCGCCTGCACGTCCGAGGCGCCGCCCGCCGTATAGGGCACGACGATGGTTACGGGCTTGCTGGGAAACTTCGCCTGTGCGAGCGCGGCGCCCGGCAACCCGAACGCGGCGGCGGCGAGTGCCGCGGCGGCGAGCAGGGAGAAGTGGCGGCGGGTGCTGTCTTGTGTCTTCATGGGTTCGATGTCTCCGGAATGATGGGGTGGGCGCGGCGCGCGGCTCACAGGACCTGGTCCTGCAGCGGCACGCCGGTATAGAAGCGGCTGATGTTGGCGAAGACGCCCTGCATCTTCGCGGCGAAGGTGTCGCGGGTGGCCGCGGCGATGTGCGGCGTAAGGACCACATTGGGGAACTGCGCGAACGGATGCCCGGCGCGCACCGGCTCCTCCTCGTACACGTCCAGGCCGGCGGCGCCCAGGTGGCCCGAGCGCAGCGCCTCCACGAGCGCCGCTTCGTGCGCGACGGGTCCGCGCGCGGTGTTCACGAGCACGGCGCCCTTTTTCATGCGGGCCAGCGCCGCCGCGTCGATCATCGCGCGCGTGTCGTCGGTGAGCGGTACGTGCAGCGACACGATGTCGGCCCGAGCCAGCAGTTCGGGCAGGGCCACGCGCGTGACGTTCAGGCGCGCCGCCTCGCTGTCCGGCAGCGGCACCGGATCGACATACAGGCCCTGCATCTCCCATCCGAGCAGGCGGCGCGCGGTCGCCTGGCCGATGCGCCCCATGCCGACGAAGCCGATGGTCTTGCCGGCCAGCGTCTGCGACTGCAGCCGCAGGGCGTTGACGTGGTAGCGGCCCTGGCGCAGTTCGCTGTCCGCAAAGGGCAGCAGCCGGCACGCGGCGAGCATCAGCATCACGGCGTGCTCGGACACGGTCTGCGGCGTGCCGTTCGGCGTCACGGCGACGGGAATCCCGCGCTGCTGCAGCGCCGGCACGTCCGTCGTGTCGTGGTAGCCGACGCCCTGGTGCACCACGAGCCGCAGCCCGGGCGCCGCCGCGATCATTTCGCGATCGAGCCTGCGTGTGGCGACGATCACCGCCTCGCAATCGGGCAGCTTCGCGAACACCTCCTGCCGACTGTCCGATTCGAGCGTGACGAGTTCGATGTTCGCGGGCGCGTAGCTGCGCACGGTGTCGTACAGCTGCGGCGTGCCGCGCGCGAGGTAGAGCACCCGCGGCCGGGCGGTGCTGGTCTGGGTCATGTCGTCTCCCGTCATGAATCAAGCTCTCGGGCGTCTGCGATGATTTCGGCTACTAGTATACAATAACCTTCAGACCGCAATTCACGCATGCCAGCCATGAGCCAACCCCCGGCCCTTTCCGCCGAAGCCTTCCAGAAACTCAAGACGATCAGCACCGCCACGCTGTGCACCTGCCTGTTCAAGCGCGGGCTGCGCAGCCAGCTCATCCAGGACGTCCGGCCGGTGGGCGCCTTCCGCGAGAACATGGTCGGTCCGGCGTACACGGTGCGCTACATGCCGGCGCGCGAGGACCTGAACCGCATGGAGGTGTTCCTGAACCCGGAGCACCCGCAACGCAAGGCGGTCGAGGAATGCCCGCCCGGCGCGATCCTCGTGTTCGACAGCCGCAAGGACGCGCGCGCGGCTTCCGCCGGCGCCATCCTGGTCATGCGGCTGCAGGCCCGCGGCGTCGCCGGCGTCGTCACCGATGGCGGCTTCCGCGACTCGCCCGAGATCGGCGCGCTGAAGATCCCCGCGTACCACCACCGTCCGAGCGCCCCGACCAACCTCACTTGCCACCAGGCGATCGACATCAACGTGCCGATCGGCTGTGGTGACGCGCCCGTCTTCCCGGGCGACACCCTGGTGGGCGACGGCGAAGGTGTGGTCGTCATCCCCGCGCACCTGGCCGAGGAGATCGCCCACGAAGCCTTCGAGATGACAGCCTTCGAGGACTTCGTGTCGGAGGAAGTCGCCAAGGGCCGCTCCATCATCGGCCTATACCCTCCCACCAATCCGCAAAGCAAGGTTGACTTCGAGGCCTGGCGCAAGGCCAACGGCCGCTGAGGGCCCGCCGTGACCGCCCCCCTGCCCCGCCGCCTGCGCGGAATCTACGCGCTCGAGGACTTCGAGGCCTCGGCGCGGCGCCATTTGCCGAAGCCGATCTTCGGCTACGTCTTCGGCGCTGCCGAAACCGGCGCCTCGCAGCGTGACAACCGTCTCGCGTTCGACGAGATCGGCTTCCTGCCGCGCGTCCTGAACAACGTGGCGCAGCGCTCGCAGAAGGCCACCCTCTTCGGCCGTGAATGGAACGCGCCTTTCGGCATCGCACCCATGGGCGTGAGCGCGCTCACCGCCTACCGCGGCGACGTGGTGCTCGCCACTTCGGCGGCGCGGGCCGGCATCCCGATGATCATGAGCGGCTCCTCCCTCACGCGCATGGAGGAAGTCGCGCAGGCCGCGCCCGAGAGCTGGTTCCAGGCCTACCTGCCGCCCACGCCGGAGAGAATCGAGGCGCTGGTCGACCGCGTCGCGCGCGCCGGTTTCGGCACGCTGGTAGTCACTGTGGACTCGGCCGTGCGCGGCAACGTCGAGAACTACGCGCGAGCCGGCTTCACCAGCCCCTTGCGACCCGACCTATCGCTGCTGTGGCAGGGCCTCACGCATCCGCGCTGGAGCGTCTGCACCTTCGGGCGCACGCTGGCGACGCGCGGCATGCCCCACTTTGAGAACACCGACACCGACAACCGCACCGCGATCGTCGCGCGAAACGTGGTCCGCGACTTCTCCGGCCGCGCGCACCTTGACTGGTCGGCAATGGCCCGCATCCGGGCGCAGTGGAAGGGTCGCTTCGTCCTCAAGGGGGTGCTGCATCCGCTCGACGCAGCACGCGCCCGTGACCACGGGCTCGACGGGGTGATCCTCTCCAACCACGGGGGCCGGCAGCTCGATGGCGCCGTGTCGCCCATGCGCGTGCTGCCCGCCACTCGCGCGGCCGTCGGCAGCATGCCGCTCATGGTGGACAGCGGCTTTCGCCGCGGCTCAGACGTTCTCAAGGCGCTGGCGCTCGGCGCGGACTTCGTCTTCATCGGCCGTCCGTTCAACTACGCGGCGACCATCGCCGGCGGCGACGGCGTCGCGCATGCGATCGACATCCTCACGCGCGAGATCGACTGCGACCTCGGTCTTCTCGGCATCAACCATATCGCCGAACTCGGGCCCCAACACTTGGTGCGCCATGGCGACATGCCGGAGCTTGGGCTCCCGTCCCTGCCGACGCCGTTCAGCCAAAGCCGCATCCCGGCGACGTTGTAGCCCGCGTCGCCCGGCGCCCTTGCTCGTTTGCCTGGCTCCGCTCGACTCGGACATTGAGCAGCGGGGCCGCCGAGTGGGCGCAGGATGGCACAGCGGCGTCGTCTGCTCCTGGCCGAAAGCAGCCCTAAAACAATAAACGCCCCGGAGGGCGTTTCTGTGCATCAGGCCAGGCCCGCGACCTTCTTGCGTGCGATGAGATCGAAATCGATCTGCGCGCCCAGCCCCGCTCCGGTCGGCGCGTGCACCGTAAGCGTGAGCCCGAGGCCCTCTTGACAGGGGCCTGTCAGATGTCCACGAC
>NZ_DAOMOQ010000027.1:39446-46563 GCF_035444425.1 Ottowia sp. | reverse complement strand
GCCACCAGGCCGACGAGGTCTTGCCGTTGGTGCCGGTGATGGCCAGCACGTCGAGCGCGCGCGACGGCGATTCGTAATAGGCGTCGGCGATCGGGCCGGTGGTCGCCTTGAGCTGCACACAGCTGGCGATTTCGGCCCGATCGAAGCCGAAGGCCTCGACCCCCTCGCGCTCGACCACGCAGGCACGCGCCCCCTGCGCCAGCGCCGCCGCCACGAAGCGCCGCCCATCGGTGGCTGCCCCCGGCCACGCGATGAAGCCATCACCCGGCTGCACCTTGCGGCTGTCGGTCTGCAGCACGCCGTGCACACGCGCGCGCAGCCAGCGAGCGGCTTCCTGGGGGGTGTGAAGCGCCGTCGTCATCAGAACGGCTCCGGCACCTGCTCGGCCACGATCTCGGGCTTGACCGCCACGTCCGGCTGCACGCCCATGATGCGCAGCGTCTGCTGCACCACCTCGCTGAACACCGGCGCCGCCACGGCGCCGCCGTAGTAGACGCCGTTGCTGGGCTCATCGACCATCACGGCGACGATCACGCGCGGTTGCTCGATCGGCGCCATGCCGGCGAACCAGGCGCGGTACTTGTTGCTAGCGTAGCCCTTGCCCTGCTGCTTGCGCGCCGTGCCCGACTTGCCGCCGACCGAATAGCCCACGGTCTGCGCGCGCTGGCCGGTGCCGCCTGGCCCGGCCGCCAGCGCCAGCATCTTGCGCACCGCGCGGGCGTTCTTCTCCGAGAACACCGGCGTGCCGTCGACCGGCTGGCCGCTCGGGCTCTTCAGCAGCGTCGCCGGAATCACGCGCCCGTCGTGCGCGAAGGCGGTGTACGAATGCGCCATCTGGAACAGCGAGGCCGACAGGCCGTAGCCGTAGGCCATGGTGGCCTGCTCGACCGGCTTCCAGCTCTTCCACGGACGCACGCGGCCGGTCGCCGCACCCGGGAACGCCAGGTCCGGCTTCTGGCCATAGCCGAGCGCGGTATAGGTGTCCCACATCTCGCGCGGCGTCAGCTTCTGCGCGATCTTCAGCGAACCGATGTTGCTCGACTTCTGGATCACGCCTTCCACCGTCAGCGAACCGTAGTTGCGCGTATCGCGGATGGTGAAGCGGTCCAGCTGGTAGGAGCCGGGCGCGGTCGGGATCACAGTCTGCGGCGTCACCCTGCCGGCTTCCAGCGCCATCGCCACCGTGATCGGCTTCATCACCGAGCCGGGCTCGAAGGTGTCGGTGAGCGCGATGTTGCGCAGCTGCGAGCCGGTCAGCCGGCTGCGGTTGTCGGGCGAATAGCTCGGATAGTTGGCCAGCGCCAGCACCTCGCCGGTCAGGGCATCCAGCACCACCACACTGCCGGACTTGGCCTTGTGCTGGGTGACGGCGTCGCGCAGCTTCTGGTAGGCGAAGAACTGCACCTTGGAATCGATCGACAGCTGGATGTCCTGGCCATCGATCGGCGGCACGTCGTCGCCCACCGACTCGATCACCCGGCCCAGGCGGTCCTTGTAGACGCGGCGCGAGCCGGGCTTGCCGGCCAGCTGCTTCTCGAACGACAGCTCGGCACCTTCCTGGCCCTTGTTCTCGACGTTGGCGAAGCCGATCACGTGCGCCGCCGCCTCGCCCTCGGGATAGCGGCGCTTGTATTCCTTGCGCTGGTAGATGCCGGCGATGCCCAGCGCGGCGATCTGGTCGGCGACCGACTTGTCGACCTGGCGCCGCAACCAGGCGAAGTTGCGCTCGCCGGCGTCGAGCTTCTTGTTCAACTCCGCCGGCGGCATGCCGAGCAGCTTCGCGAGCTGCTGCAGCTTGGCCTGCTGCTGCTGCCGGGCCGACGGCTCGAGCTTGTCGAGTTCCTTGCGCACGCCTTCCGGGTCGGCCCAGATGCCGGGCGCCACCACGCTGGAGGCCAGCAGCAGGCCGTTGCGGTCGTAGATGCGGCCGCGGCTGGCCGGCAGCTCGATGGTGCGCTCGAAGCGCACCGCGCCCTGGCGCTGGAAGAAGGCGTTGTCGATCACCTGCACGTAGGCGGCGCGGGCGATCAGCACGATGAAGGCCAGCGCCAGCATGGCGACGATGAACTTGCTGCGCCACACCGGCGTCTTGGACGCCAGCAACGGGCTGGCGGCGTAGCTGATGTTCCTCATGGCCGACCCTCCGGCGCGGCCGCCGATGCCGGCACCGCCACCACCGACACCGCCATGGCCGAGTTCACGTACTCGGTGATGGCCGGCGTCACCGTGCGCATCGCCAGCTTGTCCTGGGCCAGCCGCTCGACCCGCAGGGAAGTCGCCTGGGCGCGCTTTTCCACCTGCAGGCGACTGTGCTCGGTGTCGAGCTGATGCGCCTCGGCCTGGGCCCGGTGCAGCTCGGTGGTCAGGGTGCGCGAGTCGTACTGCACCCGCACCAGGTACAGCGCCGAGAAGACCAGCGCGACCAACAGCACGATCGACAATCTGGTCACGACTGACCCCCACGCGTCACGGCTGCGCCTGTTGCGCTGCCCCCCGAGGGCGCCTTCGCCGCCTTGGGGCGGCCCGGCGGCGGCTCGATGCTGCCATGCATGGCCGCTGGAAGATCGGCCTCGGTGCGCTCGGCCACGCGCATGATGGCGCTGCGCGCGCGCGGGTTGGCGGCCACCTCGGCGGCGGAGGGACGCACGCGCGCCAGCGCGCGCAGCAGCGCCGGTGCCGGCTCGGCGAACGGCGCGCGCCGGTCCACCACCGCGCGCGAATGCCGCGCGATGAACTGCTTGACGATGCGGTCTTCCAGCGAATGGAAGCTGATCACCACCAGCCGACCTCCGGGTTGCAGTGCATGCAGGCAGCCTTTCAGCGCCTGCCCGAGCTCTTCAAGCTCGGCGTTGATGAAAATCCGAACAGCCTGGAACGTGCGCGTGGCAGGGTTCTGGCCCGGCTCGCGGGTCCGGACCGCACCAGCCACGAGTTCGGCCAGTTCTGCGGTGCCGGCCACGGGGCCGTGCTCCCGCCGACGCGACACAATCGCCTTTGCAATGGCGCCAGCAAACCGCTCCTCGCCGTATTCACGAATCACCTCCGCAATCTGCTGCTGCTCGGCCGTCGCCAGCCACTCGGCCGCGCTCTGGCCGCGCGTCGGGTCCATGCGCATGTCGAGCGGACCGTCGGCACGAAAAGAAAAACCCCGCGCGGGGTTGTCGATCTGCGGCGAGCTGATGCCCAGGTCCATCAGCACCCCAGCCACACTGCCCGGTGGCAAGTCCTCCAGCGCGGCGAAACCCTGGTGCCGGATCGAGAAACGCGCGTCCTCGATGCGCGCCGCCTCGGCCAGCGCCTCCGGGTCCTTGTCGTAGGCCAGCAGGCTGCCCTGCGGCGCCAGCCGCCGCAGGATCAGGCGCGCATGGCCGCCACGACCGAAGGTGGCGTCCACGTAGCGCCCCTGCGGATCGGTGACCAGCGCATCGACCGCCTCGTGCAACAGGACCGTGGTGTGTGACCATGTGCTCACCCGCCTCCATCCCCTAGAACGCGAAGTCCTCGAAGGCCTCCGGCATGCCGGCCTGCATGGCCTCGGCTTCCTTGGCTTCGTAGCTGGCCTTGTCCCACAACTCGAAGTGCTGGCCCATGCCGAGCAGCATCAGCTCGCGCGTCAGGCCGGCGGCCTGGCGCAGCTCGGGTGACACCAGCACCCGGCCGGTGCCGTCCATCTCGACGTCCTGCGCGTTGCCCAGGAAGATGCGCTTCCACCACTGCGCCGACATTGGCAGCTGGGCAATGCGCTCGCGGAACTTCTCCCACTCGGGGCGGGGAAACACCATCAGGCAGCCGTGCGGGTGCTTGGTGATGGTGAGCTGGCCAGCAGCGGTCGCCGTCAGGACGTCACGATGCCGGGTCGGCACCGACAGCCTCCCCTTTGCATCCAGACTCAGCGATGACGCCCCTTGAAACACGCGATCCCCCGATGACAAGTGCAACGATGAAGTGATGACGCCACTTTTCCCCACTTAATTGCACTTTTTTGCACTGTAGCAGGAATTACCGGGAGCGCAATCGCGCCGCACAAATTATTTCAATGAAATCAACGCGTTAGCCAACTTATGCACGGGATATCCAAGATGAATTCTCTTTAATATGAGCAACTTAGCGAGCACAGTCAAAGTGCATGACGAGGCAATTGTGGATAACCCCTATGCAGCCGGATTCGAGCCGGCGCGCGCAGCCACCGTCGGGCGCCCAGGCGGGCGGCGACGCCGATGGCACCGGATCAAGAAGGCGCAGGTGGTGCGCTCACGCTGGAGGCCGGCGCAGCGACGGCGGCGAGCGCGTCAGAGGATGTAGCGCGACAGGTCCTCGTCGCGGCTGAGCGCCTGCAGACGGGCATCGACGTAGGCGGCATCGACGGTCACCGTCTGCCCCTCGAGCCGGGTGGCTTCGAAGCTGACCTCGTCGAGCAGCCGCTCCATCACCGTCGACAGGCGGCGCGCGCCGATGTTCTCGGTCGATTCGTTGACGGCGCAGGCGATCTCCGCCAAGCGCGAGATACCCTCGGGCGTGAAGGCGAGCGTCACGCCCTCGGTCGCCAGCAGCGCCTGGTACTGGCGCACCAGGTTGGCATCGGTCTGCGTCAGGATGGCCTCGAAGTCCTGCACCGTGAGCGAGCTGAGCTCGACCCGGATCGGCAGCCGGCCCTGCAGCTCGGGGATGAGGTCACTCGGCTTGGACAGGTGGAAGGCGCCTGAGGCGATGAACAGGATGTGGTCGGTGCGCACCATGCCGTACTTGGTGCTCACGGTGGTGCCCTCGACCAGCGGCAGCAGGTCGCGCTGCACGCCCTGGCGCGACACCTCGGCGGTGCTACCGCCCTCGACGTTGCGCGAGGCCACCTTGTCGATCTCGTCGATAAAGACGATGCCATTTTGCTCCAGATTCTGTAGCGCCTGGACGCGAATCTCGTCCTCGTTGACCAGCTTGCCGGCTTCCTCGTCGACCAGCAGCTTCATGGCCTCGCCGATCTTCACGCGCCGCAGCTTGCGCCGCGCCGCGCCCAGATTGCCCAGCATGCCCTTGAGCTGCTCGGCCATCTCCTCCATGCCCGGCGGCGTCATGATCTCCATGCTGGGCGCCGGCTGGGTCAGCTCCAGCTCGATCTCCTTGTCGTCGAGCTGGCCCTCACGCAGCTTCTTGCGGAAGCCTTGGCGCGCGGCGCCATCGCTGCTGGGCGCATTGCTGCCGTCGGCGTTGCGCGCCGGCGGGATCAGCACGTCGAGGATGCGCTCCTCGGCCAGGTCCTCGGCGCGCGTGCGCTGCGCCTTCATGGCCTGCTCGCGCTGCTGCTTGACGGCCATCTCGGCGAGGTCGCGGATGATCGAGTCGACGTCCTTGCCGACGTAGCCGACCTCGGTGAACTTGGTCGCCTCGACCTTGATGAAGGGCGCGCCCGCCAGCCGCGCCAGCCGGCGCGCGATCTCGGTCTTGCCGACGCCGGTGGGGCCGATCATCAGGATGTTCTTGGGCGTGATCTCGGGCCGCAGCCGCTCGTCGACCTGCTGGCGCCGCCAGCGGTTGCGCAGCGCGATGGCAACCGCGCGCTTGGCGTCCTGCTGGCCGACGATGTGGCGGTCGAGTTCGGAGACGATCTCCTGGGGGGTCATCGAGGACATGGCCGACTCAAAAAATCATGGGGCAGACGGCCCCGGTCATCACAGCGTTTCGATGGTGTGATGCATGTTGGTGTAGATGCACAGCTCGCCGGCGATCTCCAGCGCCTTCTTGACGATCTGGTCAGCCGGCAGCTCGGTGTGCTCGAGCAGGGCGCGTGC
This sequence comes from Ottowia sp., assembly GCF_035444425.1. Lineage (GTDB taxonomy): Bacteria > Pseudomonadota > Gammaproteobacteria > Burkholderiales > Burkholderiaceae_C > Ottowia. Next base: position 40,780 of record NZ_DAOMOQ010000027.1, on the reverse strand, counting down.
CGCCGCCTGCGCGTAGGCGCCGCCGGAGCCGATGGTGACCAGGCCGTATTCGGGCTCCAGCACGTCGCCGTTGCCGGTGATGATCAGCGAGGCTTCCTTATCGGCCACCGCCAGCATGGCTTCCAGCCGGCGCAGCACACGGTCGGTGCGCCAGTCCTTGGTCAGCTCGATGGCGGCGCGCGTCAGGTGGCCCTGGTGCTTTTCCAGCTTGGCCTCGAAGCGCTCGAACAGGGTGAAGGCGTCGGCCGTGGCGCCGGCGAAGCCCGCCAGCACCTGGCCGTGGTAGAGCTTGCGCACCTTGCGCGCCGAGCCCTTGACGACGATGTTGCCCAGGGTGACCTGGCCGTCGCCGCCGATCGCCACCTGCCAGCCGCTTGGCGTCTGGCGCCGCACGCTGACGATGGTGGTGCCGTGAAATGCTTCCATGGGATCGACATAGGGGCGCGCGGTGGCTTCTCAAGCGCGCCAGACCATCAAGTCCGGCTGGCGCGCGAGTGCCGCATCAATCCCCGAACATCTTCTGCTTCAGCTCGCGGCGCTGCTGCGCCTCCAGCGACAGCGTGGCGGTGGGACGCGCCAGCAGGCGCGGCACGCCGATCGGCTCACCGGTCTCGTCGCAGTAGCCGTAGTCGCCCGAATCGATGCGGGCGATCGACTGCTCGATCTTCTTCAGCAGCTTGCGCTCGCGGTCGCGCGTGCGCAGCTCCAGCGCGTGCTCTTCCTCGATGGTGGCGCGGTCGGCCGGATCGGGCACCACCACCGTGTCCTCGCGCAGGTTCTCGGTGGTCTGGCCGGCGTTGGCCAGGATGTCGTTCTTCAGTTCGACCAGCTTCAGGCGGAAGTAGGCGAGCTGCTTGTCGTTCATGTACTCGCTGTCGGGCATGGCGATGACTTCGTCGTCGCTCAGCGCCTCGACCGGCTTGGTTTTCCAGTTGTTGGCCAGCTTGGGGTCTTTCCTGACCGCAATCGGCACCGGGGGCGTAGCAGCAATGGGCATGGGCAAAATCTTGGGTGGCGCCATCGGCGGAGCCTGCCTGACCGGCGTCGGGGCAACGGCCCGCTTGCGGGCGGCGGCCTTCTTGGCCGGTGCGGCGGTCTTGGCGGGCGCCTTCTTCGCAGCCGGCGCCTTGGCCGCCGCGGCGGGTGTCTTCTGGGCGGGCGTCGCCTCGGATTGGGCGGGTTTCTTGGCAGCCGCAGCGTTCACTTCATCTGTCTCCTGTCGGGATTCGCGCCGTGACGCGCCAGCCCCAACCGAACATCCAGCGGACGAAGCATGGTCTTTTTCGTCCGTTACACGCCCTGTTCTTGGACCTTCTTGGGCGACGGTCGGCAAT
>NZ_DAOMOQ010000027.1:0-39346 GCF_035444425.1 Ottowia sp. | reverse complement strand
TTTTTCGTCCGTTACACGCCCTGTTCTTGGACCTTCTTGGGCGACGGTCGGCAATTGGCCGGTCGGCTCCGCTTGCCGCCGGCGGCACCAAGCATCGCATGGATTGCCACCGGTTCAAAGGCGGCGATTGTAGCGAGCGGGCGCCGGCATCCGCCGTTTTGGACGGCAATAGGCCTACGGGCTTACCCGGAGCCGCCGGCAAACCGCGTGCGCGCGGGCCGCCGAACGCGGGATTCCGGGCCGGGCGCCCAGGAGTTGTGAATGGATCGGGCGTGGTCAAGCGCGTCGCCCAACCGGTGTCAATCGAGGCGCAAGGCGCAGACGCAGCTCGTGCTGCGGCGGGCACTTGCAACGACGAGTGGCGCCGTCTTGGCGGCTCGAGCGGCTGTGGCGGATTCGTTCACACCTTCTCAATCCAGGCACTGCTCCAGCCCCTGGATCAGGATGTCCTTCGGCAGGTCGATGCCGATGAACACCATCTTGCTCTCGCGCGGCTCGTCCGGTTTCCACTCGGGTCCCAGGTCGCTGCCCATCAGCTGGTGCACGCCCTGGAAGATCACCTTGCGCTCGGTGCCCTTCATCCACAGCACGCCCTTGTAGCGCAGCATGCGCGGGCCGTAGATGTTGACGATGGCGCCGAGGAAATCCTCCAATCTGGCCGGATCGAACACGCGCTCGGTGCGGAACACGAAGCTCTTGACGTCGTCGTCGTGATGGTGGTGGTGCCCGTGCGCGTGCTGGTGCGAGGGGTGGTCGCAGTGCTCGCCGTGCTCATGGTCATGATCATGGTGGTGATCGTGGTCATGGTCGTGCCCGTCCTCCTCCTTGAGGAAGTCGGGGTCGATGTCGAGCTTGCTGTTGAGGTTGAAGCCGCGCAGGTCGAACACCTGCTTGATCGGCACCTCGCCGAAATGCACCACCTGCTGCGGCGCGCGCGGGTTCATGTGCTTGAGGCGGTGCTGCAGCGCATCCAGCTCCTCGCTGCTCACCAGGTCGGACTTGCTGATAAAAATCTGGTCGGCGAAGCCCACCTGGCGCTGCGCTTCCACGCGGTCGTTGAGCTGCTGGGCGGCGTGCTTGGCGTCGACCAGGGTGACGATGGCGTCCAGCAGGTAGCTCTCGGCAATCTCGTCGTCCATGAAGAAGGTCTGCGCCACCGGCCCCGGGTCGGCGAGACCCGTGGTCTCGATCACCACACGCTCGAAGTCGAGTTCGCCCTTGCGCTTCTTGGCCGCCAGCTCGCTTAGGGTCGAGCGCAGGTCCTCGCGGATCGAGCAGCAGATGCAGCCGTTGCTCATCTGGATGATCTGCTCCTGCTGGTCGGCGACCAGGATCTCGTTGTCGATGTTCTCCTCGCCGAACTCGTTTTCAATCACGGCGATCTTCTGGCCGTGCGCCTCGGTCAGCACGCGCTTGAGCAGGGTGGTCTTGCCCGAGCCGAGGAAGCCGGTGAGGATGGTGGCGGGAATCAGGGACATGGCGTGGCGGCGCGCCCGCGGCGGGCGGCGGATGGAACAGCGAACACGCCAGTGTAGCCGTGCTCGGCGCGAGTTGTCAGCGCTTGCGCGCGCGCGGATGGGCGGCGTCGTAGGCCTGCGCCAGGTGCTGGAAGTCGAGCCGCGTGTAGACCTGCGTGGTGCCGATGTTGGCGTGGCCCAGCAGTTCCTGCACCGCACGCAGGTCACCGCTGGACTGCAGCAGGTGGCTGGCAAACGAGTGGCGCAGCATGTGCGGATGCACCGGCGTCGCCAGCCCCGCCTGCAGGCTGCGGCGCTTCAGGCGCTGCCAGATCGCCTGCGCCGTCAGCCGCGTGCCGCGGCGGCCGATGAACAGCGCCTGCGCCGCCGCGTCCACGGCCACCACCTGGCCGCGCAGCGCCAGCCAGTGGCGCAGCGCGGCCACCGCCTGCCGGCCCAGCGGCACGGCACGGCGCTTGGCGCCCTTGCCCTGCACCTGCACCTCGGCACCCGCCAGGTCGATCCAGCCGCGCCCGGCCTGCAGCGCGCCATCGCTGGCCGCCACGTCGAGCCCGACCAACTCGCCGACGCGCAGCCCACTGCCGTAGAGCAGCTCGACCATGGCGGCATCACGCGCATCGAGCCAGGCGTCGTCGCTTTCAGCCACGTGCTCGGCCAGTTGCACCGCCTCGTCGACGCCCAGCGCCTTGGGCAGCGGGCGCGGCTGGCGCGGCGCCCGCACGTCCTGCACCGGGTTGGCCTGGATCAGGCCCTGGCGCCCGAGCCAGGCGTAGAAACCGCGCCAGCCCGACAGGATCAGCGCGATGCCGCGCCCGCTGCGCCCGCCCGCATGCATGCGCGCAACCCAGCGCCGCACATGGGTACCCTGCACCGCCGTCAAGCCCACGTCGTCCTGCACGGCGAACTGGCCGAGCTTTTCCAGATCCAGGCCGTAGAGCGTGACGGTGCGCGCGGCCAGGCGCTTCTCGACGCGCACATGTTCCAGATAGCGCTCGATGAGCGCGGCGTCCGCCGGCCTCAGCGCCGCACCGGCCGACATGTTCAGTCCCTCAACCTCGACAGCGCGGCACTGGCCAACTCGGCGATGCGCTCGAGAAAGTCGGTCGCCATGCCGATCTGGAAGCGCTGGCTGTCGGGCGAGGCCAGCACCAGCAGGCCGAAAGCCGGCTCCCTGCTGCTCGGGCGCAGCGGAATCAGCGCCAGCGAGGCGGCGGCGTCGGGTTCGTCCAGCCATTGCACGGCGTCGAAGCCCGAGTTGACGCCGCAGTACGGCGCGCCGATTGAGCTGGCCAGGCTCCTGACGTCCTCGCTCACGTCCTGCGCGAACGCTTCGTCGGCGAAGGCCTCGGCCACGCCCCAGACCTTCAGCGCCGCCTGCGGCACGCTGAACTGCGCCTTCATCTCGCTCACCAGCACCGCCGGCAGGTCGGCCGCGCGCGCCACCAGGAACAGCTGGCGCGCCCAGCGCTGCAGCTTGTCGCCGATCAGCATGTTCTCGGTGCCGTGGCGCATCATCTCCATCAGGCGCTGCTCCAGCACCTTGATCTTCTCGCGCAGCATCTCGGCCTGGCGCTCCTGCAGGCTGACGGCGCGCCCGCCGTGCGGGCTGGTCAGCTGCACCGCGCCCAGCAGGTCGGCGTGGCGCTCGAAGAAATCCGGCGTGTGGATCAGGAACTGCGCGATGTCTTCTTCGGTGATGGGTTGCATGGCAGATGAGGTCATGAAAGCTCCGGAATCTCTGTTTCGCCCTCGAACACGGTGGTCGCCGGGCCGGTCATGAACACGGGGTCACGCTCGCCGCCGGCCCATTCGATGCTCAGCACGCCGCCGCGCGTGTGCACGTCGACCCGGCTGTCGAGCAGGCCGAGCCGCACGCCGGCCACCACGGCGGCGCAGGCACCGGTACCGCAGGCCAGGGTCTCGCCGACACCGCGTTCGTACACGCGCAAGCGTACCGCAGCGCGATCGAGGATCTGCATGAAGCCGGCATTGACGCGCTTTGGAAACGCCGGGTGACTTTCGATCAGTGCACCATGCCGGGCCACCGGTGCCGCCTCGACGTCGGCCACCAGCTGCACCGCGTGCGGGTTGCCCATCGACAGCACCGCGACGTTGACGATGGCATCGGACGCCGGTTCGGCAACCGCGGTGGCCGCGCTCCTGCCCAGGTCCAGCGGCCACCATTGCCACAGATGGGCGGCATCGGCACCCGCCGGCACCGGCGTTATGCCAGCCGGATCGAAGGGAATGCGCGGCAGCTCGAACACCGGCGCACCCATGTCCACCGTGACGCGGCCATCGGCCTGCTCGACAAGCTCGATCACGCCGTGCCTGACCTGCACGCGCACGCGGCGCTTGTCGGTCAGGCCGCGCTCGCGCACGTAGCGCACGAAGCAGCGCGCGCCGTTGCCGCACTGCTCGACCTCGCCGCCATCGGCGTTGTGGATCACGTACTCGAAGTCGACGCCCGGGCCTGGCGCCGCCCGCACGCTGAGGATCTGGTCGGCGCCGACACCGAAATGCCGATCGGCCAGCCAGCGGTACTGCGCCGCACTCAGGCCCAGCAGGGCCGTGGTCTCGTCGAGCACCACGAAATCGTTGCCCGCGCCCTGCATCTTGGTGAAGCGAATGCGCATCGCGAAATTATCCCCTTATCCTCGGCGGCTCCACCGCACCAGAGGCAGCCCATGCGCATTCCCGAATGGACCCCCGAACTGAAAGCCCAGCCGGCCGAGCTGGTCGACGCCATCCTGGCGCGCCGCGGCGGCCAGCTGATCAACCTGGACAAGGCGCTGCTGTGGAGCGAGCCGCTGGCACGCGGCTGGAACGGCTACCTCAAGGCCGTACGCAGCGAACTGCCCACCAGCCGCAGGCTGCGCGAACTGGGCATCTGCACGGTGGCGCTGCTGACCGGCGCACGCTACGAGTACCACCACCATGCGCCCGACTTCCTGGCCGCCGGCGGCACCCAGGCCGAGCTCGATGCGCTCGATCGCGCGGTGGCGCGCGATGCGCGCCACGCCGACGATCCCGCGCTCGGGCCGGTCGAACAACTGGTGGTGCGCTACGCGGCGCAGATGACGCTCGACGTGCAGGTCGAGGACGCGCTGTTCGACGCCCTGAAGCAGCATTTCGACACCACCCAGCTGGTCGAGCTGACGGCGGCCATCGCCACCTACAACATGGTGGCGCGCTTTCTGGTGGCGCTGGGCGTGACGCCGGAAACGTGACGCCGCAGGAGTGGCGGCAGCCCCTGCGAAATCCATGTCAGGACGGGATTTGGCCGTGCGCCAGCTTTCACGCGCTGCAAGCAACGACGGCCCTACACACCCCCGAACAGGCCACCCGCCGCCTGCGGCGGTGCCACGCCCAGGTGCCGGTAGGCCGCCAGCGTGGCCACGCGCCCGCGCGGCGTGCGCTGCAGGTAGCCCTGCTGGATCAGGTAGGGCTCGATCACGTCCTCGATGGTGCCGGGCTCCTCGCCGATGCTGGCGGCAATGTTGTCGAGCCCCACGGGGCCGCCGTCGAAGCGGTGGATCACCGCCTCCAGCAGCTTGCGGTCCATGACGTCGAAGCCTTCCGGATCCACGTCCAGCATGGCCAGCGCGTCATGCGCGATCTGCCGGCTGATCTGGCCCCGACCCTTGACGTCGGCGTAGTCGCGCACGCGGCGCAGCAGCCGGTTGGCGATCCGCGGCGTGCCACGGCTGCGGCGCGCGATCTCGAATGCGCCCTCGGCGTCGGTCTCCACCTGAAGCAGCCCGGCCGAACGGGTGACGATGCGCGTCAGCTCCTCGGGCGTGTAGAACTCCAGCCGCGCCACGATGCCGAAGCGGTCGCGCAGCGGGTTGGTCAGCATGCCGGCACGCGTGGTGGCGCCAACCAGGGTGAAGGGCTGCACGTCGAGCTTGATCGAGCGCGCCGCCGGCCCCTCGCCGATCATGATGTCGATCTGGTAGTCCTCCAGCGCCGGGTAGAGGATTTCCTCCACCACCGGACTCAGGCGGTGGATCTCGTCGATGAACAGGACGTCGTTCTTCTCCAGGTTGGTCAGCAGCGCCGCCAGGTCCCGCGGCTTTTCCAGCACCGGGCCGCTGGTCTGGCGCAGGTTGACGCCGAGTTCGTGCGCGATGATGTGGCTGAGTGTGGTCTTGCCCAGGCCCGGCGGGCCGAACAGCAACACGTGGTCCAGCGCCTCGCCGCGCTTCCTGGCCGCGCCGATGAAGATCTCGAGCTGCTCGCGCGCCTTGGCCTGGCCGACGTACTCCTGCAGCATCTTCGGCCGCAGCGCGCGTTCCAGCGCCTCCTCGCGCGCCGAGCCGGCGGCGCTGGAGACCACGCGCGGCGCGCCGGCGCCGGGCGCCTGGCCGAAGTCGTCGGTCTGGATGCTCATGTCCTCCGCCTCACTTCGCCAGCGCCTTCAGCGCCAGCTTGATGCCCTCGCTGACGCCGACATCCTGCGGCAGCGCCTTCAGCGCGGCAGCCGCCTCGCGGTCGTTGTAGCCGAGCGCCAGCAGCGCCTGCAGGATGTCGCCCTGCGCGTCGCTGGCGGGCGCGGCCTGCGGGCCGAGGTCGGCGCCGAGCTTGCCCTTGAGTTCCAGCAGCAGGCGCTCGGCGGTCTTCTTGCCGATGCCGGGCACCTTGGTCAGGCGCCCGCTCTCCTGCGCGCTGACGGCCTGCGCCAGCTCGGCCGCGCTCATGCCCGACAGCAGCGCCAGCGCCGTGCGAGGGCCGACGCCGCTGACCTTGATCAGCTCGCGGAAGGTGGCGCGCTCGGCCGCCGAGCCAAAGCCGTACAGCGTCTGCGCGTCCTCGCGCACCACCAGGTGCGTCAGCAGCGTGACCTCCTGGCCCAGCGCCGGCAGGTTGTAGAAGCTGCTCATCGGCACCAGCACCTCGTAGCCGACGCCGCAGCAGTCGATCACGACTTCGGGTGGGTTCCTGGCCGCAAGCTGGCCGCGCAAGTGTCCGATCATGGCTTGAGGGGTCGTATGATGGGCCGCCGCCGCAATGGCGGAGGATCCGTACTGGAGGAATTATCAGCCTTGATCCTGCGCCACAGCTTCACGCCACCGAACAATACGCGCCTGGCCAACCTGTGCGGGCCGATGGACGAGCACCTGCGCACCATCGAGGTCGGCCTGCAGGTGGCGATCGCGCACCGCAACGAGCAGTTCAGGATCGAAGGCCCGAAGAAGTTCGCCGATCGCGCGCTCACCGTGCTGCAGGCGCTGTATGAACTGGCCGACCGCCCGATCCGCCCCGACACGGTGCAGCTGATGCTGGCCGGCGACGGCGAATCCCTGCGCGAAGGGGCCGATGGCGCGCTGGTGCTGAACACCCGCCGCGCCGACCTGCGCGCGCGCACGCCGAACCAGAGCGTCTACCTGCACCACATCGCCGAGCACGACATCACCTTCGGCATCGGCCCGGCCGGCACCGGCAAGACCTACCTGGCGGTGGCCTGCGCGGTCGACGCACTGGAGCGCCAGGCAGTGCAGCGCATCATTCTGACGCGGCCGGCAGTGGAGGCCGGCGAACGCCTGGGCTTCCTGCCCGGCGACCTGACGCAGAAGGTCGATCCCTACCTGCGTCCGCTGTACGACGCGCTATACGAGCTGATGGGCTTCGACCGCGTGGCTAAGGCCTTTGAGCGCAACCAGCTCGAGATCGCGCCGCTGGCCTTCATGCGCGGGCGCACGCTGAACCACGCCTTCGTCATCCTCGACGAGGCGCAGAACACGACGCCCGAGCAGATGAAGATGTTCCTGACCCGCATCGGCTTCGGCGCCAGGGCAGTGGTGACCGGCGACGTCAGCCAGATCGACCTGCCCAAGGGGGCCACCAGCGGCCTGATCGACGCCGAGCGTGTGCTGAGGCGCGTCAAGGGCCTGGCCTTCACCCACTTCACCAGCGCCGACGTGGTGCGGCACCCGCTGGTAGCGCGCATCGTCGATGCCTACGACGCCCGCGGGCGGCCGGCGGCCGGCCGCGCTGCGGTCGCCGATTAGGGCCTCCCGCACAAGCCAAGCATGGCCCGCCCTGAACTGAGCCTGTCGCTGCAATTCGGCCGCTTCGACGGTGTCGCCGAGCACCGCGACGCGCTGCCGCGCCACCGGGTGGCGCGCTGGTTGCGCGCGACGCTGGGCGAGCAGGTGCAGGCGGCCGAGATCACCGTGCGCATCGTCGGTGACGACGAGGGACGGCAGCTCAACCGCGATTTCCGCGCCAGGGACTACGCCACCAACGTGCTCACCTTCGACTACAGCGGCGCGCCGCTGGTCGCCGCCGACCTGGTGCTGTGCGCGCCTGTCGTGGCGCGCGAGGCCGCCGAGCAAGGCAAGCCGCTGGCCGATCATTACGCCCACCTGCTGGTGCACGGCGCGCTGCACGCGCAGGGCTGGGAGCATGAGACCAGCGACGAGGATGCCGAGGCGATGGAGGCGCACGAGAGCGCCGTCCTGACCGGGCTCGGCCTGCCGGACCCCTACCTGCGCTGACGCCATGACGATCGCGGACGAAAGCCCCGATGACTGGCTGCCCCGCTGGCTGCCGCTGCTGGAGGGCAGCATGCGGCGCGCCGGCGGGGCGCCGGTGCTGGAACTGGGCTGCGGCTCGGGCCGCGACACCGCGGTTCTGGTGGCCGCCGGCCTGCCGGTGGTGGCGCTGGAGCTCTCCGCCGAGCACCTGGCCAGCGCGCGGCAGCGCGTGCCGAGCGGCGCGATCTTCCACCAGCAGGACATCCGCGCGCCGTTTCCCATCGCACAGGCCGGCGCCGTGCTTGCCAGCCTGTCGCTGCATTACTTCAGCTGGCCCGAGACGGTGCAGCTGGTGGCCTGCATCCGCGATCGCCTGCAGCCCGATGGGGTGCTGGTATGCCGGCTGAATTCGGTGCGCGATGTGCACCACGGCGCCGGCAGCGCGCCGCCGGCGGACCCGGCCGACCCGCACTTCATCCGCGTAGGCGGCTGGGACAAGCGCTTTTTCGATCGCCCGCAGGCCGAAGCGCTGTTCGCCGACGGCTGGCGCTGTGTCCATCTGCAGGAACGCACGGTGCAGCGCTACCAGCTGCCCAAGGTGCTGTGGGAGGTGGTGCTGCAGCGCGACGACGCCTGATACCGGGCACGCACGGCGACGCCGTGCCCTGGTAGCGACGGGTCCGTCTATGCCATTCGCTATGAAATACGCAGCGGTATGGTCACCGGCCCGTCGTTCACCAGATGCACCCGCATGTCGGCGGCGAACTCGCCGGTCGCCACCTGCGGGTGCGTCGCGCGCGCCTGTGCCACGAAGTGCTCGTACAGGCGCCGGCCCACCTCCGGCGCCGCCGCGTTGGTGAAGCTGGGCCGGTTGCCGCCCGAGGTGTCGACCGCCAGCGTGAACTGGCTGACGATCAGCAGCCCGCCGCCCACGTCCTGCACGCTCCGGTTCATCTTGCCGGCGGCATCGCTGAAGATGCGCAGCTTCAGCAGCTTGGCAAGCAGTCGGTCGGCCAGCGCCTCGTCGTCGCCATGCTCGGCACACAGCAGCACCAGCAGCCCCGGTCCGATCTCGCCGACGACACGGCCGGCCACGCTGACACGGGCCTCGGAAACACGCTGGATCAGGGCTTGCATGGCGTTCGAGCGTTCAATGAGAATGCAGGCCTTCGGCCGCCGGCTCCAGCGGCACCGTCAGGTCGCCGGTGATCGGTTCGACGCCGTCGGGCAGCATCTGGATGCTGGCGTGCAGACCCGGCACCGCCTCGACCAGCGCCCGCTCGACCTGGTGCCGCAATTCATCGGCACGCGCCAGCGTCCAGCCGGGCGGCACGTGCATGTGCACGTTGATGAAGCGGCGCTGACCGGCGCGGCGCGTCATCAGGTGGTCGAACAACACCTCGTGGTGCTCGCCGTGGCGCTGGGTGAAGCGCTCCAGCACCGCCTCGATCTCGCCCTGCACCTCGGGTTCGACCGCCGCGTCCATCAGCCCGCTCCAGGAACGCCGGATCAGCCGTACGCCCTCCAGCACGATGTTCAGCGCCACGCCGATCGCCACCAGCGGGTCCAGCCACAGCCAGCCGGTCACGCCCACCAGCAGCAGGCCGATCACCACCCCGGCCGAGGTCCAGACGTCGGTGAGCAGGTGCTTGGCGTCGGCTTCCAGGGCGATCGAGCGGTGCATGCGCGAGGCGCGCAGCATGACCCAGGCCAGCATGCCGTTGAACACCGAGCTGAGAATCGACAGGCCGAGCCCCCAGCCGACCTGCTCCAGCGGCTGCGGATTCCAGAAGCGCGGGAGCGCCGCCCAGATGATGGCGGCGGCGGCGCCGATGATCAGGATGCCCTCGAAGCCGGAGGAAAAATACTCGGCCTTGTCGTGGCCGAACGGGTGGTCGTCGTCGGCCGGGCGCGCTGCCAGCGTCACCATCAGCAGGCCGAACATGGCGGCCGCCAGGTTGACGAAGGACTCCATCGCGTCCGACAGCAGGCCGACCGAACCGGTGATCCACCAGGCCGCGGTCTTGAGCCCGATGGTGAGCAGCGCCACCACCACCGACACCGCCATCAGGCGGCGCGGGGTGAGCCAGGCGCGGATAGCTGGCGAGTTCATGCGGGCGATTGTCGCCAAAGCGGGTGTCGCCGCGGCGCGTCACCCGGAACACCCCGCTTCCGCAGCGGGCTGCTGCGGCCCTACACTGCGCGCATGAGCGAGATCAAGGTCACCCGCACGCACCACCTCAGCGCCAAGAAGGCACGGCTGGCCGCCGAGCACGTGGCGGCCGACCTGAAGTCGCAGTACGGTCTCGACTACTGCTGGGACGACGCTGACGTGCTGTCGTTCAGGCGCGCCGGACTGGCCGGCCAGCTGACGCTGGCGCGCAAGCAGGTCACGGTGCAGGTCCGGCTCGGGCTGCTGCTGTCGCCGCTGAAATCGACCTTCGAGCGCGAGATCGAGGATTTCTTCGATCAGCACTTCGCCGCGCGCGTCGCCCGTGCCGCCTGAGTCACCCGGCGACGCCGCGCAATCATCCGACCAGCCGCCAACGCCCGAGCCCGCCATGCCCCGCCAGCAACGCATGTCCCCGGTCGATACCGCCTGGCTGCGCATGGACCGGCCGACCAACCTGATGCAGATCCTTGGCGTGATGCTGTTCGAGGGCGAGCTCGACTACGCGCGGCTGCGGCGCAGCATCGAGCAGCGCATGCTGGCCTTCGAGCGCTTCCGCCAGGTCGTGCAGCCGCAGGCCACCGGCTACCGCTGGGTCGACGATCCCGACTTCGACCTCGACCGGCACCTGCGCCGCGCGGTGCTGCCGGGCCGCGGCGGCAAGGCCGAACTCGAGCGCTTCGTCGCCGACCTGGCCAGCACCCCGCTGCACCCGGCGCGGCCCTTGTGGCAGATGCACCTGGTCGACACCGCGATGGGCGGGCAGGCGCTGATCATGCGCTTCCACCACTGCATCGCCGACGGCATCGCGCTGGTCGGCGTGGTGATGTCGATGGCCGACGATGCCGCGCCGCCGCAGTCACCCGCGTCAGCGCCGGCACCCACCGCGCAGGATGCCGCCGAACCGGCCCACACCGCCCTCGACGCCCTCTGGCAACCGGTGACCGAGGCGGTGCAGACGTCCTGGGAGCTGTCGACCACGGTCTGGAACAAATACCTGGAGCTGCTGGGCAACCCAGCGCTGGTACTGAAATATGCGCGCACCGGCACCGGCCTGACGGCCGAGGCCGCCAAGCTGGTGCTGATGCCGAACGACTCCGACACGCGCTTCAAGGGCACGCCCGGCAGCACCAAGCGCGTGGCCTGGTCCGACCCGCTGCCGCTGCCCGAGGTCAAGGCGGTCGGCAAGGTGCTCGACTGCTCGGTCAACGACCTGCTGCTGTCCTCGGTCGCCGGTGCCTTGCGCGCCTACCTGGCCGAGCGCGGCGACCCGACCGAGGGCATCGAGTTGCGCGCGCTGGTGCCGGTCAACCTGCGCCAGCCCGATGACATGAACACGCTGGGCAACCGCTTCGGCATGGTGACGCTGGAACTGCCGGTGGGCGAGCCCAACCCGCTGACGCGTCTGTACGAGACACGCCGGCGCATGCGCGAGCTGCGGCAGTCATACCAGCCGATCCTGACGCTCGGCATCCTGGGCGCGGCCGGCCTGGGGCCGAAGCTGGTGCAGGAAGGGCTGCTCGACTTCCTGGCCAACAAGTGCTCGGCCGTGATGACCAACGTGCCGGGCCCGCAGCAGCCGATCCACATCGCCGGCGCGCGCGTGCGCCAGCCCTTCTTCTGGGTGCCGCAGTCGGGCAACATCGCTATGGGCGTGTCGATCCTGTCGTACAACCACGAAGTGCAGTTCGGCCTGATCACCGACAAGCAACTGGTGCCCGACCCCGAGCGCATCGTCAGCCGCTTCGCCGAGGAGTTCCAGAAGCTGATGCTGCTGGTGCTGATGGAGCCGTGGGAGCTGCTGCACGACCCGGAGCTGATCGAGACCCGGCAGGCGGTGTACTGGGCGGCGCGCTGAGGCCGCGCCGCGCCAGTGCCCCGCCGCACGCAGCGGCGCAGGTCAGTCGTCCAGCTCGGCCTTCGCGGCCTCGACGTCGAGCCGCTCCATCGCGTCGGCGGGCTCGCACTGCACCGCCTGCGCGTACAGCTGCTCGGCCTCCTTCATGCGCGAGCGGCCGAACATCATCACCATGCCGTCGGCGTATTCGGTCATGGCGATCGGCGAATCGGGATTGAGTTCGAGCGCGGTCTTGAAGTGGGCCTCGCCAGCATTCTTCTTGGCGCCGTAGGTCAGGCCGCCGACCATGGCGCCGACCTTGTTGATGATCTCGGCATGCCAGGTGCCGAGCGCGATGTGCGCGTCGGCGTGCTTTGGCTGCAGTTCGATCGCCTTCTCTAGGCTGGCACGCACCTTGCCGCCCAGCCCTTCGGCCAGCGCCTTGGCCACCGAGATGCCCTGGCTGTAGCGGCCCAGTGCGTAGGCGTGGTAGTACCAGGCGTTGGCGTTGCCGGGCGCGCTGGCCTGCAGGGCCTCGCAGCGCCGTGCCACTTCCTGCAGGATGGCCAGCTTGCGCGCCTCGTCGGGCTCGAGCGCGTTGGCGTAGATCATGGCCGCCTTGTTGGCCGCGTTGGTACCGCTGGCGCCGCCGGCCTTCAAGCCCAACTCCACCGCCCGGGCAAAGTCGCCGGCATGGTAGGCGCGCCAGGCGTCCTGCGCCTTGGTGTCCGTTGGCCAGGGTTCGGCGTCGCCCCGGTGCAGGCGCGCCCAGTGCTTCTTCAGCGCCGTGCCAGCGTAGCTGTAGTCGGTGGCGGCATGCGGAAAGGCCTTCCAGGCGGCGCTCTTGCTCATGCGGTGTCTCCCGGTTCAGAACCTCAAATATAGGCCTGCGACAGCTGCTGCAGCAACTGGCGCGCCGGCCCGCGCAGCCAGGGCGCCGCCAGCGACATCACCTGGTAGATGCCGCGCCCGATGTCGGGCGGCTTGCGCGGCTGCCGCGCGTGCTCGAACGACAGCCAGAAGGTGGTCACCAGGGTGATGTTGACGGCCAGCGCCGCCACCTCGTCGGGCGTCGCATCCAGCACGCCCGAGGCGGCCAGGCCGTTGCACAGCGCCACCGCAGTCTGCTGCTTGTGGGCCAGGATGCGCTGGAAATGCGTCTCGACACGCCGGTTGCGCGTCAGCAGGTCGTTGATGTCACGGTACAGGAAGCGGTACTTCCAGATGATCTCGAACAGCAGGTGCAGGAAGAACCAGATGTCCTCGGCCTCGCGCGGCGCGGTGTCGCGCAGCGTCAGCAGCGCATCGATCTCGCGCTCGTACTCGGCGAACAGCGCGTTGACGATCTCGTCCTTGTTGCGGTAGTGGTAGTACAGGTTGCCGGGGCTGATGTTCATCTCGTCGGCGATCACCGTGGTGGTGACGTTGGGCTCGCCGAACTCGTTGAACAGGCGCAGCGCGGTCTCCACGATGCGTTCGGGGGTGCGTCGCTTGGCCTTCTTCATGGCGTCATTTCACCATGCGGCGGCACCGACCGGCACTTCAGGCTGCGGCACGCGGCTGCAGCCAGTGCTGCAGCTCATCCAGCGCCGCGTCCAGCGCGCCGATGGTGGCGGCGGCGGGCACGCGCGGCTCGCCGCGCCGGTTGGCGATCAGGGTGCGGCGGTGGTCCTTCAGCACCGCCAGGTTCAACTCCAGCCCATGCCGGCGCAGCACCGGCGCCAGTTCGTGGCGGCGGCGGTACAGGTCGGCGCGCGTGCTCTGGTAAGCGTGCTCGCACAGGCGGCTGCGCTCGCCGTAGCTGAACATGTTGGCGAAGAACATGTCGGCATCGTCCTGCGCCGGCTCGAACAGCAGCACGTCGGCGTTCTTGAACTCGTGCTGGTAGCGGTCCATGCCGACGCGCATGCGCGAATGGATGATGGCGCGGAAGGTCTGCGACAGCACCACCGGCAGACCGCCGGCGCTGAGCTTGTGGTCGGGCGCGCGCGCATCGCGCGCGGCCTGCGTGGCGTCGAACGGCACCAGCGGGTTCACGCACAGCAGCAGTTCCACCCCCTCGCGCAGCGCGACGGAGGCGTGCAGCGTCTTGATCAGCGCGCCATCGACGTAATGCCGACCGTCGATCTCCACCGGCGGAAACAGCCCCGGCAGCGCCGCGCTGGCCTGCACCGCGGTCGAGATCGGTACCGCGTCGTGCCCCGCGCTGCCGAAAGC
Organism: Ottowia sp.; assembly: GCF_035444425.1. Lineage (GTDB taxonomy): Bacteria > Pseudomonadota > Gammaproteobacteria > Burkholderiales > Burkholderiaceae_C > Ottowia. The sequence goes on along the minus strand of NZ_DAOMOQ010000027.1, from coordinate 25,165 downwards.
CACGGCGTGGCCCGAATCGAGGTCGGTGGCGACCAGGAACAGGCGGCCGCGCAGGCGGCGGAAGTCGTTGGTGCGGCCGGACGACTCGAACAGGCGGCGCAGCAGGGTGTCGATGCCGCGGCCGTCGAACACGCCAGTCGGTATCGCGCGCGACAGGCGCTGGAACGATTCGAGCAGGCCGTGACGCAAGGGGTGCGCCAGGTATTGGCGCAGCGAATCGACCAGCAGGCCGGGCACCGAGCGCATGCGGCCGGCGTATTCACGGAACGCCGGGCGCAGCAGCAGGCCGGGGTCGAACAGGTCCTGCGCCGCATCGCTGCCGAGCAGCGCGCGTGTCAGCGCGCCCGGCCCGACGCCATTGGCCAGCGCCGCTGCAATGAAGCTGCCGGCGCTGACGCCGACGTAGACGTCGGCCGCCGTCAGGTCGAGTCCGTCGATCGCCTCCTCCAGCGCTGCGCAGGCACCGACTTCGTAGATGCCGCCCAAGGGGCCGCCGCCGGCCAAGGCGATTCCGATCTTGCTCACCGCATTGCGCTCCCGTCAGTCAGGCCCCTGGGAATCCGCGCCCCGGTGCCGGGGCGCAGCGGATGATAGGTCGGCACCTCGCGGAGCACGAGGCGCTGTCTGCGCTCAGGCAGCCTTGCGGGCGGCCTTCCTGGCCGGCGCGGCCTTCTTGGCCGGAGCCGCCTTGGCCGCCGCCTTGACCGGTGCCTTGCGCGCCGGTCTGGCGGCCGGCTCGGCCAGCGCCTGCACGGCGGCGGTCAGTTCGGCGACACGCTTGGACAGCTTGTCGATTTCCTTCTTGCTCGGCACGCCCAGGCTGCCGAGCGCACGAGCCACGCGGTCCTCGAACACCTGCTCCAGGCGATCCCAGGTATCGGCCGCGCGGCCGGCCACGGCAGCGACGCGCTCGTCGGCCAGTTGCCTGGTCTTCTGCTGCAGCGATTCGCCTTCCTTGACCAGGGCGTCGAACACCTTGCCGCCCTCCTGCTGCGCCTTAGCGAAGGCACCCAGACCGGCGAGCCAGATCTGCTGGGTCGAATCGCGGATGGTGGTGGCGAGTTGATTGTCGGAAACGTTCTTCAGTTTGCTGACCATGATGCACCTCTCGATGTGTGGATGAAGTGGCGGGTCGCTTTGTTCTCACCTTCCCGCTGAAAAGCAGTGTAGGAAAAACCACTAGAAGAAACATACTATTCGTACGCCACTGTCGCTTTGCCGCACACGGCCGGTGCGGCTGTGCCGGCGCACCCCCGGGGCCATGCAAGAATGCCGGCGACCAACCGTTCGAAGGACGACAAGGAGGAGACGGCATGCAGTACTTCATCACCGGCGGCACCGGCTTCATCGGCAAGCGGCTGATCGCCAGGCTGCTTGAGCGCGAGGACAGCCGCATCTTCTTGCTGGTGCGCAGTGCCGACCCGGAGCGCCTGGCTGCACTGTACGAACTCTGGGGATGCGACAAGACGCGGGTGACCCCGGTGGTCGGCGACCTGACGCAGGAGCTGCTGGGCGTCTCCGCCGCCGACCGCCGCAAGCTCGGCAAGCGCACCACGCACTGCTTCCACCTGGCCGCCATCTACGACCTGGCGGCCGACGCCGAGAGCCAGATCCGCGTCAACGTCGAGGGCACGCGCAACGCCGTGCGCTTTGCCGAGGCGATCGGCGCCAAGCATTTCCACCATGTCAGCTCGATCGCCGCCGCCGGCATGTTCGAGGGCGTGTTCCGCGAGGACATGTTCGATGAAGCGGAAGGGCTGGACCATCCCTACTTCAAGACCAAGCACGATTCCGAAGGCATCGTGCGCACCGAGTGCCGCATTCCGTTTCGCATCTACCGCCCCGGCATCGTGGTGGGCGACTCGCGCACCGGCGAGATGGACAAGATCGACGGCCCCTACTACTTCTTCAAGCTGCTGCAGAAGCTGCGCCGCCTGCTGCCGCCGTGGATGCCGGCGATCGGCCTGGAGGGCGGGCGCATCAACCTGGTGCCGGTCGACTACGTGGTCGCCGCCATCGACCACATCGCGCACCGCAAGGGCGAGGACGGCAAGTGCTTCCAGCTGGTGGACCCATCCCCGCGCCGCGTCGGCGACGTGCTCAACATCTTCGCCCGCGCCGGCCATGCGCCGCAGATGTCGCTGCGCGTGAACGCTGCGCTGCTCGGCTTCATCCCGGTGTATTTGCGCAAGATGGTGATGGGCGTGGCGCCGATGCGCCGGCTGCGCAGCGCCATCATGAAGGACCTGGGCCTGCCGCAGGACGTGCTGCGCTTCGTCAACTACCCGACCCGCTTCGACGACCGTGAGACGCGGCGCGCGCTCAAGGGCAGCAGCATCAGCGTGCCGAAGCTGGAGGACTACGCCTGGCGCCTGTGGGACTACTGGGAGCGCCACCTGGATCCCGACCTGTTCATCGACCGCAGCCTGCGCGGCCAGGTCGAGGGCAAGGTGGTGGTGGTGACCGGCGGCTCGTCGGGCATCGGGCGCGCGGTGGCGCTGAAGCTGGCCGAGGCCGGCGCCAGCGTGGCGGTGGTGGCGCGCGGGCGCGAGCACCTGGACGAGACGGTGCGCGAGTCCGAGGCGCTCGGCCACCCGGTGCACGCCTACGAGGCCGACCTGTCCGACATGGGCCAGGTCGACGCCGTGGCCCAGCGCATCCTGGCCGAGCTGGGCCCGGTGTCGGTGCTGGTCAACAACGCCGGCCGCTCGATCCGGCGCGCGATCGAGAACTCCTACGAGCGCTTCCACGACTACGAGCGCACCATGCAGCTGAACTACTTCGGCGCCGTGCGCCTGAGCATGTGCCTGCTGCCCGCCATGTCGGCGCAGAAGCAGGGCCACATCCTGAACATCTCCTCGATCGGCGTGCTGACCAACGCGCCGCGCTTCTCGGCCTATGTGGCCTCGAAGGCGGCGCTGGACGCCTGGGCGCGCTGCGCCGCGTCCGAATACGCCGACCGCGGCGTGCTGTTCACCACCATCAACATGCCGCTGGTGCGCACGCCGATGATCGCGCCGACCAAGCTCTACGAGCAGGTGCCGACGCTGTCGCCGGAGGAAGCCGCCGACATGGTGTGCGACGCCATCGTGCACAAGCCGGTGCGCGTGGCCACGCGTCTGGGCGTGTTCGGCGAGGTGGTGCACGCGCTGATGCCGCGCGTGTCGCAGGTGATCATGAACACCTCGTTCCGCCTGTTCGACGACTCCAGCGCCGCCAAGGGCGACGGCAAGGACGGCTCGAGCAAGGAGCAGGCCGCGATCCAGCAGTGGATGCGCGGGATCTATTTCTGATGCTTGCACCCTCCCCGCTGGAGGAGGATTGGGGTGGGGGCCGCCGGTGCCACCTTGGACAACGCGGTTTGCCCCCACCCTGCCCTCCCCCAGCGGGAGAGGGAAGAACCGTCATGCCGCCATGCGCACCAGGTGCTTTTGCAGCAGCGCCAGCGTGCGCTGATCGAGCAGCGCCGCCATGTGCCCCACGCCCGGCAGCGGCTCGTCCAACGCGTCGGGATGGCGCTGGCCGTCCTGCGGCATCACGTAGTTGTCGTGCTGGGTGCGGATCGAGACGAACGGCACGCCCACGCGCTGCTCGCCCAACCACCGCAGCCAGTCCGAACCGCGCTCCATCTGGCGCGCATCGCGCCCCTGGCCCAGTGCCGCCAACGCCGAACCCTGGTGCGGCGTGGCGATGGTGATCAAGCCGGCGATGTGGTCGTCGCCGTGCCGTGCCATGCAGGCGCGCGACACCAGCCCACCCATGCTGTGGCCGACCAGGGTCAGGCGCGCGGCGCCGGTGGCCTCGCACACCGCCAGCACGCGCGCATGCAGCTGGTCTGCGAAGGCGTCGATGCTGCTCCAGGGCGATTCCAGCGTGATCGTGGCGACCACGTGGCCAGCCGCCTCGAGCCGGCGCCGCAACCACCACCAGCAGCCGCGGTTGCACATGTAGCCATGCACCAGCAGCACCGGTGCTGCGCTCGGGCGCAGGCGCTCGGCGCCCAGCCACCACCGCTGGAACGGTTGTACCAGGCAGAACAACAGCAGAAACACGGCGTACTCGCGCAGCAGCATGGCCAGCATGCGCACCAGGCCCAGCGACGGCCACGGTGAACGCAGCCACCGGGCGATCAGCCAGGTCGAGGCGTTCATGACGGCGCGCAGCAGCAGCAGCATCCCGAGCCCGAAGGCCAGCGCGCCGGGCCAGGACAGTTCCAGCCACTGGCGGCCGATGGTGCCGTAGGCCAGCAGTTCGAACAGCATCCACAGGCGCAGGGTGAGCGAAAGCATCTTGATGTCGTCGGTTGAATCCCGCTCGTCGAGCGTGCGGAAGTCTAGAGCGTGCGCGGGGCGGGCTTTAGGCGCGGCCTTCTAAACGCCGTCACGACGGCTTCCGATAATCGTCGCATGAGCGACCAGGCACCGGACGCACCGACTGACCGCGCGCGCAACGCTGCCGAGCTGGCGTTGTGGCTAACCGAGGCCGCGGCCCTGCGGCGCGCCGGCCAGGCCGATCCGCTGCGCGCCACGCGGCGCCAGCGCCTGCGCGAGTTCCAGTCGGCCCGCCTGGCGGCGACGCACGCCGACCTGCTGACCCATCCGCGCTACCAGCAGGCGGCGCGCTTCTTCCTGAGCGACCTGTACAGCCCCAAGGACCTGAGCGCGCGCGACGCTGAGGTCGAGCGCGTGCTGCCGATCATGACCAACGTGCTGCCCCTGTCCGGCCTGCGCGCGCTCGGCCACGCGGCCGAGCTGGATGCGCTGTCGGAGCGCTTCGACACCGCCATGACCGAGGCGCTCGGCGCGCGGCTGGACAGCCCGCTGCGCCAGGCCGACTACGCCGAAGCCTGGCGCCAGGTCGGCAACCGTCCCGGCCGCATGCACCAGATCGCGCTGATCCGCGCCACCGGTGACATGCTCGACGGCATCGCCCACAAGCCCGGCCTGCGCATGCTGCTCAAGACCATGCGCAAGCCGGCCCAGCTGGCCGGTCTGGGCGAGTTGCAGGGTTTCCTGGAGCGCGGCTTCGATGCCTTCCGCAGCATGCGCCGCGCCGATGAGTTCCTGGATCTGGTGATCGAGCGCGAACAGCGCCTGGCGGACGCGCTGTTCGACGGCGCGAGCTGACGGCTCAAGGTGCTGCACGCGCCTTGGGTGACGAGCGCCGAGCATCGAACCGAACAGTGCTGCAGGTTCAGCCCAGCTTCACCCGTGCGAACTTGCGCTTGCCGACCTGCACGACGTAAGTGCCCGCTTTCAGTTTCAGGCCCTTGTCGCTGACCACACAGGAATCGACGCGCACGCCGCCGCCGTCGATCAGGCGGTTGGCCTCGCTGGTCGAGGGCGCCAGGCCGGATTGCTTGAGCACCAGGCCAATGCCCAGGCCCGAGCCGTCGGACGCGCCACTCAGGCCGACTTCCGGGATCTCGTCCGGCACACCGCCGCGGCTGCGGTTCATGAAATCGACTTCCGCGGCATCCGCGGCAGCGGCCGAATGGAAGCGCGCCGTGATCTCCTTGGCCAGCATGACCTTGGCGTCCTTGGGGTTGCGGCCGGCGGCGACCTCGCGTTGCAGCGCCTCGATCTCGGCCATCGACCTGAAGGACAGCAGGGTGTACCAGCGCCACATCAGCTCGTCGCTGATCGACAGCACCTTGGCGAACATGGTGTTGGCGTCCTCGGTGATGCCGATGTAGTTGCCCTTGCTCTTGGACATCTTCTCGACGCCGTCGGTGCCTTCCAGCAGCGGCATGGTCAGGATGCACTGCGGCTCCTGGCCGTATTCCTGCTGCAGGTGGCGGCCGACCAGCAGGTTGAACTTCTGGTCGGTGCCGCCCAGCTCGATGTCGCTGCGCAGCGCCACCGAGTCGTAGCCCTGCATCAACGGATACAGGAACTCGTGCACGCTGATCGGCGTACCGGCACGGAAACGCTCGGCGAAGTCGTTGCGCTCCATCATGCGCGCCACCGTGTAGCGCGCCGCCAGCTCGATCATGCCGCGCGCGCCCAGCGCGTCCGACCACTCGCTGTTGTAGCGCAGCTCGGTACGGGCCGGGTCCAGCACCTTGAAGGCCTGCGCCTTGTAGGTTTCGGCGTTGGCGCGGATCTGCTCGGCCGACAGCGGCGGGCGCGTGCTGTTGCGGCCCGACGGGTCGCCGATCAGCGAGGTGAAGTCGCCGATCAGGAAGATCACCTGGTGCCCCAGGTCCTGCAGCTGGCGCATCTTGTTCAGCACCACGGTGTGGCCGACGTGAATGTCGGGCGCGGTCGGGTCCAGGCCCAGCTTGATGCGCAGCGGCTGGCCGCTGGCCTCGGAGCGCGCCAGCTTCTTCACCCAGTCGTCCTGAGGCAACAGTTCCTCGCAGCCACGCAGAGTAATGGCCAATGCTTCGCGGATCTGTTCGCTTACCGGGGGGTTTGTAAGAATGGTGTCAGACATCTCGGGTCTCGGGTTGTAGGACGCAGCCTACGGGGCTATACTTGCCCGGGCGCCCATTCTAAGGGCGCGCTTTTGCTGGGCGCGAGAGCGCTTCGCTGTCAGTCATGCCGTGCGGCAACGTGACAAGAATCGAACAACCCCGGAACAAGCATCGCGTGAAGCAAGCACTTATTTCCACTGGTCTCGCCGCCGCAGATTTCATTCACCGTCACCCGAAGCGGATCACCGCCGTGATCGCCGCGTTCCTGCTCGGCGGCGGCGGCGGCGCCTTTGCCGTGGCCTCGCTGGCGCCGACGGTGCCGACCGAGCCGGTCCGCCTGGTGTCGGAAACCATCGAGCCGACCATTCTGAACGCGCAGATCGAGGCGCTGGATACCCACTCGTTCACGCTCTACCGCAGCGAGCAAACGCGCGCCGCCGAGACGCCCGAAGCCCTGCTGCAGCGGCTGGGGCTGGCCGATCCGGCGGCGGCGGCGTTCCTGCGCCAGGACAAGACAGCGCGCCAGGTGCTGTTCGGCAAGGCCACCCGCACGGTGCGCGCCGAAGCCAACGAACGCCATGAGCTGCAGCAGCTCAGCACCCGCTGGCTCGAGAAACCGACCGACGAACAGGCCAGGCGCCTGGTGGTCGAGCGCAGCGGCGAGGGCTTCAGCGCCCGGGTCGAAGTGGTGCCGCTGGAGGCGACCCAGCGGCTGGTCAGCGGCCTGATCGCGGGCACGCTGTACGCCAGCATGGACCAGGCTGGGGTGCCGGACACCGTGACCCAGCAGCTGACCGACATCTTCGAGTCCAGCGTCGACTTCCACCGCGGCCTGCGTCGCGGCGACCGCTTCGCCATCGTCTATGAAACGCTGGAGGTCGATGGCGAGCCGCTGCGCAGCGGCCAGATCCTCAGTGCCGAGCTGGTCAACCGCGGCAAGACCCACCAGGCGATCTGGTTCCAGGAACAGGGCGCGCCCAAGGGCGCCTACTACTCGTTCGACGGCCAGAGCCTGCGCAAGGCCTACCTGCTGGCGCCGCTGGAAGTCTCGCGCATCACCAGTGGCTTCGGCATGCGCCAGCACCCGGTGTACGGCTACGGCCGCGAGCACAGCGGCGTCGACTACGCTGCCCCCACCGGCACCCCGGTGCGCACCATCGGCGACGGGAAGGTCGAGTTCGCCGGCGTGCAGAGCGGCTATGGCAACGTGATCCAGATCCAGCACCGCAACAGCAAGGATTCCACGCTGTACGCCCACCTGTCGCGCATCGACGTCAAGGTCGGCGACAACGTGATGCAGGGCGAGACCATCGGCGCCGTCGGCTCGACCGGCGTGTCCACCGGCCCGCACCTGCACTTCGAGTTCCGCATCGACAACCAGCCGCAGGACCCGGTCGAGGTGCTGGCCGAGCAGCGCGAGTACGTGCCGGTATCGCCGGGCGGCAAGGCGGCCTTCGCCCGGCTGGCCACGGGCATGAAGCTGCAGCTGGCAGCCGCAGGCGAGATTTCGCGCGGCAGCTTCGAGTAGGCGCCACCGCCAGGCCGGCAGCAAAAGGGCGCCTTGCGGCGCCCTTCTTCATTGGGCGCTCGCGCCCGGACAGCGGCTTATTCGTCCGATACCGAGAACGACGAGCCGCAGCCGCAACTGGTTTCCGCGTTCGGGTTCTTGATGACGAACTGCGCGCCCTGCAGGTCTTCCTTGTAGTCGATCTCGGCGCCCACCAGGTACTGGTAGCTCATGGCGTCGATCAGCAGCGACACGCCGTTCTTGGTCATGGTGGTGTCGTCGTCGTTGGCGACCTCGTCGAAGGTGAAGCCGTACTGGAAACCCGAGCAGCCACCGCCCTGCACGAACACGCGCAGCTTCAGGTCGGCGTTGCCCTCCTCGGCGATCAGTTCGGCCACCTTGTTGGCGGCGCTGTCGGTGAAGATGATCGGATCGGGCATCGCGGTGGGGATTTCCTGGGCAACTGCGCTCATGGCGACTCCTGCGGCAAAAAAGTACGAACTGAAATGCGGGCTGAAACAGCCTTATAGTATATCGATTTGGTCGGATTTTCGCTGCCGACTGCGTGGGCATGCGTTAGCCAGAACCGGCGTGGCGGCCACGATCAGGGCGGCTCAGGGTCGGTCGAAGTCCAGCGTCGGCTCGGTCGGTTCGCGCAGCACGGGCTCCGCCGGCGGCGCGGGCGTAGCCGGTACGGCCGGCGGCGGCGTCATCTGCGGCTGCAGCTGGCCGGCGATGACCGCGCCCTGCTGCATTTCCAGCGCCTTGTAGCGCACATCGCCCTGCACCCGGGCCTTGGCCTGCAGTTCCAGCAGTTCGCGCGCCAGCACCGGGCCGATCACCGAACCGCCGATCACCACGTGGTCGGCGCTGACAGCACCCTCGACGCTGCCGCCCTCGCCGATCACCAGCAGGCTGGGCTGGCCTTCCTCGGCAATGACGTTGCCCACCACCGCGCCATCGATCTGCAAGCCGTCCTGGAAGCTGCAATCGCCATTCACGCGCATGCCGGCGCCGATGGTGCTGCGGACCGACAACTGCTTCTTCATGCCCAGCATGTGATGAACTCCTTGCTAACTTGGTTGACAGGCTTTTACCACGGCGCGAACGCCAGCCCCATGAAAAAAACCGTGCCGCCTCTCGAAAGGCAACACGGTCTTCTTGTGAACCCCGCAAGGCCCAACGCCCTTGAGAGCGGGGGCACTCGTGGCCGGGGTCTCCCCGGTCAGTGAGTGCGCCCCTTGAGGGGAGGCGCGCGCAGCGCGCTTCGGGGTGGGCGGTTTATCGCTTGCTAAACTGCTTGCGACGACGGGCGGAGTGCAGGCCGACCTTCTTGCGCTCGACCTCGCGCGCATCGCGCGTGACGAAGCCGGCGGCCGACAGCTGCGGCTTCAGTTCGGCGTCGTAGTCAATCAGCGCCCGGGTGATGCCGTGGCGCACCGCACCGGCCTGGCCGGATTCGCCGCCACCATGCACGTTGACCTGGACGTCGAAGGTCTCGACGTTGTCGGTCAGCACCAGCGGCTGCTTGCAGATCATGATCGAGGTTTGGCGGCCGAAGAATTCGTCGATCGGCTTGCCGTTGACGGTGATCTTGCCGCTGCCCTTTTTCAGAAACACGCGGGCGACGCTGGACTTGCGACGGCCGGTGCCATTGTTCCATTCACCAATCATTGCGCGGCTCCTTAGATCTCAAGCGCCTTGGGCTGCTGGGCCGTGTGCGGGTGCTCGCCGCCGCCGTAGACCTTCAGCTTCTTGAACATGGCGTAACCCAGCGGGCCCTTGGGCAGCATGCCCTTGACCGCCTTCTCCAGCGCACGGCCGGGGTGCTTGGCCTGCAGGTCGCGGAAGTTGGTTTCGCGGATGCCGCCCGGGTAGCCGGTGTGGCGGTAGTACTTCTTGTCGAGTTCCTTGGCACCGGTGACGCGGAGCTTGGACGCGTTGACGACCACGATGTAGTCGCCGGTATCGACGTGAGGCGTGTAAATGGCCTTGTGCTTGCCGCGCAGACGGAGGGCAACTTCGCTGGCTACCCGTCCGAGCACCTTGTCGGTGGCGTCAATCACAAACCACTCGTGCGTCACGTCAGCAGGTTTTGCGCTGAACGTTTTCATGAGTCTTCCTGTTTGAGGATGGTTTGGCGGGCTCTTTTCCACGGTCGGTGCCCTTCTTGTGGCGAGGGCCTCTTAGGTGGGGATTGCTTCTTGCCGCGGAGCCACGGTATGCGCTGCAAAGTTGAGTATTCTATTATTTTCCGGCGCGGCCGACAAGAGGTCCGGCTCAGACGGCGTCCGAACCGCGTCTGCGGCCCCAGGTACCATGCCGGCATGTTCAGCTACCGCCACGCCTTCCACGCCGGCAACCACGCCGACGTGCTCAAGCACCTGACGCTGATTGCCACCCTGCGGCACCTGATGCGCAAGGACGCGCCGCTGACGCTGGTCGACACGCACGCCGGCGCCGGCATCTACCGGCTGGACGCCGATGCCGCGCAGACTTCCGGCGAAGCGATGGCCGGCATCGCGCGGCTGCAATCCTGGCAAGGCGGCGCCACCGAGCTGGCGCCGGCGCTGGCCGACTACCTGGAGCTGATCGCCCGCTTCAACCCCGGCACGCCGTGGCGCATCTACCCTGGATCGCCCCTGGTGATGCACACCTTGATGGACGAAGCCGGCCGCGCCCCGGTGCACGACCGGCTGAAGCTGTTCGAGCTGCACCCCAGCGATGCGCAGGCGCTGCAGGCACACGTCGAGCAGTTGCAGGCCGGCCGCCGCGTCAGCGTGGCGCGGCAGGACGGTTTCGCGGCGCTGAAGGCCTTGCTGCCGCCACCGGCCGCTGCGGGCGGATCGCGCCGCGCACTGGTGCTGATCGACCCCAGCTACGAGATCAAGAGCGACTACGCCAAGGTGGCAGCCGCCGTCCAGGATGGCCTGAAGCGCTTTGCAACCGGCGTCTACCTGGTCTGGTACCCGGTCATCGCGCGGCCCGAGGCCCACGCGCTGCCACGCCGCCTGAAGACGCTGGCGACACAGGCCGGGCGCGGCTGGTTGCACGCCACATTGTCGATCGGCGCGCCGTCGACCCACGTGGCCAGCACGGTGGCGGCGCGCGCCGCCGGCGCCGAAGCGCCGCGCCCCGGCCTGCTGGCCAGCGGCATGTTCGTGATCAATCCGCCGCACAGCCTGGCGGCCGGCTTGCGCGCCGCCCTGCCGCAGGTGCTCGCCGCCCTGGGGCGCGGGCGCGGCCAGGCTTACGCGGTCGAAGCCGACGGCTGAGGCGCGTGCAGGGCCGGCGCAGGCGCGCCGTGAAAGCGCGCCTGCAGGCCGGCGGGTGCCGGCAAGGCCGAACCATCGGCGCGGCGCAGATGTTGGTCCAGATGCCGTTCGGACGGCGCCAGCAGGCGCTGGTACAGCGCCTGCGTCAGCCGACGCGCCTGCTGGCCGGGCCAGCCGGTGGGCAGCAGCATGTCGGGCAGTTCCGGGTCGCGCAGCAGCAGGCGGCGCCAGTCGTGGATCAGCAGGGTGCGCAGCAGGAAGGCGCTTTCATCCTCGATGCGCTCGGCGTCGACGCCGAGCGCATCGAGGATCGGCTGATAGTCGGCGACGAAGCCGGCATAGGCTTGCGCCAGCTCATCCAGGTTCCAGGCCCGGCGCACCAGGTCGCCGTCGTTGGCGCTCAGGCCGTGCAGCGCGTCCACCGCCAGCAAGGGCATCAGCTGGCGCGGGCTGTCGCGCAGGCCCTCGGTGACCAGGGCGCGCAGTACCTCGTCCAGGTCGGCGCTGGGATGCACGAAGCAGTCCGGCCCGATGTGGCCGAAACCCTGCCAGAACAGCGCGCGGCGCAGCGGCTCGCGCGCCTTGGCGTCCATCTCGCCCACCAGCAGCATTAGGCGCCAGCGGCCGTCCCAGGCGCGCGGCTGGCCGGCGTAGATGGCGCGCGAGGCCTCCTCGAAGCGGCGCTGGCCGGCCGGCGTCAGCAGGTAGTCGGCGCGCCGGCCATGCGGCTCGATGCGCAGCCACTCCTGCTTGGCGAGACGAAACACCGCCGTGCGTGTCAGCCGTTCGTTGATGCCGAGCGGCTCCAGCAGCCGGATCAGGCTGCCGATCCACAGCCGGCCGCCACGCGGCAGCACGGCGTCGCCGAAGACCGAGATGATCAGCGAGCCCGCGCGCACCCGGCTTTGCTGGCCGAACGCCGCGACGCGCGCCGCCACCGTGCCGCTTGCAGGCGCGCGGGCAGCTGTCATGGCGTCGGCAGCAGGCGCTCGGCCGCGGCCACCACCGGCTGCTGCACGGTGAAGAAACCTTCGGTGTAGATCATGTCCTCGGCCGCGCCCAGGCGCTTGCAGGTGTCGACGCAGCAGGCCGTGAACTCGGGGCTGCCGGCGGCGAAGATGGTGTGCCTGGACAGATCGGGCAGCAGATCGGGCAGCACGACATCGACCCGGCCATGCAGGAACCCTTCGTGCTGCTCGCGCGTCAGCGTGAGGCGATAGTCGAAGTTGCGGTGCTTGGTGCGCCACCAGGCCAGCATGCCCTGGGCATACGCATCCTCCTGCGTGCGTGCCGACAGCAGCAGCATCACCGGCTTGCGGAAGCCGCGTCGCAGCGCCGCCTCGGCTAGCGACAGGATCGGCGCCAGGCCGGTGCCCGCGGCCAGACACAGCACCGGCGTGTCGACAGCCGGATCGCCGATGAAGGTGCCGTAGGCGCCATTAATCTTGATGCTCTCGCCGACCGGCAGCTCATCGTGGATCCACTGGCTGGTCACGCCGCCGTCGGCGCGCGCCACGTGCAGCACCAGTTCGCCATCGGGCCGCGGCGCGTTGCTGATCGAGTAGGCCCGGGCCGGGAAACCCGCGCGCGGATCGCCCACGGTGACGTACTGGCCAGGCCAGTAGCGGATCGGCTTGCCGACCGGGCGCAGGCGCAGCTCGACCACACGCGCGGCGATGGCGCGCTTGTCGGTGACCACGAACAGCACGTTCTCGCGCGGCGGAAACAGCTTGGGCTTGGCGTCCGCCGTGCCCCACTCGATCACCATCTCGTCCGAAATCGGCTTGGCCATGCACATCAGGCCGAAGCCCTGGCGGCGCTCTTCCTGCGACAAGGCCATGTCGAGCACCATGCCCTGGTCGTACTGGCCCGAAAGCACCTTGACCTTGCACTCGCCACAGGCGCCGGCGCGGCAGTTGTTCGGCAGCGCGTAGCCTGCCTTCTCCAGCGCCATCAGCACGGTGTCGCCGTGGGCGCAGTCGACGGTCTTGCCCGAAGGCTGGATGGTGACTCGACTCATGTCTGGTCTCTCCCGAAACGATGGCGGTGAAGGGAAACGGGCACAGGGCGGAACGGGGGCGCACAGCCCCCATTCTTCACCCTTTCACGGCCTGGTCAGAACACCGGAATGATGTCTTCCATCTCGATCTCGCTGATCTCCTGGCCGGTGATGCCGACCTCGGGGATCGCCGGGAACGGGATGTTGTAGCGGTCCAGCACGCCCTTGAGGTTGATCATGGCATTCTTCCAGTTTTCCTTCTTCGCCTCGTAGGTCGGGATGCCGAAGCCGGCGCCGCGCGCCACTTCCTCGGCCTCGCGCTGGTTGTCGATGAAGTCGGCCGGCAGGTCCCAGAACTCCATCGGCGGCTCGAACAGCACCGCCGACAGGAACAGGTAGCCGGCGCGGATCTGCTTGGTGACGATGGCCTTGGCATCGTCCTTCAGGCCCGGGTAGTCGCGCTCCATCACCGCCATGCAGATGGCCATGTGGCGGCCTTCGTCGCGGCCGATGTTCTTGAAGGCTTCCTTGAACACCGCCTCGCGCGAGTTCTCGTACATCTGCTTGAAGATGGTGGCGGCGGCGATCTCGCCCATCAGGAACGAGCTGAACAGCACCGCCAGGTCGTACTTGGGCACCGCCTGCTTGTAGCCGCTCCAGTAGCGACCTCCGTTGAAGTACAGCCAGTGCGCGTTCTTCTGCAGGCGCTTGCCGAGTTCGGTCTTGGGCTCATAGGTCAGCGGATCGGGGTGGTCCAGCAGCTTGGTGATGGCCAGGCCGCACATGATCTCGTGGTTCTGCTCGTCGCGCGTGACCGAGAAGAAGCACTTGCGCACCGGATCTTCCTCGTGCACCTCGTAGGTCTTGATCAGCGCCTCGGCAAACACCGGTGGCGCCGAGGCATCGAACACCGACAGCAGGGTCCACCAGTAGGCGATGGCCTCGCGCTCCTCCCAGCTGTAGCTGTCCAGATCCAGCGTGTCCCATGGCAACTGCTCGGGTTCCCAGGCCTCGCGCAGCGAGGATTCCCACACCTCCTGCAGCTTCTGCGTCTTGCGATTCCAGGACAGCGGGTAGACGTTGGGCTGCACGGTCGGCGGCGGCAGTTCCATCTTGTCGGCAAAGCGTTCCTTGTGGCTGGACATGGTGTCTCCTTTGGTGATTGGTGATGTCGAGCAGCGGCCTGAGGAGTCTCAAGCTGTGCCGATCAATATTACAAAATAATAATTATCTTCGTGTTTTTTGTATCATAATACCCGCACCAGCCACATGGACCCGGCCTCACGCCGTGAATCGGCTGATTGACCAACCGAACGGTTGGTCAATTTTGTCTACACTGGCTGATCTGGTTCATGAGGCGCCGCGAAGCGCAGCAGGAGACGACGCATGTACACCCAATCGTTCTCGGTTCCCGACGACACCGATGGCAAGGCCAGCCGCGTGAAGGCCGCGCCCAAGCCTCCCAGCGAACACGAAGCGGCGCTGCAGGCCGCATTCGACGAGCGCATCGACGCCGACGGGCGCATCGAGCCGCGCGACTGGATGCCCGAGGCCTACCGCAAGACCCTGGTGCGCCAGATCAGCCAGCACGCGCATTCCGAGATCGTCGGCATGCTGCCCGAGGGCAACTGGATCAGCCGCGCACCGAGCCTGAAGCGCAAGTGCATCCTGATCGCCAAGGTGCAGGACGAGGGCGGCCACGGCCTGTATCTGTACAGCGCCGCCGAGACGCTGGGCACCAGCCGCGACGACATGCTCGACGCCCTGCATTCGGGCAAGGCCAAGTACAGCTCAATCTTCAACTACCCGACGCTGAACTGGGCCGACGTCGGCGTGATCGGCTGGCTGGTCGATGGCGCGGCGATCATGAACCAGATCCCGCTGTGCCGCTGCAGCTACGGCCCCTACGCCCGCGCCATGGTGCGCGTGTGCAAGGAGGAATCCTTCCACCAGCGCCAGGGCTACGAGGCCCTGCTGGTGATGATGAAGGGCACGCAGGCGCAGCGTGACATGGTGCAGGACGCTGTGAACCGCTGGTGGTGGAAGTGCCTGGCCATGTTCGGCCCGCCCGACGCCGACAGCCCCAACAGCGCGCAGGGCATGCGCTGGGGCATCAAGCGCATCAGCAACGACGATCTGCGGCAGAAGTTCATCGATGCCACCGTGCCCCAGGCCGAGGTGCTGGGCGTGAGCCTGCCCGACCCCGATCTCAAGTGGAATGCCGAGCGCGGCCACCACGACTACGGCGAGATCGACTGGGACGAGTTCTGGCAGGTCGTGAACGGCCACGGCCCCATGAACCGCGAGCGCCTGGCCACGCGCGTGAAGGCACACGAGGACGGCGCCTGGGTGCGCGAGGCGGCCCTGGCATACGCCGAAAAGCAGCAGCAACGCGCCCTCAAGGCGGCCTGAATCCCTATCTGGAGAATCCACATGAGCACCGCACAACCCGCCTTGAAAGACTGGCCGCTTTGGGAAGTCTTCGTCCGCAGCAAGCAAGGCCTTGAGCACAAGCACTGCGGCAGCCTGCACGCCAGCGACGCGCAGCACGCGCTGCAGATGGCGCGCGACGTCTACACGCGCCGGCAGGAAGGCGTGTCGATCTGGGTCGTGCCCTCGCACCTGATCGCCGCCAGCGACCCGAGCGAGAAGGACCAGCTGTTCGAGCCGGCCAGCGACAAGATCTACCGCCACCCCACCTTCTACGACATCCCTGACGAAGTGGGGCACATGTGATCGGCACAGGTTCAGCGTTGGACGTTCGGCGTCCAGAGTGAAACACGAAGACAAGACATGGAAACGCTCACCGCTCCGCACACGGCGTACGAGCCGGCCAAGCTGCCGCTCGCGCCCACCGACTACCTGCTGCACCTGGCCGACAACGCCCTGGTACTGGGCCAGCGCAACGCCGAATGGTGCGGCCACGCGCCGATCCTCGAGGAAGACCTGGCGATGGCCAACAACAGCCTGGACTTGATCGGCCAGGCGCGCCTGCTGTACCAGGCCGCGGCCGAGCGCATCAGCGGCGACGTGCGCGCGCCGCGCGGCGCCAGCTGGCCCACCGGCCCGATCACCGAGGACACGCTGGCCTACTTCCGTGGCGACGCCGAGTTCCGCAACTACGTGCTGCTGGAGCTGCCACACCACACCGGGCTGGTGCCCGCCGGAGGCGGCGAACGCGACTGGTCCGTGAGCATCGTGCGCAACTTCCTCTACAGCGCGCTGATGGTGCTGCTGTGGGAGCGCCTGCAGCAGTCCGCCGATGCGCAGCTCGCCGCCATCGCCGCCAAGAGCCTGAAGGAGGTGCGCTACCACCTGCGCCATTCGCGCGACTGGCTGCTGCGCCTGGGCGATGGCACCGAGGAATCGCAGCGCCGCGCGCAGGCCGCGCTGGACTGGCTGCTGCCCTTCACCGAAGAGTTCTGGTCCGCCAACGCGCTGGAGGGCGAAGCCGAAGCATCGGGCACCGGCATTGACGCAGCCAGCCTGCGCACCGCCTGGGACCGGATCGTCGATGAAGCGGTCAGCGAGGCCGCGCTCAAGCGCCCGCCTGCCGCCAGTCACTACGTGACGGAAGGCAAGCACGGCTTGCATTCGGAGCACCTGAGCTACCTGCTGGGCGAAATGCAGGGCTTGGCGCGCGCGCACCCCGGCGCGACCTGGTAACGCCAACCGGAGCTCGCGCCGACGTGAACACCACGACCGCCCCAGGCAACGGACTGCCTCCCGCCGAAGAGGCGCGCCTGTGGACGCTGCTCGACCGGCTGACCGACCCGGAGATCCCGGTGGTGACGCTGCGCGAGATGGGCATCCTGCGCGCCCTGCGGCGCGGCGTCGACGGACAGGTGGAAGTGGTCATCACCCCCACCTACAGCGGCTGCCCGGCCATGGACCAGATCGCCGACGACATCACCGCGACGCTGCGGGCAGATGGCATCGGCGGCCGCGTGGTCACGCAGCTCGCCCCGGCCTGGACCACCGACTGGATGACGCCCGAAGCGCGCGAGAAGCTGCGCGCATATGGCATCGCGCCGCCACGCTGCGGCGCCGCGCCGGAGGGCGAATCGGTGATCCAGTTCGCAGCCGGCGGTCGCCCGGCCGCACGACACGCCGTGGCCTGCCCGCAGTGCGGCTCGACCAACACCACCGAAACCTCGCACTTCGGCTCCACCGCGTGCAAGGCGCTGTACCGCTGCCTCGACTGCATGGAGCCGTTCGACTACTTCAAGCCTATTTGACACCCACCCTGAGGCGCTGCGCGCCTTCCCTCAAGGGACGCGTGCAGCGGCCGGGCCAAGCCCGCTCCGCACACGTCCCGACCTTAGACGCCCACCTCGCTCACATCCAACAAGATTCCCAGGAGCTGCCACCCCATGTCTGTTCCGCGCTTCCACGAACTCACCGTCGCCCGCGTCAGCCCCGAAGCCGCGGGCGCCGTCGCCATCACCTTTGCCGTGCCCGACGAACTGCAGGACAGCTTTGCGTTCCAGCCCGGCCAGTTCCTCACCTTGCGCACCACCATCGACGGCCAGGACGTGCGCCGCAACTACTCGATCTGCAGCACGCGCAGCCGCTACAGCCAGGCGCGCGAACTCGAGGTCGGCATCCGCCCGATGGAAGGCGGCGTGTTCTCGAACTGGGCAGCCACCCAGCTGAAAGCGGGCGACCGGCTGGCCGTGATGCCGCCGGACGGCCGCTTCGTGATCCGCAAGCCGCGCGCCCTGCACCGCGTCGGCTTCGCGGCCGGTTCGGGCATCACGCCGATCCTGAGCATCATCGCCAGCACCATGGAAGAGAGCGACACGGCGAAGTTCACGCTGGTCTACGGCAACCGGCGCATGAGCAGCGTGATGTTCAACGAGGCGCTGCAGG
Source organism: Ottowia sp. (assembly GCF_035444425.1). Taxonomy (GTDB): domain Bacteria; phylum Pseudomonadota; class Gammaproteobacteria; order Burkholderiales; family Burkholderiaceae_C; genus Ottowia. The sequence continues at coordinate 7,094 of NZ_DAOMOQ010000027.1, read as the reverse complement.
ACCTGAAGGACAAGTACAAGAACCGCCTGACGCTGATCCACATCCTGTCACGCCAGGCGCAGGAAGTACCGATGCTGGAAGGCCGCATCGACGCCGCCAAGGTGCAGCAGCTGATCGACACCCTGCTGCCGGCCAGGAGCATGGACGAGGTCTTCGTGTGCGGCCCCGAGGCCATGATCGAGCAGGTCGAGCAGGCGCTGAAGACCGCCGGCGTGCCGCAGGACCGCATCTACAGCGAGCGTTTCACCTCACCCACGCTGGAGGCACTGAGCACCAGCGCGCGCCGCGCCGCCGTCGAGCAGACCGACCCCGAGGCGCCGCAGGGGCAGGTGGCGCTGACCGTGGTCGTCGACGGCAAGCAGCATGAAATGAACATGCGGCGCGACCAGCACGTGCTCGACGTGGCACTGTCGGCCGGCCTCGATCTGCCGTACTCGTGCAAGGCCGGCGTCTGCTGCACCTGCCGCGCCAAGGTGCTGGACGGTTCAGTGACCATGGACAAGAATTTCACGCTGGAGAAAGCCGAAATGGCGCAGGGTTTCGTGCTGAGTTGTCAGGCCCGCCCCACCACCGACCGGTTGACGGTGAGCTACGACGAGCGCTGATCCAGCCGCAGGCGGCAAGGCCTGCCGTCACACACGCGAGAAAGGCGCCCCTTGGGCGCCATTTTCTTTCTGTTCGCGGGAAACGAACTGGCGAGCGCGCCCGCGCCTCAGCTGTCCCGCGCCGCCGCGATCAGCTCGGCTGCTTCGCGCTCGGGCGGGGCTTCGCGCAGCACCACGGTGTCGTGCCCGCGCGACTTGAAGCCCAGCGCCTTGGCCGCCGCCTTGCTGAGGTCGATGACGCGGCCCTTGATGAACGGCCCACGGTCGTTGATGCGCACCACCACCTGCTTGCCGGTGCGCGGGTTGTGCACCAGCACACGGGTGCCGAAGGGCAGGGTCTTGTGCGCGGCGGTCAGCTCGTGCATGTCGAAGCGCTCGCCGTTGGCGGTGGTGCGGCCATGAAAGCCGGGTCCGTACCAGGAGGCGATGCCGCGCTGCAGGTCGCGCCCGCTGCGCAGGCCCAGCGCCGGCTGCTGCGGCGCCGTCAGGCCGGGTGCATCATCCTGCGCGGCCGGCATGCCGCCGAGCCGGGGCTTGAAGCCGGTGTAGTTGGGGCAGCGCATGTCATGCACCGCCTTGGCCGAGGAGCAAGGCGCCGAAACAGCGGGGGTGGAAGTGTTCAGGCTCACCGTCTGGGCCGCGAGCGGCCTGGCTACCAGCATCAGCGCGGTGATCTGCGCGCCGATCCACATCACTCGGCTTGCTGGCAGACGGCGTGCACTTCCCGAAACCGACGCGCCGAAAGAGCGGGCGCCGGGAGAGGTGTCCCGTAACATGGGGGCTGATTCTAGCGGGCCACCTCCGCCGCGTCAGCCTCTGGATGGCATCCGAGTGTGTCTTTAGATACAAAACTCGAATTTCGATGGCGTCAAACCAACCGGCTGCTATATGAAATCAGGCCAGACCCAGCCGGCGGCAGACTTCCAGCGTCGGGCCAGCCTGGTTGAGCGTGTAGAAATGCAGGCTCGGCGCACCGCCGGCACGCAGGCGTTCGCACATGGCGGTTACCACGTCGGCGCCGAAATCCTTGATCGAGGCGCTGTCGTCACCGAAGCTCTCCAGCCGCATGCGGATCCAGCGCGGCACCTCGGCACCGCAGCTATCGGAAAAGCGCAGCAGCTGCGTGGAGGTGGCAATCGGCATGATGCCCGGCACGACGGGCAACTCGACCCCACGCCGGCGCAGCTCGTCGACGAAATGGAAATACGCGTCAGCGTTGAAGAAATACTGGGTGATGCCCATGTTGGCGCCGGCGCGCACCTTGGTGGCGAAGGCGTCGAGATCGGCCTGGGGCGACCGGGCCTGCGGATGCGTTTCGGGGTAGGCGGCCACGGCGATCTTGAAGTGATCACCGGTTTCGCCGCGGATGAAGGCGACCAGATCGCTGGCGTAGCGGAACTCGCCGCCGATGCCGTAGCCGCTCGGCAGGTCGCCGCGCAGCGCGACGATGCGCTTGACGCCGGCTTCGCGATAGATGCTCAGGCGCTGGCGGATGCTCTCCTGCGTCTGGCCGATGCACGACAGGTGCGGCACGCCGCGCCGGCCTTCGCCGACGATGTCGCGCACGGTGTCCAGCGTGCCTTCCTGCGTCGAGCCGCCGGCGCCGAAGGTGACCGAGCAGAACTCGGGCTCCAGCGCGTACAGCTTCTGCCGCACGGCGCGCAGCTTCTCCACGCCTTCGGGCGTCTTGGGGGGGAAGAACTCAAGGCTGAGGGGTAGGGACATGGGTATTCAGGTTTCAACAGGTGCCGCCAGCGCGGCATGAATGAAGAACTCGCGGTTGCCATCGCCGCCGGCGATCGGGCTGGGCAGCCAGTGGCGCACTGCCAGCCCCGCGTCGGCGCAGGCGCGCCGCAGACGCTGCTCGACCTGGGCATGCAGCGCCACGTCGCGCACGATGCCGCCCTTGCCGATGTCGCCCGGCTGCAACTCGAACTGCGGCTTGACCAGCAGCAGCAACTGACCGCCCGGCCGCAGCAACGGCATCAGCGCCGGCAACACCAGCGTGAGCGAGATGAAGGACAGGTCGGCGACGATCAGGTCGAACCGCGCGCCCGGCAGGGCGGCATCGAGCTGGCGGGCATTGACACCCTCCAGCGCGCGCACGCGCGCGTCCGCCGCCAGGCGTGGATGCAGCTGGCCGTGTCCGACGTCGACACCCACCACGCTGGCGGCTCCGTGCTGCAGCAGGCAGTCGGTGAAGCCGCCAGTGGACTGGCCGACGTCCAGGCAATGCCAGCCGCCCACAGCGAGCCCGGTGGCGCGCAAGGCACCATCCAGCTTCAGGCCGCCGCGCGAAACGTAGCGCGCCGCGGCGGCATCGAGCAGTTCGATCTCGGCATCGGCGGGCAGCTCGTCGCTCTTGATCAGCGGGCGCCAGCCGCCCGGCGACCGCCAGCGCGCACCGGCCGCGATCAGGCGCTGGGCTTGGCTGCGGCTGGCGGCGAGGCCGCGTTCGACGAGGACTTGATCGGCGCGCATGCCTGATGAATGACGGATGACAAATGACCAACGACAAATGACGTCGCTGCGGACGCAACCCGCAACAACGGGTTGGCCCGTTGGTCATTCGTCATCGAGGCCGCGCAGCGGCCGGCTCATTCGTTATCACATCGATCAATAGCGGTAGGTGTCCGGCTTGTACGGCCCCTGCCTGGGCACGCCGATGTACTTGGCCTGCTCGGCCGTCAACTCGGTCAGCGTGGCGTTCAGCTTGGCCAGCTGCAGGCGCGCGACCTTCTCGTCCAGGTGCTTGGGCAGCACGTAGACCTGGCCCACGGCGTACGCGTCAGGCCGCGTGAACAGCTCGATCTGCGCGATGGTCTGGTTGGCAAACGACGCTGACATCACGTAGCTCGGATGCCCGGTGGCGCAGCCCAGGTTCACCAGGCGCCCCTTGGCCAGCAGGATGATGCGCTTGCCGTCCTTGAAGATGACGTGGTCGACCTGCGGCTTGATCTCCTCCCACTTGCACTTGTCTTCGAGGCTGGCGACGTCGATCTCGTTGTCGAAATGGCCGATGTTGCAGACGATGGCCTGGTCCTTCATGGCCTTCATGTGCTTGTAGGTGATGACGTCCTTGTTGCCGGTGGCGGTGACGAAGATGTCGGCAAGCGGCGCCGCCTCTTCCATGGTCACCACCCGGTAGCCTTCCATCGCCGCCTGCAGCGCGCAGATCGGGTCGATCTCGGTGACCCACACCTGGGCCGACAGCGCGCGCAGCGCCTGGGCCGAACCCTTGCCGACATCGCCGTAGCCGCACACCACGGCGATCTTGCCGGCCACCATCACATCGGTGGCGCGCTTGATGCCGTCGACCAGTGACTCACGGCAGCCGTACAGGTTGTCGAACTTCGACTTGGTGACCGAATCGTTGACGTTGATGGCACGGAACAGCAGCGTGCCGGCGGCGCTCATCTCCTTCAGGCGGTGCACGCCGGTGGTGGTCTCCTCGGTCACGCCGAGAATCTCGGCGCTCTTGCGGCTGTACCAGCTGGCGTCTTCCTTCAGCCTGGCCTTGATGGCGGCGAACAGCACCTTTTCTTCTTCGCTCTTCGGATTGGCCAGCACCTTCAGGTCTTTCTCTGCCTGCTGGCCCAGATGCATCAGCAGCGTGGCGTCGCCGCCGTCGTCCAGGATCATGTTGGGCCCTTCGCCCTTCGCGCCCTTCTTGCTGAACTCGAAGATGCGGTGCGTGTAGTCCCAGTAGTCCTTCAGCGTCTCGCCCTTGATGGCAAAAACCGGCGTACCGCTGGCGGCGATCGCCGCGGCGGCGTGATCCTGCGTCGAGAAGATGTTGCACGAGGCCCAGCGCACGTCGGCGCCCAGCGCCTGCAGCGTCTCGATCAGCACCGCGGTCTGGATCGTCATGTGCAGGCTGCCGGCAATGCGCGCGCCCTTTAGAGGCTGCTTCTTGGCGAATTCCTCGCGGATCGCCATCAGGCCGGGCATCTCGGTCTCGGCGATCTGGATTTCCTTGCGGCCCCAGGCGGCGAGGTTGATGTCGGCGATGGCGGAATCCTGCGCCACGGGGTTTTTCAGGGGTGCGTTCATGGTTTGCTCCAACAGCTCGTTGCCTTGAAAAAACCACTGACGGGGGGGATGGCAACTCACCGCACTCGATCAGTGGGTGAGCGTCGTTGCGATATGGATGACTCCCGAGCCTCGCACCTGGCTGGATCACGGGTGCTGCAACGCTCCTCGGGAGGAGCGCAGATTATATCGGGCGCGCGATAATTGGCGTTTTTCGCTTGCCGCACCAGCTGTGCCGGCGCAGGTTCGCGTCCCGCGAACATCCGGAGCCTTTCGATTGTCCTACGCCAAAGAAACGCGGCGCCGCCGCACCTTTGCCATCATCAGCCACCCCGACGCCGGCAAGACCACGCTGACCGAGAAGCTGCTGCTGTTCTCCGGCGCGATCCAGATCGCCGGCAGCGTGAAGGCGCGCAAGGCCAGCCGCCACGCCACCAGCGATTGGATGGAGATCGAGAAGCAGCGCGGCATCTCGGTCGCCTCCAGCGTGATGCAGATGGTGTACCGCGACCATGTCATCAACCTGCTCGACACGCCCGGCCACAAGGACTTCAGCGAGGACACCTACCGCGTGCTCACCGCCGTCGATTCGGCGCTGATGGTGATCGACGCCGCCAACGGCGTGGAGGCGCAGACGCGCCGCCTGATCGAAGTCTGCCGCCAGCGCGACACGCCCATCATCACCTTCGTCAACAAGATGGACCGCGAGGTGCGCGACCCGCTCGACATCCTCGACGAGGTGGAGCGCGAGCTGGGCATGCCCTGCGTGCCCATGACCTGGCCGGTGGGCCAGGGCAAGCGCTTCGGCGGCATCATCAACCTGCGCACGCAGGCGATGACGGTGTTCCAGGCCGGCAGCGAGAAGCGCCCGCAGGACTTCGAGGTGATCCCCCTGGGTGAGCGCGACAAGCTGATCAAGCGCTTCGGCAGTGCCTTCGAGGCGGCTGAGGAAAGCATGGAGCTGGCTGCCGGCGCCTCACCCGTTTGGGATCACGAGGCCTTTCTTGCCGCCAGGCAGACACCGGTGTTCTTCGGCTCCGGCGTCAACAACTTCGGCGTGATGGAGGTGCTGGACGCGCTGGTCGACATGGCACCATCGCCGCGCCCGCGCAAGAGCACGGCCGTGGTCAACCGGCAGGTGCAGGAGCAGGTGATTCCGCCAGATGCCCCGACCTTCGCCGGCGTCGTCTTCAAGGTGCAGGCCAACATGGACGCCAACCACCGCGACCGCATCGCCTTCGTGCGCGTGGCCAGCGGCAAGTACGTGCCGGGCATGAAGCTTAAGGTGCAGCGCACCGGCAAGGAGCTGCGGCCGACCAGCGTCGTCACATTCCTGTCGCAGCGCCGCGAGGCGGTGGACGAGGCCTACGCCGGCGACATCATCGGCTTCACCACCCACGGCGGCGTGCAGCTGGGCGACACCATCACCGACGGCGCCAACCTGCAGTTCACCGGCCTGCCCTTCTTCGCGCCCGAGATGTTCATGACCGTGGTGCTGAAGAACCCGCTGCGCACCAAGCAGCTGCAGCAGGGCCTGGCGCAGCTCGGCGAAGAGGGCGCGATCCAGGTCTTCAAGCCCGATGCCGGCGGCAACATGATGCTGGGCGCGGTGGGCCAACTGCAGTTCGAGGTCGTGCAGCACCGGCTGAAGACCGAATACGACTGCGACGTGCGCCTGGAAGGCAGTCAGTACACCGGCGCGCGCTGGATCACCGCCGACACGCCGGGCGAGCTGCGCGAGTTCGAGAACGCCTACCCGCTGCGCATGGCGCACGACGCGGCCGATGCGCTGGCGTATCTGTGCACGTCACCGTACGACGTGCGGTTGGCACAGGAGCGGTTTCCGAAGATCCACTTTCATCCGCTGCGGGAGCATGCGGGGTTGGCGTTGCAGACAGGCTAAACCCGTGGGCCACCGATTCACTCCCTCACCTTCTGTGTTATGGCTTGGATTCATACTGCTGGTTGCCACGCAGCGACTCGTCCGTAAGTTCCCAGCACCCGATGCACCGCTGAACTCCGACGCTCAGTGGTCATACCTACCCTACGCGCGTCGGCTGCTTGATCATCCATGGCAGTTTCTGACCACTGACCCAGCCAGCCATATGGTTGCGCCTTTGGGATATGTGTGGCCAGCACTTTGGGGCGCGGATCATGTGCGGATACAGATAGCCAACTGCATCCTTTTCTTGCTCTGCGTGCTCATGTTGTGGCGCTGCGCCACTCGTCTGGCTGGCGTCTGGGCCGGCGTCACGGCAACGGCATTGCTGGTTGGACATCCGGGGCTTATTAATTACGTTCCCCAAGTGCTGACCGAGTCGATATATTTATTCGGCATCATGCTGCTCTTACTTGGCATGATCGAATATTTGACAGATTCACGCCACCGACACCGTTATCTATGGCGGTTTCAAGACCGAAGTGCAACACCGAGGTCAATGAACCGAAGTTGATGGC
>NZ_DAOMOQ010000026.1:0-46988 GCF_035444425.1 Ottowia sp. | reverse complement strand
TTGTCCAGCTTCTTGTCCTTCAGCATCGCCAGACTGCGGCAGATGCGCTTGCGCGTCTCGTGCGGCTGGATCACGTCGTCGATGAAGCCCCGGCTGCCGGCGACGAAGGGGTTGGCGAAGCGGGCCTTGTATTCGGCCTCGCGCGCGGCCAGCTTTTCGGGATCCTTCTTTTCCTCGCGGAAGATGATCTCCACCGCGCCCTTGGCACCCATCACGGCGATCTCGGCGTTGGGCCAGGCCAGGTTGACGTCGCCGCGCAGGTGCTTGGAGCTCATCACGTCGTAGGCGCCGCCGTAGGCCTTGCGCGTGATGACGGTGATCTTGGGCACGGTGCACTCGGCGTACGCATACAGCAGCTTGGCGCCGTGCTTGATGATGCCGCCGTATTCCTGGCTGGTGCCGGGCATGAAGCCGGGCACGTCGACGAAGGTGATGACGGGGATGTTGAAGGCGTCGCAGAAGCGCACGAAGCGCGCCGCCTTGATCGAACTCCTGATGTCCAGGCAGCCGGCCAGCACCAGCGGCTGATTGGCGACGATGCCGACCACCTGCCCGTCCATCCGGCCCATGCCGATGACGATGTTGGCCGCGTAGTCGGGCTGCAGTTCGAAGAACTCGGCGTCGTCCACCGTCTTGACGATCGCCTCCTTGATGTCGTAGGGCAGGTTGGGGTTGTCGGGAACCAGGGTGTCCAGGCTCTTGTCGGCGCGGTCGGCCAGGTCCTGCGTGGGCCGATAAGGCGCCTTCTCGCGGTTGCTGGCCGGGATGTAGTTGAAGAAGCGCCGCAGCATCAGCAGCGCCTCGACGTCGTTCTCGAACGCCAGGTCGGCGACGCCGCTGCGCGTGGTGTGGGTCAGGGCGCCACCCAGTTCTTCCGAGGTCACGCTCTCGTGCGTCACGGTCTTCACCACCTCGGGGCCGGTGACGAACATGTAGCTGGTGTCCTTGACCATGAAGATGAAGTCGGTCATGGCCGGCGAGTAGACGGCGCCGCCGGCGCACGGGCCCATGATCATGCTGATCTGCGGGATCACGCCCGAGGCCATCACGTTGCGCTGGAACACCTCGGCGTAGCCGCCGAGCGAGGCCACGCCCTCCTGGATGCGCGCGCCGCCGGAGTCATTGAGGCCGATCACCGGGGCGCCGACCTTCATCGCCTGGTCCATGATCTTGCAGATCTTCTCCGCGTGCGCCTCGCTCAGGGCGCCGCCGAACACGGTGAAGTCCTGGCTGAAGACGAACACCAGCCGGCCGTTGATGGTGCCGTAGCCGGTCACCACGCCGTCGCCCGGGATGTGGGTCTGGTCCATGCCGAAGTCGGCACAGCGGTGCTCGACGAACATGTCCCATTCCTCAAAGCTGCCGACGTCGAGCAGCGCCTCGATGCGCTCGCGCGCGGTCAGCTTGCCCTTGGCGTGCTGCGCATCGATGCGCTTCTGGCCGCCGCCCAGGCGCGCCGCGGCGCGCTTTTGTTCCAGTTGTTCGAGGATGGGTTTCATAGGTCCTTGTTCACTTTCGGATTCGCTCTCGGGAGGATTCGGTTGGCGCCATCGGTCCATCATGACGCTCGGCATAACGGTGCGCGGCGGCGGCTGCGGCCTGCAACGCCACCGTGTCGCGGCCGAAGCGCCGATGGCGCGGCAGGCGGCGCAGCCAGCCCAGCTTGGGGCAGGCATGCAGGAACAGTCGCCGCACTTCCGCCGGCTCGCGCGCCATCCAGGCATCCAGTTGCGCATCGACCTGGTCCTGCGGCAGCAGCGGCGCCAGCGCCCACAGCGTGCTGTGCAGGTAGCTGAGCCAGTCGCGCACCTGCGCCTCGGCCAGGCCCATCACCTGCAGCGGATCGTCCTCGAAGTCGATCATGCCGGCCAGCCGCGGCGGCTGACTGCGCGTGTCGACGATGATGTTGCGTGCGAAGCCCTGGCTGAGGTACTGGCCTTGCGCATGGATGCGCACCAGCGCATCGCCGCCCTCGCGCCACAGCAGCGCGGCCTGCCGATCACCGCCCTGCAGCAGATCGCCCAGGTGCTGCTCACCCAGCCACTGCATGACGAAATGATCCGGCGCCTCGTGCAGCACGCGCGGCACCGGCGCACCCGCCGCGTGCAGGGCGCGCAGGCGAGCGAGCTCGGTCTGCTGAGCCGCGGCGCCGCCAAGCATCGGCGCCGCCTTCAGGTAGGGCACGCCGACCAGACGCGCCAGCAGGTTCAGCAGCTGGTAGCGCACCGGGTGCCGCGCCGGGCGCTGGCCCTTGACGACCACCTTGCCGCTGGCGGTGTCGAGCACTTCCATGCGCTGCGCGCGCCAGCCGGACGAACGCGTGACGCGTTCGATGTCGGACGGCGACAGCGTCACGGCGTTCACCCGCCCTGCTCCATGCCGGCCAGCGCCAGCAGCCGGCGCGCCGCGGTCGAGGGCGGCAGGCGGCCATCGGCGACCGCCTGCGTGGTCGCCGGCAAGGCCTCGCGCACGCCGGCGTGCTGGCGGAACGCGCTCTTCAGGCTGGCGTCGATGCGCTCCCACATCCAGGCCAGCGACTGCTGCCGGCGGCGCGCGGCCAGGCGGCCATTGGCGGTCTGCAGGCGCCTGAACTCGGTCACGGCCTGCCAGAATTCGTCCAGGCCCTCGCCTTTCAGGCCGCTGATCTGGATCACGCGCGGATGCCAGAGCTGCGCGTCGTGCTGCGCATGCTCGGGATTGCCGTGCAGGCCGAACAGGCGCAGCGCCGACTGGATCTGTGCCCGCGCGCGCGTCGCGGCGGCGGGGTCGATATCGGCCTTGTTGATGACCACCAGGTCGGCCAGTTCCATCACGCCCTTCTTGATCGCCTGCAGGTCGTCGCCGGCGTTGGGCAACTGCAGCAGCACGTACATGTCGACCATGCCGCTCACCGCCGTCTCACTCTGGCCCACGCCGACGGTCTCGACCAGCACCACGTCGTAGCCAGCGGCCTCGCACACCAGCATCGACTCGCGCGTCTTCTCCGCCACGCCGCCCAGCGTGCCGCTGCTGGGGCTGGGGCGGATGTAGGCGCCTTCCAGCGTCGACAGGCGTTCCATGCGCGTCTTGTCGCCCAGGATCGAGCCGCCCGACACGGTGGAAGACGGGTCGATCGCCAGCACCGCGACGCGGTGGCCGCGCTCGATCAGGTACACGCCGAGCGATTCGATGAAGGTGCTCTTGCCGACGCCAGGCACGCCGCTGATGCCGATGCGCAGGGACTGGCCGGTGTGCGGCAGCAGGCGGGTCAGCAACTCGTCGCCCTGCGCGCGGTGATCGGTGCGGGTCGATTCGAGCAGGGTGATGGCCTTGGCGATGGCGCGGCGCTGCATCGGGCCACCAGCCATGGTGATGGCTTCGACGCCGGGGCTCATGAGCGCGCTCACAGGATCTCGAACGCCCGGCCGTCGGGCAGGCGGTAGCGGGAGAAATCGCGCACATCCAGGGTCAGGATGAACGGGCTGTCGAGCTGCTGCGCCAGCCAGTAGAGCGAGGCATCGGCGAAATCCATGATCGACCGGCCGGGTTCGGTGTAGCGCTTCATCCAGCCCAGCATGTCCTCCAGCACGTCGGCGTCGAAGCCCTGCACCGCCACCGCGCCGGCGTGCAGCCATTGCAGCAGCGCCATGTGGTTGGCCGGCGCGAGCAGGTAGCTGGCTTCGGTCACGCACGGCCAGGTCGTCACCAGGCGCACCCGCTCGCCCAGCAGCCTGGCGAGCAGGCCCTTGCAGCGCTCGTAGTCGCGGTCGGCATCGTCGAACAGCGCCACCAGGGGTCCGGTATCAATCAGCGCGACGCGCACGGTGCTTGTCCTGGGCGATCTGGCGCAGCTGCTCGCGCGAGCTGCGGGCCTTGTCGGTGCGGGGCTTTTCGGGTCCCGGCTCGGCAATGCCGTACTGCTGGCGGATTTCCTCCAGCAAGCGCATCGGGTCGCGCGGCTGCAGCGCCTGCCGCAGCAACTGGTTGACGTATTGCGACTTGGTGGTCTTCAGGCGCTTGACCTCGAGCTCGAAGGCCTGCTGAAGATCGGCATCAAGACGGACGGACAGGGACATGGGAACCTCCTGTTGTAATACAGTATTATTGTATTACAACCTCAGCTTTTGGCCTTCCTGATCTGCTCCAGCACATCCTTGGCACTGGCCGGGATCGGCGTGCCCGGGCCGTAGATGCCCTTCACGCCCGCCTCGTACAGGAAGTCGTAGTCCTGGCGCGGCACCACGCCGCCGACGAACACGATGATGTCGTCGGCACCCTGTTTCTTCAGTTCCGCCAGGATCGCCGGCACCAGCGTCTTGTGGCCGGCGGCGAGCGTGCTGACACCGACCGCGTGCACGTCGTTCTCGACCGCCTGGCGCGCGCATTCCTCGGGCGTCTGGAACAGGCTGCCGATGTCGACGTCGAAACCGAGGTCGGCAAACGCGGTGGCGACCACCTTGGCACCACGGTCGTGGCCGTCCTGGCCCAGCTTGGCGATCATCACGCGCGGGCGTCGGCCCTCCTGCTCGGCGAAGTCGCTGATCTCGTTCTTCAGTTTTTCCCAGCCTTCGGCCGAGTCATAAGCGGCTGCGTACACCCCGGTCACCTTTTGCGTATCGGCGCGGTGGCGCCCAAAGACCTGCTCCATGGCATCGCTGACCTCGCCGACGGTGGCGCGGGCGCGGATGGCCTCGACGGCGGCGGCGAGCAGGTTGCCCTGCCCGCTTTCGGCCACCTGCGTGATCGCCGCCAGCGCCTGCCGCACCTGCGCGGCGTCGCGCCTTTTCCTGATATCGCCCAGGCGCGCGATCTGCGATTCGCGCACCTTGACGTTGTCGACCTCCAGGATCTCGATCGCGTCCTCTTTCGCCAGCCGGTACTTGTTGACGCCGACGATGACGTCCTTGCCCGAGTCGATGCGCGCCTGCTTCTCGGCCGCCGCGGCCTCGATCTTCAGCTTGGCCCAGCCAGAATCCACCGCCCTGGTCATGCCGCCCATGGCGTCGACCTCCTCGATGATGGCCCAGGCCGCATCGGCCATGTCCTGCGTCAGCTTCTCCATCATGTAGCTGCCGGCCCAGGGATCGACCACGTTGGTGATGTGCGTCTCCTCCTGGATGATGAGCTGCGTGTTGCGCGCGATGCGGGCGCTGAACTCGGTCGGCAGCGCGATCGCCTCGTCGAACGAATTGGTGTGCAGGCTCTGCGTGCCGCCGAACACCGCCGCCATGGCCTCGATGGTGGTGCGCACCACGTTGTTGTAGGGGTCCTGCTCGGTCAGCGACCAGCCGCTGGTCTGCGAATGCGTGCGCAGCATCAGCGACTTCGGGTTCTTCGGCTCGAACGCCTTCATGATGCGGCACCACAGCAGGCGCGCGGCGCGCATCTTGGCGATCTCCAGGTAGAAGTTCATGCCCACCGCCCAGAAGAAGGACAGGCGGCCGGCGAAGGCATCGACGTCCATGCCCTTGGCCAGGGCGGTCTTCACGTACTCCTTGCCGTCGGCCAGGGTGAAGGCCATCTCCAGCGCCTGGTTGGCACCGGCTTCCTGCATGTGGTAGCCGCTGATGGAGATCGAGTTGAACTTCGGCATGTGGCTGGCCGTGTACTCGATGATGTCGCCGATGATGCGCATGCTCGGCTCGGGCGGGTAGATGTAGGTGTTGCGGACCATGAACTCCTTGAGGATGTCGTTCTGGATCGTCCCCGCCAGCTGGTCCTGCGCCACGCCCTGCTCTTCGGCCGCCACGATGTAGCCGGCCAGGATCGGCAGCACGGCGCCGTTCATGGTCATGCTGACACTCACCCGGTCGAGCGGGATGCCGTCGAACAGGATCTTCATGTCCTCCACGCTGTCGATCGCCACGCCGGCCTTGCCGACGTCGCCCGTCACGCGCGGGTGGTCCGAGTCGTAGCCGCGGTGCGTCGCCAGATCGAAGGCCACGCTGACGCCCTGCCCGCCGGCGGCCAGCGCCTTGCGGTAGAAGGCGTTGGATTCCTCGGCGGTCGAGAAGCCGGCGTACTGGCGGATCGTCCACGGCCGCACCGCGTACATGGTCGCCTGCGGGCCACGCAGGAAGGGCTCGAAGCCGGGCAGCGTGTCGGCATAGGGCAGGTCCTGCGTGTCCGCCGCCGTGTACAGCGGCTTGACCGTGATGCCGTCGGGCGTGAGCCAGTTCAGCGCGCTCACGTCGCCGCCCGGGGCGGATTTCTGCGCGGCTTTGTCCCAGTCGGCCATCGAGGCGGGCTTGAACGAGGGATGCGGTTTGCTCATGGCGAAGTCTTTCTGGCGAAAAAGCCGGCAATGGCGCCGACGTGACGGCTTGCCGGTTCGTGCTTGGTGCAGCGCGCCGATTCGCGTCTGCCGCGGCGCGGCGCACACGGGACAGGGCGGGCGCCTCATTGTCGCCCCACCGGCGATGAATGCCCCGCCCTCTTCGCCCCGACATGTGCCTCGACCGCCCCACACCAAGATTCGTAATTATTAATTCAGAATCCGATCGGCAGCTTACAATGCCTCGAAATTTTTTCCAAGCCATGACCAGCAGCGCCGTCCGTCTCGCCCCGCGCGCCCTCTACGAGGAAGTGGCCGAGCGCCTGCGCCAGCGCATCTTCAACCGCGAGCTGACACCGGGCAGCTGGATCGACGAGCTGAGGATCGCCGAAGAACTGGGCATCAGCCGCACGCCGCTACGCGAAGCACTCAAGGTGCTGGCCGCCGAGGGCCTGGTGACCATGAAGGTGCGCCGCGGCGCCTACGTCACCGAGTCCTCGGCCAAGGACCTGGCCGATGTCTATCACCTGCTGGCGCTGCTGGAAACCGACGCCGCCGAGGTGGTGGCCGGCCGGGCCAGCGACGCCGAGCTGGCCGAGCTGGCCGCGCTGCACGCCGAGCTGGAGCAGGCCAGCGCCGACGCCGCGCGCTTCTTCGCCCTCAACGAGTCGTTTCACCTGCGCCTGCTGGAACTGGCCGACAACCGCTGGCGGCTGCAGATGGTGCAGGACCTGCGCAAGGTGATGAAGCTGCATCGCCAGCATTCGCTGCAGAAGGCCGGCCGGCTGCAGGAATCGCTGGCCGAGCACCGCGCGCTGATGGCGGCGCTGGCCGCGCACGACATCGCCGGCGCCGCGCGCTGCATGCGGGCGCACTTCCGCGGCGGACTCGAGGCGGCGATCTGATCCCGCGGCCGCGCCGGCCGCAAGGTCGCAGAGTCGCTGGCTCTTGCTATACTATTCGTAGCTTACTGCGATCGTTGCCACGCTCCGACACCATGCATGCTATACAAGACCTGAGGCCGCGCGACGCTGCCCGCATCGACCGCCGAACGCTGCTCGCCGCGCTCGCCGGCACCACGATCCCGCACTGGACGCTGGCGCAGCCCGCCGCACCCGCGCTGTGGCCGCGCCACGCATCGGTGCCCGGCGGTGTCGCCCGGATCGATCTCGGCCCGGCTGCGCAGCAGCCGGCCGCGTTCTCGGGCGACGTCCCGCTGCTGGTGCTGGGCGACGTCATCAGCTGGACCGCGCTGGTCGGCATCCCGCTGTCGGCCGAGCCGGGCGCGGCGAGCATCCGCGTGCGCAGCGGCGGAAACGAGAGCAAGCTGCCCTACACCATCCAGCCCAAGCGTTACACCGAACAGCACCTGAAGGTGTCGCCCCGCACCGTCGACCTGGCGCCCGATGATCTGGCTCGCCACGAGCGCGAGCGCGCGCACCAGCAGCGCGTCATCGCCACGGTCAGCACGCCGCCGGCCGGCGAGTTGCGCATGCGCGAGCCGACCAGCGGCCGGCGTTCCAGCTCGTTCGGACTGCGGCGCTTCTTCAACGGCCAGCCGCGCAATCCGCACAGCGGCATGGACATCGCGGCGCCCACCGGCACGCCTGTCGTCAGCCCGCTGCCCGCCACGGTGATCGACACCGGCGACTACTTCTTCAACGGCCAGACGGTGTGGCTGGACCACGGCGGCGGCCTGCTGTCGATGATGTGCCACCTGAGCCGCATCGACGTCGGCAACGGCGACCGGCTGGCCACCGGCGAGCGGCTCGGCGCCGTCGGCGCCACCGGCCGCGTGACCGGGCCACACCTGCACTGGACCGTGAGCCTGAACCGCGCCTCGGTCGATCCGGCGCTGTTCCTGGATGCCTGAAGCAGCTCGCCGGCTCGAGCACACGCCGACCATCCCGGCGCGGCGCGCCGCGCCGGGCGCTGGTCAACGCGGGCAGCGTGATCGCGCGTGTGTGGCAACCCCCGAAATGATCCTGCAAGCCCCCTGGGCGACCGTGGTCATCGCAGCGATTGGACGGGTGGTCGCCGACTTCGCCACACTGCGACCATCCGAGCCGCGATTACCAAGGGAGATGGCATGGGCGCGTTGAAGGACATCCTGCGCATTGCCGGCGCCTTCGTCGGCGTCGTGGTGGGCGCGGGCTTCGCTTCCGGGCAGGAGATCATGCAGTTCTTCACCAGTTTCGGCATGCTCGGACTGGTCGGTGCGATCGTCAGCAGCGCGCTGTTCATCTTCCTGGCGATGGCGCTGGTCACGCTGGGGCAGGAACGGGCGGCCAAGTCGCACAAGGACGTCATCATGGCCATTTGCGGCCCGTACCTGGGCGCACTGCTCGACTGGCTGATCACCGCCTTCATGTTCGGGGTCGGGGTGGTGATGCTGGCCGGCGGCGGCGCCCTGGTCGAGCAGCTGACCGGCATTCCCAAGCACTACGGCAGCATCGCGATGACCGTGCTCACCGTGCTGATCGTCTGTCTCGACGCGCGCAAGGTCGTCAACATCATCGGCGCCATCACGCCCCTGCTGGTGCTGATGACGGTCGTCGTCGCAGGCGCCGCGATCTTCCAGCGCACGCTCGACTTCGATACGCTGGCGCAGGCCGCCGTCGCCCTGCCGCGTGGCGCCTCGAACTGGCTGCTGGCCGCCCTGCTCTACGTGTCCTACAACATCGTCGTCAGCACGCCGTTCCTGGTCATCATGGGCAGCCAGACCTCGAGCCGGCGCATCGCCACCTGGGGCGGCATCGCCGGCGGCGCCCTGCTGAGCAGCCTGATCCTGCTGATCGCCGGTGGCATGCTGGCGCAGGTCACCGAGCTGGCCGAGGTGGCGATGCCGATGCTGCTGCTGGCCAGCAAGCTGTCGCCGGCACTGGGCGCCATCATGGGAATCACGATCTTCGGCATGATCCTGAACACCTCGGTCGGCGTCTTCTATTCCTTCTCGGTGCGCCTGTTCACGCCCGGGACGGCCGGCTTCGTCTGGGGCACGGTCGTCACCGCCGTGCTTGCCTTCGCCGGCAGCTTCGTCGGCTTCATCAAGCTGGTCGGCACCGTCTACCCCATGTTCGGCTACCTGGGCTTCGTGCTGATGGTGTTCACCATCATCGGTTGGTGGCGTCGGCGCGATGCCAGTCCCGCTGCGCACTGACCGCCGGTGGCGTGCCGGCGGCATGCCTGGCTGCGCCACAATCGATGAAACGCCGCTGGACGTCAACATCGTCACGGTGATCGAGGTTTGTCTGCGTTGACAGGCGCAGACGCTGCTGCCAGCATCCACGCCCATGCCACCACCCGCATCCGCATTCCTGCGCCGCCGCACGCTCGGCCTGTCGGCACTGGGCGCCGCCGCGCTGCTGCTGGCGGGCTGCAGCGCACCGCCTCCACCGGTGTTCGCGCCGGCCCCCATCGTGGTGGCTCCGACCGGCCCGGTCACCGACAGCCTGGGGATCCGTTTCGTGCGCGTACCGGCGGGCGAATTCCTGATGGGCAGCGACGAATCGCCGCAGACGCTGGCGCGCGCGTTCCCGCACGCCGACCCGAGGCGCCTGGGCGACCAGACGGACGAGGCACCGGTGCACCGGGTGCGCATCACGCGCGACTTCTGGCTCGGCGAGCACGCGGTCACGGTGGGCCAGTTCCGTCGTTTTGTCGAGGCCTCCGGCTACGTGCCCGAATCGATCCGTGACGGCACCGGCGGCTACGGCTTCAACCCCAACTACGACCCGGCGCTGACCGAGCGGGGCGATTTGTTCGAGGGACGCGATCCGCGCTATTCCTGGCGCCACACCGGTTTCGCGCAGACCGATAACCATCCGGTGGTCAACGTCACCTGGAACGACGCTGTCGCCATGGCGCGCTGGCTGAGCCAGCGTGAAGGCGTGAGCTACCGCCTGCCGACCGAAGCCGAGTGGGAATACGCGGCGCGCGCCGGCACCCGCACGCGCTACCCGGCCGGCGACGATCCCGCCGTGCTGCAAGGAAGCGCCAACATCTTCGACCGCGAGACCGCGCTGCGCTGGCCGCGCTGGCGCGAACAGGCCGGCAGCGGCAGCGACGGCCACCCCTTCACCGCACCGGCCGGCAGCTTCGCACCCAACGCCTTCGGCCTTTACGACATGATCGGCAACGTCTGGGAGTGGTGCGCCGACTGGTACGGCGAGGACTATTACGCACGCTCGCCGGTCGATGACCCGCCAGGCCCGGCCAGCGGCGAGGTCCGGGTGCGCCGCGGCGGCTCGTGGCACAGCTGGCCGCTGTATTCGCGCGTGGCGTTCCGCAACTGGAACACGCCGGAAACGCGCTACGTGCTCGTCGGCTTCCGGCTGCTGCGCGAAGCCGGAGCAGCCGGCCCGCGTTGACTGCTGCCTGCTGCCGCACCGGCAGCAGCTTGAAGTAAGCTGGGCTCGAGTGCTTGCGCCATGGCGACGCGGATCCGAGGTGTGGCGGGCCGTCGCCTTGGTTGGGGTTAGCTGCGCTCACCGCCGAGCACCGGAACCGCAGTGTTGTGGAAGCGGCTGTGGGAGCGGCGGCAGCCGCGAACTATGCTTGCCGGCAGCAGGCAAAACCATTCGCGGCTGCCGCCGCTCCCACACAGGTGACGGGCCGAGATTTAGCTTGCAGGGCTTGCATCTGCATGCATCCAAGCCAGAAAAATCCAGCCCACGCGCCAGAAAAAAAGAAAGCCACCCTGCGGTGGCTTTCCCGTCTCCTCGCCAAACGACGTCACCGCCGGCCAGCCTTCTTCAGGTGCGGATCAGTGGAACTGCTCTTCCTCGGTCGAGCCCGACAGCGCCTTGACGCTGGACGAGCCGCCCTGGATCACGGTGGTGACGTCGTCGAAGTAGCCGGCGCCGACTTCCTGCTGGTGCGACACGAAGGTGTAGCCCTGCTCGCGTGCGGCGAATTCCGGCTCCTGGATCATCTCGACGTAGTGCTTCATGCCCTCGCCGCGTGCGTAGGCATGGGCGAACTTGAAGGTGTTGTACCAGTTGCTGTGGATGCCGGCCAGCGTGATGAACTGGTACTTGTAGCCCAGCGCCGACAGCTCGTCCTGGAACTTGGCGATGGTCGCGTCGTCCAGGTTGCGCTTCCAGTTGAAGGACGGCGAGCAGTTGTAGGAGAGCAGCTTGCCCGGATGCTTGGCCAGCACCGCCTGCGCGAACTCGCGCGCGAAGCCGAGGTCGGGCGTGCCGGTCTCGCACCACACCAGGTCGGCGTAGGGCGCGTAGGCGACGCCACGGCTGATGGCCTGCTCGAGGCCGTTCTTGACGCGGTAGAAGCCTTCCTGCGTGCGCTCGCCGGTCAGGAACGGCTTGTCGTTGGCGTCGTGGTCGCTGGTGATCAGGTTGGCGGCCTCGGCGTCGGTGCGCGCCAGGATGATGGTCGGCACGCCCATCACGTCGGCGGCGAAGCGCGCGGCGATCAGCTTCTCGCAGGCTTCCTGCGTCGGCACCAGCACCTTGCCGCCCATGTGGCCGCACTTCTTCACCGCCGCCAGCTGGTCCTCGAAGTGCACGCCGGCGGCGCCGGCGGTGATCATGTTCTTCATCAGCTCGAAGGCGTTCAGCACGCCGCCGAAACCAGCCTCGGCATCGGCCACGATGGGCAGGAAGTAGTCGATGAAGTCCTTGTCGCCAGGGCCGACGCCGCGGCCCCACTGGATCTCGTCGGCGCGCTTGAAGGTGTTGTTGATGCGGCGCACCATGGTCGGCACCGAGTCATACGCGTACAGCGACTGGTCGGGGTACATGGTCTCGCTGGTGTTGCCATCGGCGGCGACCTGCCAGCCCGACAGGTACACCGCTTCCAGGCCCGCCTTGGCCTGCTGCATGGCCTGGCCGGCGGTGATGGCGCCGAAGGCGTTGACGTAACCCTTCTTGGCCTCGCCGTTGACCAGGCCCCACAGCTTCTCGGCGCCGCGCTTGGCCAGCGTGTACTCGATCGGCAGGCTGCCGCGCAGGCGCACCACGTCGGCGGCCGAATAGCCGCGCTTGACGCCCTTCCAGCGCGGGTTGCTGGCCCAGTCTTTCTCCAGGGCGGCGATCTGCTGTTCGCGGCTGAGTTGCTCGTTGGTGTTCGGCATGAAAAGCTCCAGTGAGAGGAAGTTGAACAAACTTGGCTGCGGCGATCACGCGCTGCGAACACGCGATGCGTGGCTCCACCGTTGGCCTCGATCATACTCTTGTATAAGACCTGCGCACACTCCTATGTCTTATACAAGAGTAAAATTTTGTCGTTGAATATCAATAACTTGGATGATCAATTTCTTCATATGGGAAAACATTTTCCATATCGAGAAATATTGCGGCGCTGCAGCAATCGTACTTTTCACATCTTAAAGAACAAGTTTTGCAATACGGAATGATGTGGTCATGCTGCACAGGACAGTCACGAGCATCCGTCGGGCTTCGTGCATGATGCGCGCCTGGGGCGATGCCCGAGAAGGTGTGAACGAACCCGCCATGCCCGCTCGTTGCGCCAAAACGGCACCACTCATCGTTACAAATGCTCGCCGTAGCACTCGCTACGTCTGCGCTTTGCGCCTCGATTGGCGCCGTTTTGACGATCCGCTCGAACACGGCGGATTCATTCACACCTTCTGAGCCGGCCAGCCCAGCACGCCGCCGTGACCTCGCCCTTCGTCCCCCGCCGCTCCGTCGCCTATGGCTGCCTGGCCTTGTCGATGATCCTGGTCGGCAGCTACGTGGCTTTGTCGAAGCCGCTGGCGGCGGTGTTTCCGGTGCTGCTGCTGGCCTGGCTGCGCTTCGGCATCGGCGCGCTGGCGATGCTGCACTGGTTGCGCAAGCCGGCCACCGAGCCGGCCCTGACGGCGGCGACCAAGCGGCTGCTGTTTCTCGAATCCTTCCTCGGCAACTTCCTGTTCACGCTGTGCATGATCTACGGCGTCAAGCTGACCTCGGCGGTCTCGGCCGGCGTCATCATGGCCGCCATCCCGGCCGCCGTCGCGGTGCTGTCCTGGCTGTTCCTGCGCGAGCGCGTGCCGCCGCGCGTCTGGGCCGGCGTGGTCTGCGCGGTCGCCGGCATCGGGCTGCTGGCGCTGTCGAAACACGAGATCGGCTCGCCCGGCGCGGGCGTGCAAGCAGCGGCCGCGCCATCGCTGGTCTGGCTGGGCAACCTGCTGCTGGTCTGCGCCGTGCTGTGCGAGGCCAGCTACGCCGTCATCGGCAAGAAGCTCACCGGCAGTCTGAGCCCGCGGCGCATCTCGGCGCTGATCAACCTGTGGGGCTTCGCACTCAGCACGCCGGCGGGCCTGTGGCTGGCCTGGCGCTTCGACTTCGGCGGCGTCGGCGCCGGCAGTTGGCTGCTGCTGGTGTTCTATGCGCTGGCCGCCTGCATGTGGACCGTCTGGTTGTGGATGACCGGGCTCAAGAGCGTGCCCGCCGCGCAGGCGGGCGTGTTCACCGTGCTGCTGCCGATCAGCGCGGCGCTGGTCGGCGTCATCGCGCTGGGTGAACGCCTGAGCGGCCTGCAGTTGTTGGCCTTCGCCGTGGCGCTGGCCGGCGTGCTGCTGGCGACCCTGCCCTCGCGCGCGGCCTGGCGCGTCGGCAGCCGGGGGCGTCCGGGTTGATGCTCGCAAACCATTGGCGCGACAGGGTCGGGACATCTCCCAGGCATGGCCGCCACGTGGCGGCGCCGCAAGAAAGAGAAGCCATGGAACTCGATCGGCGCCAGCGCGCACCCGGCCCTTTCAGCTCATGGCATCCGTGGGCCAACGCGATCCAAGGACGAGTCCGTGGCTCGGACCGGACACCGCAGGGGCAAAAGCCGCGCCGTGCGCTGTAAAAAAAGCAACATTCCCGAGTGAAAAGCAGTACCTCCCCCTTGGAGCCGTGCTATTTATCCACTAGCATCGCGGTCAGCCAGCGGGATGTCTGCATCGAACTGGCCCCGTATCCGATCCCAACAACGAGGAACAGCAACCATGGCAACTGCAACCAAAGCACCCGCGAAGAAAGCGCCGGCCAAGAAGGCGGCGCCGGCGAAGGCGGCCGCCGCACCGGCCAAGAAAGCCGCGTCCGCGAAAACCGCCACCCCGGCCAAGAAGCGCACGCCCAGCGCCGCCTTCATGAAGGCGATGACGCCGAGCCCGGCGCTGGCGGCCGTGATCGGTGCCAAGCCGATGCCGCGTACCGAGGTGACCAAGAAGGTGTGGGAATACATCAAGGCCCACAACCTGCAGGACAGTGCCAACAAGCGCAACATCAACGCCGACGCCAAGCTGAAGGAAGTCTTCAAGAAGCCGCAGGTCACGATGTTCGAGATGACCAAGCTGATCAACGCGCACCTGTCCTGATCCGCTCCCGTCCGGGCCGGCTGGCCCGGAGGCGCGACGAAGCCGGCTCCCACGGGCCGGCTTTTTCTTTCGGCTTTCAGTCGCGTGCGGCCCGCGCCCGCAGCGCCTGCTCGCGGATGCCGCTGAGCGTGCCGCGCGTGGTGATGACCTCGGCGTCCAGCATCACCTCGATCAGGGTTCCTTCCCGGCGCGCCAGCGCCGCGCGCAGCGCCGGCTCGAACTCGTCGGTGCGCGTGATGCACTCGCCGGCATAGCCATAGGCCCGCGCCAGTGCGGCGAAGTCGGGATTGCGCAGTTCCGAACCGCTGACGCGGGCCGGGAACTCGCGCTCCTGGTGCATGCGGATGGTGCCGTAGCTGCCGTTGTTGAGCAGCACGATGATGGTCCTGGCGCCGTGCTGCACGGCGGTGGCCAGTTCCTGCCCGTTCATCAGGAAGTCGCCGTCACCGGCGATGGTGAACACCGTGCGCCCGGTGGCGATCGCCGCCGCGATGCCGGCCGGCACGCCGTAGCCCATGGCGCCATTGGTCGGCGCCAGCTGCGTCTTGTGGCCCCGGGCGATGCCGCGGTAGCGCCAGAAGCGGTGCACCCAGCTGGCGAAGTTGCCGGCGCCGTTGGTCACCACGGCGTCCTCCGGCAGCAGCCGCGCCAGCGTGGCGACGATGGCGGGCATGTCGATCGGTCCCGGCAAGGCCTGCGGCTGCAGGTTGGCCAGGTAGTCGGCATGGGCGGCCGCGGTCCAGTCCTGCCAGTGCACGGCGGCCGACGCCGGCAGCGCGGCCAGCATGGCGGCGGCACCCGGCATGCTGGCGCACACCGCCAGGTCGGCCTGGTAGACCCGGCCGAGTTCGGCCGGGTCGGGATGGATGTGGACCAGCCGCTGCGCCGGCCGTGGCGCCTCAATCAGCGCGTACCCGCCGGTGGTCATCTCGCCCAGCCGCGGACCCACCACCAGCAGCAGGTCGGCCGCGCGCACCCGCTCGGCCAGCCTCGGGTTGATGGCGATGCCGACGTCGCCGGCGTACTGCGGATGGCGGTTGTCGAAGGTGTCCTGGAACCGGAACGCGTTGCCGACCGGCAGGCGCCAGCGTTCGGCGAAGTCCTGCAGGGCCTGCGCGGCGGCCGGGGTCCAGCCGGGACCGCCGGCGATCACCAGCGGGCGCTCGGCGCCGGTGAGCAGGCGCTGCAGCTCCGCCGCCGCCTGTGCATCGCCCTGGTACTGCACCGGCGCCACGCGCGGCAGCGGGCGCGCGTCGACGGCCTGCATCAGCATGTCCTCGGGCAGCACCAGCACCACCGGTCCGGGGCGGCCGTTCATCGCGGTGGCAAACGCCCGGGCGATGTATTCGGGGATGCGGCGCGCATCGTCGATGCGCTCCACGCGCTTGGCCAGCCCTTGCGTGCTGGCGCCGAGGAAGACGCGGAAATCGATCTCCTGGAACGCCTCGCGATCGCGCATGTCACTGGCGACATCGCCGATGAACACCACCATCGGCGTCGAGTCCTGGAATGCCGTGTGGATGCCGACGGTGGCGTTGGTCGCGCCCGGCCCGCGCGTGACGAACAGCACGCCGGGCCGGCCCGTCAGCTTGCCCTCGGCCTCGGCCATGAAGGCGGCACCGCCCTCCTGCCGGCAACTGATGAAGCGCAGCCGGTCCGCGTAGGCGTGAAAGCCGTCCAGCACCGCCAGGTAGCTCTCGCCCGGCACGCCGTAGGCGCGTTGCACGCCTTGCTCGATCAGGCATTCGACGATCAGGTGTCCGGCAAGTTGGCTCATGGATCAGCAAGAAAACAGGTTCAACGAAGATCGGCGCGCTGGCCCACGGCCAGCGCGGCGCCGACCGACAGCAGCAGCAGCAGCGCGGCGACCATCAGCGTAGTGACGTACATGCCGCGGTCCATGAATACGCCGTACAGCGTCGGCGCGATGGCAAAGCCGATGTCCAGCCCCGAATAGACGGTGCCGTACACGCGGCCGGTCGCGCCCTTGGGCGTGGCGCGCTTGATCATCATGTCGCGGCTCGGGCCGCCGACGCCGACGGCGAAGCCGGTCAGCGACAGCACCGCCATCGAGCCGAAGCCGCCCAGCCAGCCGATGCCCGCCAGCGCCAGCAGCAGCGCGCCGATGCCCATCGCCCAGGCCACCACCCGGTCGCTCTGGTCCGGCAGGCGTGCCGCCACGAAGCCGCCGACGAAGACACCGACCGCGCCGCACAGCATGTAGGCCGTCAGCATGGTGGTCGCCGCCTCGAAACTGACCTGGTGCATGGCCTGCATGATCGATGGCGCGAAGTTCTGCACCACCGCCAGCGTCATGGTCGACAGCAGGAAGAAGGCGAAGCACCACCACACCACCGGCAGCCTGAGGAAGGCCACGTCGCTGCGCCGCGACACGCCTTCCGGGCGGCGCACGATCTCGGTGACCAGGTGCTGGCGATGCCGCACCAGCACCGCCAGGATGCACAGGTACATCACGGCGGCTGCCAGGTAGCCGCTGCGCCAGCCCGACCAGGCGGTGAAGAACAGCAGGAACACCGGCGTCAGCGCCCAGCCCAGGTTGCCGCTGAGCCCGTGCGCACTGAAGGCGTAGCCGAGCCGCGCGGTCGACACGCGCTGGTTGAGGATGCTGAAGTCCACCGGGTGGAACGGCGCATTGCCCAGCCCGGCAAACACCGCCACCAGCATCAGCCCGCCGTAGCCCTGGGCGAAATAGCCGGCCAGGCAGGCCAGGATGAAGCACCCGAAGGAGGCGAACAGCACCGGCCGCGCGCCCACCCTGTCGACCAGGAAACCCGACATCGCCTGCCCGGCGCCGGAGATGGCGAAGAACACCGTGCTCAGGAAGCCCAGCTGCGCGAAGCTGAGATCGAACTCGGTCATGAAGATCGGGAACAGCGCCGGCAGCAGCAGGTGGGCGAAATGCGAGCTGGCGTGCGCCAGTCCCACCAGCCCGATCACGCGGGCGTCGTCGCGCAGCGGAACCGGCGCCGGCGGTTCGAGAGGGCCCAGGGAAGCGGACGAGGCAGTGCTGTTCATAGGCCGCGATGCTAGACGAAAGCAGTGTCCCCGGTCGGCGCCTTGCCGGGCACGGCGGCTGCGCAACCGGCCCTGGTTCCGGCCGCGGAACGTTGCAGACGCAGCACCGCGTGGCCGCCGCCGCGCGGCGCGGAGATACTTCGCATCTGGAGTGCTCGATGACGCCGTTCCACTCTTCTCATTCCGACGCCCACCGTGCGCACGCCGGGGCGTCTTCGCACCCGCGCGAGTCGGCGCACGAGCATGGCCACGAACACGGCCACGGGCATGGCCACCCCCACGCCCCGCGCGACTTCAGCCGCGCATTCGCCGTCGGCATCGTGCTCAACCTGGCCTTCGTGGGCGTCGAGGCCTTCTACGGCTGGCGCGTCAACTCGCTGGCGCTGCTGGCCGACGCCGCGCACAACCTGAGCGACGTCGCCGGCCTGGTGCTGGCCTGGGGCGGCGCCTGGGCCGCGCGCATCCGGCCCGACGCGCGCCACACCTATGGCTGGCAGCGCGCCTCGATCCTGGCGGCATTCGCCAACGCCGTGCTGCTGCTGGTGGCGATGGGTTCGCTCGGCTGGGAAGCGGTCCAGCGCCTCGGCGATCCGCGGCCCACGCAGGGCTGGACCATCATCACCGTGGCGGCGATCGGCATCGTCATCAACACCGCGACGGCGCTGCTGTTCATGCGCGGGCGCGAGTCGGACATCAACATCCAGGGCGCCTTCCTGCACATGGCGGCCGACGCGCTGGTGTCGGTCGGCGTGGTGGTCGGCGGCGCGCTCTACCTGTGGCAGGGCTGGGGCTGGCTGGACCCGGTGATGAGCCTGGTGATCGCGCTGGTCATCGTGTGGGGCACCTGGGGCCTGCTGCGCGAATCGACGCACCTGCTGTTCGACGGTGTGCCGGCGCAGGTCGACGCGGCCGCCGTGCGCGCCTACCTGGCGGCCCTGCCCGGCGTGGCCCGCGTGCACGACCCGCACATCTGGGCCATGAGCACGACCCAGGTGGCACTGTCGGCGCACCTGATCGTGCCCGCCGGCCAGGCCGGCGACGCGCTGCTGCACGAAGCGAGCCAGGATCTGACGGCGCACTATCACATCGATCACGTGACGCTGCAGCTGTCGACCGAAGCCATTCAGCCGATGTGCGACGCGGCGCCGGATTGAACCCGGAAACGCCGGCTGCGCCCGCTCAGGAGAAGTACTTGCGCGCCACCAGCCGCCGGACGAAGCGCAGCTTCTGGCCCAGCGGAAAGCCGCTGAAGTTGGTCTGCGTGGTGCCGAGCGTGAAGGCCGTGGGCTTGCCGTAGTCGATCGCCACGTCCACGATCACCGGCCGGCCCTGCGCCGCCAGTTCGCGTGCCTGCGCGATCGCCGCTGCCGCGCCGGCGTTGTCCGGCAGCGCCACGTAGGCGGCGCCGGTGGCCTGGGCCACGCCGGCCAGGTCGATCGACTGGCCGAGTTCGGTGCAGGTCAGGCGCTGGTACGGGCGCTGCTGCGCCTGCGCGATCTGCGACAGCGCACCGTCCTTGAAGACGTGGAACACCACGCCGAGCCGGTTGGCGGCGGCGGTCATGATCTCCATGCAGGTCATGGCAAAGCAGCCGTCGCCGACGATCACCGCGACCTCGCGATCGGGCGCCGCCAGCTTGGCCCCGATGCCGGCCGGCACCGCGTAGCCCATGGCGTTGAAATCGGTCGGCGTGATCAGCTGGCTGCCCTGCGGCTGCGGATAAAGCTCGGCCGCCAGGAAGGTGTGGTTGCCGTCGTCCAGCACCGTGATGCTGCCGGCTGGCATCTGCTCGCGCAGCGCGGCGAAGAAGCGCGCCGGGTTGACCCGATCGCCGCTGTCGTGGTCGAGCCACGCCTTCAGGTAGGCGGCCTTGTCCTGCGCGATCTGCTGCCGCAGCGCCTGCCTGGCCTCAGCGGCAGGAGGCTCAGGCGCCCGCTGCTGCAACGCCGACAGCAGGGCTGACAGCACCACCTGCGCATCCCCTTCGATCGCCACCCGCGCCGGGTAGTTGGCGTTGAACACCTCGGGGTCGATGTCCACGTGCACCAGCTCGGCCGGCACCTGGGCGCCGAAGCTGCCGGTCGGAATTTCCGAGAAGCGCGTGCCCACCGCCAGCAGCGCGTCGCAGCGCCTGAAGGCGTTGCGCGCCGCCGGCACCGCCGAGCGGCTGAAGCCGAAGCCGGCGTGCAGCCCATGGTCGCCCGGAAACACCGCCAGCCCCTGCAGCGTGGTGCTGACCGGCGCATTCAGCAACTCGGCCAGCTCGATCAGCTGCGCCTGCGCGTGGCGCGCGCCCCAGCCGGCGAAGATGCCGACCTGCCTGGCGCGCGCCAGCAGTTCGGCCGCCTGGCTGATCACCGTCGCCTCGGGCGCCGCCGACAGCGCGGGCGCCTGCCACGCGGGCGGCTCGTTCACGCTGCCGGAGAACAGCTGCAGGTTGACCGGAATCTCGACCAGCACCGGCCCCGGGAAACCGCTCGTCGCCAGCCGATAGGCCTCGAAGATGGTCGGCACCACCTGGTCCAGGCTCATGACGCGGAACGCCGCCTTGGTGAAACCGCGGGCGACCTCCAGCTGGTCGACGCCGTGCAGCTTGAAGCGCTGCGGCGTGTCGGTGCGGATGCCGCCGGTGATCACCAGCATCGGGATGCCACCCAGAAACGCCTCGCCGATGCCGCTGGCCGCGTGCGTCAGCCCGGCGGCGGGCACGATCAGCAGCGTACCGATCGCCCGCCCCGCCCCTTGCGCGCCCAGGCCGCCCCAGTTGATGCGGCTGAAGGCATCGGCCATGAAGGCGCCGCCGCCCTCGTGCGTGACCAGCAGCGGCGTGATCTGCGACGAATTGGCGACCTCGTCGTACAGCTCAGTGTTGTGCACCCCGGGAATGCCGAAGGTGTGCGTGATGCCGAGTTGCTCGAGCGCGTGCACGGCGAGTTGGGCGGCGGTTTTCTTCATGGCTCGAGTATCCGGTCAGGCGATGGCCCGCGCCGCGCGCTGGGCCGAGTAGATGCAGCCGCCGAGGAAAGTCCCTTCGAGCCCGCGCAGCCCGTTCATGCCGCCGCCGCCAAAGCCGGCTGCTTCGCCGATGGCGTAGAGGCCGGCGATGGGCTGGTCGCCGGCATCCAGCACCCGGCTGCGAAGATCGGTCCGGATGCCGCCCAGGCTCTTGCGGCTGATCAGGGACAGACGGATCGCGATCAGGGGCATGGCGCCGGCGTCGAGGATGCGCGCCGCCTTGCAAGTGCGCAGGCGGTCGCCCTTCCACTGGCGCAGCTCGGCGATGCGCCGGCGCTGCTCGTCCTGACTGGCGGCGCCCTTGGCCACTTCGGCGTCGTAATGCGCCACCACGGCGCGCAGCGTGTCGGCACGCACCTCCGGCGTGCCTTGCAGCGTGTTCATCCGCTCGGCCAGCTCATCTAGCGTACGCGCCGTCACCACGTCGGTGCTGTGCGCCAGCACCTCGTCCAGCAGCCAGCGGTTGCCCAGCAGCAGGTCGCGCACGAAGCCCAGCTTGCTGCGGTCGCGGATGCTGGGGTTGAACTCGGCGCCCGAGATCGCCAGTTCCTTCAGCGCGATGCGGCGGTTCATGAGCTGCCACGACGTGCCGCCCGGCTGCGCGCAGATCCGCGTCACCAGATCGCGCGTGTCGAAGCCGCTCACCAGCGGCGGCACGATGCGCTCGCCGCGCGCGTTCAGCCACAGCGCCGACTTCGGCGGCACCAGCGACAGGCCATGAAGCGGCTTGCGCGGCCGCCAGTGCGCGATGCCTGCGGCGTAGTTCCACTGGTTCTGCAGGTGCGTCAGCTGCCCGCCGACGGCCTGGGTGGCGCGGTGCAGCGTGCCGTCGGCGTGCTGGTGCGAGCCGTTCAGCAGGCTGGCGGGCGCCTCGCCGCCCCAGTCCGCATGCCAATGCTGGCGCGCCACGCTCAGGTCGCCACCGTTGATGCCGCCGGCGGCGATCACGACCTGCGGCGCATGGGCCTCGAAGTCCTGCTTGCCACCCTCGCCCCGACCTTCGATCACGCCGCGGCAGCCGATGACGGCACCGCCCGCCGTCAGCAGCTCCTCGACCTTGTGGCCGAAGTGCAGCGCGAGGCGACCGCGCTTCGGATGTCGCTCCAGCACGCTCAGCAGCGTCGCCACCAGACCCTGCCCCGTGCCCCAGACGACATGCCAGCGCGGCACCGAGTTGCCGCGCGCAGCGCCGCTCGCGCCCGGCCCCATGCCGCGTTCGACCCACAGCGGCAGCGGCAGGAAGCGCACGCCCTGGCCGGTGAGCCAGTGATACAGGTGCTCGAGCGAATCGTTGACGTAGTGCTCGGCCCAGCGGCACGGCCAGTAAGACGGGTGTCCCGGCTCGCTGCTGGCGGGATCGAAGTCGCCGAAGGCAAGCCAGTCCTGCAGCGCCAGTTCGGGCGAATCGCGCAGCTTCTGCCGCCTTTGCAGCGGCGTATCAACCATCAGCAGGCCGCCGAAGCTCTCCCTCGCCAGGCCGCCGAAGTTGCCTGGCGTGTCGCGGTCCAGCAGCAGCACGCGCCGGCCAGTATCCAGCAGCTGCAGCGCGCAGACGATGCCGGCCAGGCCGCCGCCGATGATGAGCACGTCAGCCTCGTGGTGTTGCATACGGGCATCCTCGTCGCAGGCGCTGGCCGGTTGATGGAACTACAGCAAGCGGCGGATGAATGCCATCACCCGGTCGAAGCGCGTGCCATAGGGTGGGTAGAGCAGCCGCCCCGCCGCCCAGCGCGATTGCACGAACACGCTCTTCTGGTGCGTGAAGCGCAGGAAACCGGTTTCACCGTGGTAGGCGCCCAGCCCGCTTTCGCCGACGCCGCCGAACGGCAGGCCGTCGTGCGCGATGTGCAGCAGGGTGTCGTTCACCGTCACGCCGCCGCTGACGCTGCCGCGCAGCACCGCCTCGCGCGCCGCGTGGTCGTCGCCGAACCAGTACAGCGCCAGCGGGCGCTCGCCGGCGTTGATGTGGGCCACGGCGTCCTGCGCGCAGTCGCAGGGCAGCACGGGCAGGATGGGGCCGAAGATCTCCTCCTGCATCAGCCGCAGCTGCGGCGTGGCGCCGAAGACCAGTGTGGGGGGCATCTGTCGTAGCGCGTCGCCGTCCGTGCCCGAGGTGACCGGCGCCGCCACGTCCTCCACCGTCGCACCGGCCGCGCGCGCTTCGTCCAGCAGCGCCTGCAGACGCGCATGATGCCGTTCAGTGACGATGGCGGCGTAGTCCGGATTGCCGTCGATACGGGGAAACAGCTGCGCCACCGCCGCCCGGTAGGCTTGCGCGAAGGCCTGCTCGCGCCCGCGCGGCAGCAGCAGGTAGTCGGGTGCGATGCAGGTCTGGCCGCCGTTGAGCAGCTTGCCATGGGCGATCTTCAGCGCGGCGCCTTCCAGGTCGGTGCACGAGGCATCGACGATGCAGGGCGACTTGCCGCCCAGCTCCAGCGTGGTTGGCGTCAGGTTGCGCGCCGCCGCCTCGGCCACCTTGCGGCCGACGGCGGTGGAGCCGGTGAAGAACAGGTGGTCGAACGGCAGCGCAGCAAACTCGGCCGCCACTTCCGCACCGCCCTGCACCACCGTGAACTCATCGGGTGCGAAATACGCCGCCACCAGTTGGGCCAGCAGCGCCGAGGTGTGCGGCGTGATCTCGCTGGGTTTGAGCATCACCCGGTTGCCGGCCGCCAGCGCAGCGGCGGCCGGCCCCAGGGTGAGCTGCAGCGGGTAGTTCCAGGGCCCGATGATGCCGACCACGCCGAGCGGCTGGCGCTTGATGTGCCCACGCCCGGGCATCAGGTACAGCGGCGTGCGCACCCGGCGCGGCCGCGACCAGCGCGCCAGGTTGCGCCGCAGGTCGCCCAGCATGGCACGCAGCAGGAACAGGTCGGAGATCTCGGTCAGGCGCCGGCCGCGGATGCCGAAATCGGCCTGGACGGCACCACTGAGTTCGGCCTGCCGCTCGTCCAGCAGACGCGCCAGGCGCGCCAGCCGGTCGTGTCGCTCGGCCAGGCTGGGCGGCTCGGCGCTGCGCGAGCGCGCGCGCTGCGCCTGGAACAGATCTTGGACAGTCATGGCAACGCCTCCGATGGCGGGATGCATGCAACCCAGTGTGCCAAAAGAAAACGCGCCCAACTTGTCGCGGGCGCGTCTCATGTGGGTGACAGGACCAGGCAGCCGATCAGGCCAGGGCTGCTTCGGTGCCGGCGCTGAACTGGAACACCCCCGGCTCCTTGATCGGATCGACACTGACCTCGATCACCGACTTGGGCGGGAACTGCCCTTCCAGCAGCGCCTTCGACAGCGGGTTCTCGATGCGCTGCTGGATCGCACGCTTCAGCGGCCGCGCGCCGAACACCGGGTCAAAGCCGACCTTGGCCAGTTCCTCCAGCGCCTGCTCGGACACGTTCAGCTGCAGATCCATCTTGGCCAGCCGCTCGCTCAGCACCTTCAGCTGGATCCTCGCGATGGCGCCGATCTGCGCCGCATCCAGGCCATGGAACACCACGATCTCGTCGATCCGATTCAGGAACTCGGGCCGGAAGTGGTTCTTCAACTCGCCGAACACCGCGTCCTTGATGTCGTCGTAAGGCTGCCCGGCCATGCTCTGGATCATGGGCGAGCCGATGTTGCTGGTCATGATGATGACCGTGTTCTTGAAGTCCACCGTGCGGCCCTGGCCGTCGGTGAGCCGCCCGTCGTCGAGCACCTGCAGCAGCACGTTGAACACGTCGGGGTGCGCCTTCTCGACCTCGTCGAACAGGATCACGCTGTAGGGCTTGCGGCGCACGGCTTCGGTCAGGTAGCCACCTTCGTCGTAGCCGACGTAGCCGGGTGGCGCGCCGATCAGGCGGGCCACGGAGTGTTTTTCCATGAACTCGCTCATGTCGATGCGCACCATGTGCTCCTCGCTGTCGAACAAAAAGCCCGCCAGCGCCTTGGTCAGCTCGGTCTTGCCGACGCCCGTGGGGCCGAGGAACAGGAACGAGCCGAGCGGCCGGTTCGGGTCCGAAAGCCCCGAGCGCGAGCGGCGGATGGCGTTGGCCACGGCCGAAATCGCCTCGTCCTGGCCCACCACACGCTCATGCAGGCGCTCTTCCATGCGCAACAGCTTCTCGCGTTCGCCGGTCATCATCTTGCTGACCGGGATGCCGGTCGCGCGCGAGACCACCTCGGCGATCTCCTCGGCGCCGACCTCGGTGCGCAGCAGCTTGTGCCCCTTGCCCTGGGCTTCGGCATCCTGCTCGCTGGTCTGCGCCTCGTGCAGCTGCTTTTCCAGCGCCGGCAGCTTGCCGTACTGCAGCTCGGCCACCTGGTTGAAGTCGCCCTTGCGGGTGGCTTCCTGCATCTGAAACTTGATCTGCTCGATCTCCTTGCGGATCTGCTCGCTGCCCTGGGCACTGGCCTTCTCAGCCTTCCAGATTTCGTCCAGGTCGGCGTATTCCTTCTCCAGCGCCGCCAGGTCTTCCTCGATCAGCTGCAGGCGCTTGCGCGAGGCCTCGTCGGTCTCCTTCTTCACCGCCTCGCGCTCGATCTTGAGCTGGATCATGCGGCGGTCGAGCCGGTCCATCACCTCCGGCTTGGAGTCGATCTCGATCTTGATTTTGGCCGCCGCCTCGTCGATCAGGTCGATCGCCTTGTCGGGCAGGAAGCGGTCGGTGATGTAGCGCTGGCTCAACTCGGCCGCGGCCACGATGGCCGGGTCGGTGATGTCGACACCGTGGTGCGCCTCGTAGCGCTCCTGCAGGCCGCGCAGGATGGCGATGGTGTCCTCCACGCTCGGCTCGCCCACCAGCACCTTCTGGAAACGCCGCTCCAGCGCCGCATCCTTCTCGATGTACTTGCGGTATTCGTCCAGCGTGGTGGCGCCGATGCAGTGCAGCTCGCCGCGCGCCAGCGCGGGCTTCAGCATGTTGCCGGCGTCGATGGCCCCTTCGGCCTTGCCGGCGCCGACCATGGTGTGCAGCTCGTCGATGAACAGGATGATGCGGCCCTCTTCGTGCGCGACTTCCTTCAGCACCGCCTTCAGGCGTTCCTCGAACTCGCCGCGGTACTTGGCGCCGGCCAGCAGGCCCGCCATGTCGAGCACCAGCACCTGCTTGTTCTTCAGCGTGTCGGGCACCTCGCCGGCGACGATGCGCTGCGCCAGGCCTTCAACGATGGCGGTCTTGCCGACGCCCGGCTCGCCGATCAGCACCGGGTTGTTCTTGCTGCGCCGCTGCAGCACCTGGATCGCGCGGCGAATCTCGTCGTCGCGGCCGATCACCGGATCCAGCTTGCCCAGGCGTGCGCGCTCGGTCAAATCGAGCGTGTATTTCTTCAGCGCCTCGCGCTGGCTCTCGCCCTCGGCCGAATCCATGGTCTGGCCGCCGCGCACGGCGTCGATCGCCGCTTCCAGGCTCTTGCGCGCCAGGCCGGCTTCCTTGGCGATGCGCGCGGCCTCGCCCTTGGCGTCGGCGAGCGCCAGCAGGAACATCTCGCTCGGCACGAACTGGTCGCCGCGCTTGATGCTTTCCTTCTCGGTCGCCTGCAGCAGGCGGATCAGGTCGGGCCCCGGCTGCACCTGTTCCTGGCCCTGCACCTGCGGCAGGCGCTTGACGGCTGCCTCGATCTCCTGCGCCAGCCGGCCGGTGTTGACGCCGGCGCGCGCCAGCAGCGCTTTCGGCCCTTCCTCCTGGCGCAGCATGGCGGCCAGCAGGTGTTCCGGCTGGATGTAGGCGTGGTCATTGCCGAGTGCCAGCGACTGCGCGTCGGCCAGGGCTTCCTGGAACTTGGTGGTGAGTTTGTCGAGTCTCATGCTTTGTTGATGGTGTCAGGAGCCGCAATGGCCCGATGTCAAAGCATATGCCGGCACGGTGGGTGTTTTCAAGCGGCCGGCGGCGTCAGTCGGCTGGCACCCGCGCAGCGGTGAGCGCGCTGTTAGCGACGAATCGACCAGGGTGACGCGGTATTCGCGGCTACGCCGTTCACGGGCACCGAGGCGCAGATCCGATCAGCGTGCCGGCGTCAGGCAGGGGCCGTGGCGGCGCCGGAATTCCGACGGCGTCTCGGGCCAGCGCTCGGCGAACACGCCGCGATCGGCATGGCGGGCCGTCGCCTCCTCGCGCCAGTAGCGGCCCAGGCTGCCTCGGTAGCCCTCGCTCCAGGCCCAGCCCTGGCTGACCAGTTGCGCCGCCACGTCGGCCTGGTCGCTCTGGCGCAGCACCGTCGCCACCGCGCGGCCGTAGCGGTCGTAGGCCCACACGGTGACCTGCACGCGCTGATCCAGCGCCAGCGCCTGCATCGCCGCGCGCGACTCGGGGCCAAGGCTCTGGCAGATCTCGGGTGCGTCGATGCCGTCCAGGCGCAGGCGCACGCGTCGGCCACCCGCGTCGGGCCGAACCCAGATCGAGTCGCCGTCCACCACGTGGGTCACGCGTGCCGCCCAGGCCAGCCCGAGTTCAGGCCGCTGCCCGTCCTGCGCCTGCGCCGTGCCGGGCGCCAGCAGCAGGGCCGCCAGCGCCGCCGCGACCAGATGCCAGCCTGCCCGCCTCACGCGTTGGTCGCCGCGATGCCCCAGCGTGCCAGCGCGGCATCGTCGCTCACGCGCGCATCGACCCAGCGCGCGCCCTCCGGGGTTTCCTCCTTCTTCCAGAATGGCGCCTGGGTCTTCAGGTAGTCCATCAGGAACTCGCAGGCCTGGAAGCTCTCGCCGCGGTGCGCCGAAGTCACGGCCACCAGCACGATCTGGTCCTCGGGTTGCAGCAGGCCGATCCGGTGAATCACGCGCACCCGGTACACATCGAAACGACGGCAGGCCTCATCGATCATGGCCTCGATGGCCTTCTCGGTCATGCCAGGGTAATGCTCCAGCTCCATCGATGCCACGCTGGCCACATCGGGCGCACCGGCGGCGGCCAACTCAGCCGGATGGCGATCCCGCACGGTGCCCACGAAAGCGCAGACGGCGCCCACGCGCGCATCGCCGGCGCGCAGCGCGGCCACCTCGGCGCTCAGGTCGAAATCCTGTGGCTGAATCGAAACACGCGGCTGGCTCATGGCGGCATTCTGCCCTGCGCGCATGAGCGCCGTCTGCGCCACGGCAGGCAGCGTGCGGCCGCGCCATACTCGCAGCGAAGCCGACAGGCTGACAAGCCAAGGAGACGACGGATGGATTTGCAACTCGAGGACAAGCTGGTGCTGATCACCGGCGCCAGCAAGGGCATCGGCCTGGCCTGCGCGCGGGCCTTCGTGGCCGAGGGTGCGCGCGTGGCGCTGGCGGCGCGCACCGCCGATGTGCTGCATGCGGCCGCGGCCGCGCTGCGCGCGGCAGGCGCCCACGTGCTGGCGGTGCCGGCGGACCTGACCGATCCGACCCAGGCCGAGCGGCTGGTGCGCGAAGTGACAGACCAGTTCGGTCCGATCGATGTGCTGGTCAACTCGGCCGGCGCCGCGCGCCGCACTCCGGCGCCGGAGCTGACAGCGGTCAACTGGCACGCGGCGATGGACGCCAAGTTCTTCACCTACATACACGCCATGCAGGCCGTGCTGCCAGCCATGCGGGCGCGTGGCAGCGGCGTGGTCGTCAACGTGATCGGCGCCGGCGGCAAGGTAGCCTCGCCCACGCACCTGGCGGGTGGCGCGGCCAATGCGGCGCTGATGCTGGCCACTGCCGGCCTGGCGCACGCGCACGCCGCAGCCGGTCTGCGCATCAACGCCGTGAATCCCGGTCCGGTGCTGACTGAACGGCTGCAGCAAGGATTGGAGGCCGAGGCCGAGCTGGCCGGCATCACGCCCGAGCAGGCGCGCGAGCGTGCCACGCAACGCGCGCCCATGGGCCGCATCGCCACACCCGAGGAGATTGCCGACGTGGTGGTGTTCCTGGCCTCGGCGCGCGCAAGCTACGTCAACGGCGCCATCGTGGCGATGGACGGGGCGACGACCCCGATGGTGGTGTGAACCGGGCGAATAAAACAGGCTCGCCGCGCCGCTCCCGATTCCACCATCGGTTCTGCGGGCCGCGTGGCAGCGCACGAGCGGCGGAAGCCGCCAATGGAGGAACTCGCCAGGCCCCAAGCCCGCCGTTCGTAGAATCGATCTGCGTTCGCCACGCTGGCTCGTCATCGGCGACGCCTGTGCCGCAGCAGAGGCCCGGTCTCGCCGCGGAGGCAGTCCGACATACCAACTTTCACAAGGAAAAGGATCATGGCCAACCCCTTCGGCTTGCGCTCGCTGAGCGCCGTGCTCTCCATCATGACGATGGCCGCCATGCTGGTACTGCCGTCGACTGCCTCGGCCGGCGATCGGCTCGACAAGATCATGGAAACCAAGCTGCTTCGCGTTGGGACGCCGGGCGACTATCGACCGTTCGCCATGAAGGAGGGCGACGGCTACGTGGGACACGACATCGACACCGTGGACGCCATGGCCAGGGAACTGGGCGTCAAGGTGGAATACGTGCCCACCAGCTGGCCGAACCTGTATTGACCCAGTAAAAACCTGCTCAAGGACCTGCAGGCCAACAAGTTCGACATGGCAGTGGGCGGGATCACGCGCAACGTGACCCGCATCCGCACGGTGGCCATGCTGCCGGGCTACGCGCCCTTCGGCAAGGTGGCGCTGGTGCGTGCAGCCGACAAGGCCAAGTTCAACAGCGTGCAGGACCTGAACCAGCCCGGCGTGCGCGTCATCAAGAACCCTGGCGGCACCAACGAGGCCTTCGTGCTGCAGAACCTGAAGAACGCCCAGGTCAGCACGCACGACAAGAACGCCGAGATTCCCGGCCTGATCGCCGAGGGCAAGGGCGACGTCATGATCACCGAAACCTATGAGGCGCTGCACTACGCCGGGACGGAGCCGCGCCTGGCAGCGGCTTTCATCGATGCGCCGCTCACGCCCACCAACTGGCTCGGCTTCATGCTGCCGGCCGATGATGCCGACTATCAACGCGTGATGAACTTCGTATGGGAGCTGCTCGGCCAGCGCGGCACGCTGAAGGCCATCGACGACAAGTGGCTGCGCTGACGGCGGTTGAGCAGCCTCAACCGCCCGTCACCGGCGGGAAGAACGCCACTTCGGCACCGTCGGGCAGGGACGCGCCTTCCTCGGCCATGTCCTGGTTCAGCGCCAGGCGGACCGCCTTGCCGCGCGCCAGCGCATCGCCATGCGCGCCACCACGCGCAATCAGTTCGTCACGCAGGGCCGCCAGCGTCGGTGCGCTGGTGACCACGCGCTCACTGGCGCAGTCCAGCGCCTCGCGGATCGAGGCGAAGTAGCGCACGGTGACCTGCTTCACGCCAGCAGCTCCGACAGCGGGATGAAGCGCACCAGGTCGCCGGCCACGATGGTGCTGCCTGCCGGGTGATCGATCAGGCCGTCGGCCCAGTGCGTCGAGGTCAGCACCCCGCTGCTCTGGTTGGTGAACAGGTCCAGACCACCCCGGTCATTGCGGCGCGCGCGCAGAAACTCGCGCCGCCGGTCGGGCCGTGACAGGTCGAAGTCGGCGCGCAGGCGGAGCGCCGGCACCTCGGTCTGGGTTGCACCCTGCAGCTTCAGCAGGAACGGCCGCACCAGCAGCAGGAAGGTGACGAAGCTCGACACCGGATTGCCCGGCAGCCCCATGAAATGACAGACGGTCGAGCGGCCAGGCTCCCCCCCCGCTTGGCGGGGGGGCAAAGGGGGGGTGCCCACGTTCGGCGCATCGCGTCGGCTCGATGGCGAAGCGATCGAGCCGTAAGCGAACGGCTTGCCGGGCTTCATGGCGATCTGCCACAGGTCCAGCGTGCCCAGCTGCTCGACGGCCGGCTTGATGTGGTCCTCTTCCCCGACCGATACGCCACCGCTGGTCAGGATCAGGTCGTTGTCCTGCGCCGCCGCGCTCAGCGCCGCCACCGTGGCGGCGCGGTCGTCGGGCACGATGCCGAGGTCATTCACCTCGCAGCCCAGGCGCAGCAGCAGCGCGCGCAGGAAGAAGCGGTTGCTGTTGTAGATGGCGCTGGGCTTCATCTGCTCCGGCGGCACGGCGCCCGGCATGACGAGTTCGTCACCGGTGGAAAACAGCGCCACGCGCGGGCGTGCCGCCACCTGCAGCTCGGCCAGGCCGATGCCCGCCGCCAGGCCCAGCGAAGCCGGCGACAGGCGCTCGCCGCAGCGCAGGATCACGGCGCCGCGCGTCACGTCCTCGCCCGCGGCGCGCACCCACTGCCCGGCCGTCGGCACCGCCGTGATGCGCACCTGCGCGCCGCCGTCCAGCGCTTCGGTGTCTTCCTGCATCACCACC
The DNA here is from genome assembly GCF_035444425.1 of Ottowia sp. Taxonomy (GTDB): domain Bacteria; phylum Pseudomonadota; class Gammaproteobacteria; order Burkholderiales; family Burkholderiaceae_C; genus Ottowia. The sequence continues at coordinate 16,115 of NZ_DAOMOQ010000026.1, read as the reverse complement.
GCGTCGGCACCAGCGGGCATGGGCGCGCCGGTGAAGATGCGCGCGGCGCTGCCCGGCACCAAGGGAACCCCGGCATGCCCGGCGGCAATGCGCTGCGTGACCGGCAGCACGGTGCCGGCCGCCGGCACGTCGGCCGCGCGCACGGCATAACCGTCCATGGACGAGTTGTCGTTGGGCGGCACCTGCAGCGCCGACACGGCGTCCTGCGCCAGCACGCGGCCATCGGCGTCGAAAGTGCTGACGACTTCGGTGCGGCCCAGCGCGGCGGCCCGATCCAGCAGGCGGGCCAGCGCCTCGTCGAGCGGCATTAGCGGCGGGCGGCGCGGGGTGTCAGACATCGTGTTGCAGGTATCTCTCGGCGTGGTATTGGAATCGCTCGCCATTGTCGATCAGCCAGCGCGCCACGGCGTCGGCGTCGTTCAGATCCAGTACCGGACGCAAGGTCGGCTCCGGCATGGCAGCGGGCGAATCGGTGGCGATGGCGACGATGAACTCGTCATCAGGATAGCGCGCCGGCTTGTTGGACGCAGCGCGCCAGACCTCGATCTTCAGCAGGTCGCTGTCCTTGAAGCCCTCGACCAGCACCCAGTCGATGCCGTCGTACAGCTCGGCGATCAGGTGGTGCACCGACAGCTGGGTTTCACGCTCGAACTCGCGCATCAGCGCCAGCCGCCGGCCCGAAGCCACCACGACCTCGAACGCACCGGCCTCGCGGTGGCGGAAGGTGTCCTTGCCAGGCCGGTCGATATCGAAGCGGTGGTGCGCATGCTTGACCACCGAAACGCGCAGCCCCTGCTGTTTGAGCAAGGGGATCAGGCGCTCGATCAGGTGCGTCTTGCCGGATCCGGAATAGCCGGCGAAGCCGACCACCTTCATCGCCATGCCTCCGCGTCGCATCCGGCAGGTTCGCAGCCACCCGTTCTCATGGGCACTCCTGCACGATCAGCTGCTTCACCTGGGCGACATCGGCCGGCAGCACGCGCACGCGGCGCGGCAGATCCTCGATGCCCTCGAATTTCGCCGGACGCTCGGGGTCGCGCCCCAGCGCCTCGCGAATGGTGACGGCGAACTTGATCGGCAGCGCGGTCTCGAGCACGATCATCGGCACGCCGGGCTGCACGTGCTCGCGCGCCACCTTGACGCCGTCGGCGGTGTGGGTGTCGATCATCACGCCGTGCTTCTCGTACACCTCGCGGATGGTCGCCAGCCGGTCGGCATGGGTGCTGGTGCCGCTGACGAAGCCGAAACGCTGGCGCGCCTGCTCGAAAGCCGGGTCGTCACCGAGGTCGAACTGGCCGCGTTGCTGCAGTGCGTTGTGGAACAAGGCCCTGGTCCGCATTCCGTCGCGGCCGAGCAGGTCGAACACGAAGCGCTCGAAGTTGCTGGCCTTGCTGATGTCCATGCTCGGGCTGCTGGTCTCGTGCGTGTCCGCCGCGCCGCGCACGCGGTAGACGCCGGTGCGGAAGAACTCGTCGAGCACGTCGTTCTCGTTGGTGGCCACCACCAGTTGCTCGATCGGCAGCCCCATCTGGCGCGCCACATGGCCGGCGCAAACGTTGCCGAAGTTGCCGCTGGGCACGGTGAAGCTGACCTTCTCCGCATTGCCGCGCGCAGCTTGGAAATAGCCGGCGAAGTAGTACACCACCTGCGCCAGCAGCCGCGCCCAGTTGATCGAGTTGACCGTGCCGATCTTGTAGCGGCGCTTGAATTCCAGATCGTTGCTGACCGCCTTGACGATGTCCTGGCAGTCGTCGAACACGCCCTCGATGGCGATGTTGTGGATGTTCTCGTCCTGCAGGCTGAACATCTGCGCCTGCTGGAACGCGCTCATGCGCCCGTGCGGGCTGAGCATGAAGACGCGGATGCCCTGCTTGCCGCGCATGGCGTATTCGGCCGCGCTGCCGGTGTCGCCGCTGGTGGCGCCCAGGATGTTGAGCTGCTCGCCGCGGCGCGCCAGTTCGTACTCGAACAAGTTGCCCAGCAACTGCATCGCCATGTCCTTGAAGGCCAGCGTGGGGCCATTGGACAAGGCTTCCAGATAGAAGCCATCGCTCAGCTTCTTGAGCGGCACGATCTCCGGGGTGCCGAACGTCTCGGCCGTGTACGTCTTCTCGCACAGCGCCCGCAGGTCGGCGGCCGGGATGTCGTCGATGAACAAGCTCAGGATCTCGAACGCCAGCGCGGCGTAGCCCTGTTCCGCATGGACGCGGCGCAGCCGCGCCAGCTCATCGGCGCCGAGCTGCGGGTAGGACGCCGGCAGGTACAGGCCGCCGTCCGGCGCCAGGCCTTCCAGCAGGATGTCGCAGAACTTGCGCGGTGTGTCGCCGCCGCGGGTGGAAAGGTAGTTCATGGTCGATTCACTGCAGCATGGCGCGGGCCGCGCACCGCAGCGATGCGCTCGCCACGCACTCCCGCCTAGGCCAGCTCTTCCTTGCGGATGCGCACGATCGGCGCCAGCACGCTGGGCAGCGCCTGCAGTTGGGTCAGCGCACTGTTCATGGCGCCCTCGCTGGTGTCGTGCGTGAGGATGATCAGGTCGGTGTGGTCGGGCGTCGGTTCGCCGGCGCCGGCGTCGGTGCCGGCCACGTCGTCGGCCTCGCGCTGCAGCACGGCATTGATGCTGATGTCGGCGTCCGCCAGGATGCGCGTCACCTGCGACAGCACGCCGGCCTCGTCGCGCACGCTCAGACGCAGGTAGTAGCTGGTGATGACCTGCTCCATCGGCAGCACGCCGACGTCGCGCATGGCGCCCGGCTGGAAGGCCAGGTGCGGCACCCGGTGCTGCGGGTCGCTGGTGGCCAGGCGCGTGACGTCCACCAGGTCGGCGATCACCGCACTGGCCGTCGGCTCGCTGCCGGCGCCCTTGCCGTAGTACAGCGTGGTGCCAACGGCATCGCCGTTGACCACCACCGCGTTCATCGCGCCCTCGACGTTGGCGATCAGGCGCTTGGCCGGCACCAGCGCCGGGTGCACGCGCAGCTCCACGCCCCTGGCGGCCAGGCCACCCGCCGTCTCCGTTCCTTCACGCCGCTTGGTGAAGCCCAGCAGCTTGATGCGGTAGCCGAGCTGCTCGGCGTAGCGGATGTCGGTCGCCGACAGCCGCGTGATGCCTTCGACATAGGCCTTGTCGAACTGCACCGGGATGCCGAAGGCGATGGCGCTCATGATGGTCGCCTTGTGCGCCGCATCGATACCCTCGATGTCGAAGGTCGGGTCGGCCTCGGCGTAGCCCAGCGCCTGCGCCTGCCTCAGCACCACGTCGAAATCCAGGCCCTTGTCGCGCATCTCGCTCAGGATGAAATTGGTAGTGCCGTTGATGATGCCGGCGATCCACTGGATGCGGTTGGCGGTCAGGCCTTCGCGCAGCGCCTTGATGATCGGGATGCCGCCGGCCACCGCGGCCTCGAACGCAACCATCACGCCGTGCTGGTGCGCCGCCTCGAAGATCTCGGTGCCGTGCACGGCCAGCAGCGCCTTGTTGGCAGTGACCACATGTTTGCCGGCGGCGATCGCCTCCATCATCAGCGTCTTGGCGATGCCGTAGCCGCCGATCAGCTCGATCACGATCTCGATCTCGGGGTTGGCGATGACCTCGCGCGCGTCGCTGACGACCTTGACGTCCGGCCCGACGATCTCGCGGGCGCGCTCGACGTTCAGGTCGGCCACCATGCTGATCTCGATCCCGCGCCCGGCGCGGCGCTTGATTTCCTCCTGGTTGCGGCGCAGCACGTTGAAGGTGCCGCCGCCGACCGTACCAATGCCCAACAGGCCGACCTGGATCGCTTTCATGTCTGCGGTTCTTGTATCAATGAACGTGAACGGGGTATCGCGCCACCTCAGGCGCGCGCGGCTTCCTTGACCGCCGTGATCGGCACCACCGAGGCCGACCGGGCATGGCGCGCGCGGTACTGCTCGAGGAACTTCGCCAGCCGGCCGATGGCCTCGCGCAAATCGTCCTCGTGCGGCAGGAACACGATGCGGAAATGCTGGTTGTCCGGGTAGTTGAAGCCCGAGCCCTGTACCAGCATCACGCGCGTGGCGCGCAGCACCTCCATGAAGAACTGGCGGTCGTCCTCGATCGGGTACAGCTTCGGATCCAGGCGCGGGAACATGTACAGCGCAGCCTGCGGCTTGACGCAGCTCACGCCCGGAATGGCGGTGATCAGCTCGTAGGCCAGGTCGCGCTGGCGGCACAGGCGGCCGCCCTTCCTGACCAGGTCGTTGATGCTCTGGTAGCCGCCCAGCGCGGTCTGGATCGCGTACTGGCCCGGCACGTTGCTGCCCAGCTTGATGTTCGCGAGCATGTTGATGCCCTCGATGTAGTCCCTGGCCGCCGACTTGTCACCCGAGATCACCATCCAGCCGGCGCGGAAGCCGCACGAGCGGTAGGCCTTGGACAGCGAGTTGAAGGTCAGCGTCAGCACGTCGGTCGACAGGCTGGCCAGCGCCGTGTGCCGCACACCGTCGTACAGCACCTTGTCGTAGACCTCGTCGGCCATGATGACCAGGCCGTGCTCGCGCGCGATCTCGACGATGCCGCGCAGCAGTTCGTCGGAATACAGCGCACCGGTCGGGTTGTTGGGGTTGATGACGACGATGGCCTTGGTACGCGGCGTGATCTTGGCGCGGATGTCGGCCAAGCTCGGCATCCAGCCGTTGTCCTCGTCGCACAGGTAGTGCACCGGCCGGCCGCCGGACAGGCTGGCGACCGCGGTCCACAGCGGATAGTCGGGCGCCGGCACCAGCATCTCGTCGCCGTTGGACAGCAGTGCGTTGGTGGCCATGCCGATCAGGTCGCTGGCGCCGTTGCCCAAGTAGATGTCATCCATCGTCACGCCGGCGATGCCCTGCTCCTGGGTGTAGTGCATCACCGCCTTGCGCGCCGAGAAAATGCCCTTGCTGTCGGAGTAGCCGGCCGAATCGGGCAGGTTGCGGATCATGTCCTGCACGATCTCCTCGGGCGGCTGGAAGCCGAACGGCGCCAGGTTGCCGATGTTCAGCTTGATGATCTTCTGGCCTTCGTCCTCCATCTGCTTGGCCGCATCCACGATCGGCCCGCGCACGTCGTACAGCACGTTGGCCAGCTTGGCGGATTTGTGGATCGTCTTCATGGCAAAGAAACCTCGGGCGCGGCAGCCGCCGCATGACAAACATAGAATTGGAACACATCTTCCCTCTCGGCACCCAGTTCCAGCATTAGCGCATGAAGTTCCAGGCAGACCAGTTCGGCACCGCAATCACGGCCCACGGCCCCGGCTGGATCGAGGTGCTGGGCGAGCGCGTGAGCCACAGCCTGGTGCTGCGCAGCGATGGTGAGCGCAGCGCGTGGGCGTGCAGCGGGTTCGACGAGCTGTCGCCGGCGCACTTCGCGCCGCTGATCGAGGGAACGCCGGAACTGGTGGTGTTCGGCAGCGGCGAGCGGCTGCGTTTTCCGAAGCCGGCCTGGATCCGCGCGCTGGTCGAAGCCGGCATCGGCATCGAGACCATGGACACGCCGGCAGCCTGCCGCACCTACAACATCCTGGCTGGAGAAGGTCGCCGCGTGGTGGCGGCCTTGCTGCTCGAGACCGGCGCGTCGACACCGGATCGGTTAAAATAAGGAGGTGGTAACTGTTGCCAACATGGGCGAAGACGCTGGTTCCAGCAGTCCAGCACCCATGTTCAAGGCGTAACATGCTTGCCGTGTCACCCCGCCCCTTGAAGAAACCGACTGGAGATTGAAGTTCCTATGGCCATTGTCGTCAACAAACCCCTCCCTGAATTCGAAGCAATGGCCACCGGCGACGTCAAGGTCACCAACACCAGCCACCTCGGCCAAGCCCTGGTACTGTACTTCTACCCGAAGGACAACACGCCCGGCTGCACCACCGAAGCGATGCAGTTCCGCGACAAGTACAAGGATTTCATCAAAGCCGGCGCCGAAGTGTTCGGCGTCAGTCGCGACAACATGAAGTCGCACGACGACTTCAAGGCCAAGCTCGAGCTGCCGTTCGAACTGATCGCCGACACCGAGGAAAAGATGTGCCACATGTTCGGTGTGGTCAAGAACAAGATCATGTACGGCAAGAAGGTCAAGGGCATCGAGCGCAGCACCTTCCTGATCAATGCCGAAGGCGTCCTGGTGCAGGAATGGCGCGGCCTGAAGGTGCCCGGCCACGTCGAGGAAGTGCTCAAGGCCGTCAAGGTACTGAAGAAAGCCGCCTGATCCGGGCGGCCCCGGCGGCCGGGGCCGGCCCTCGCCCGGCATCACGCCGCTCATGCATAATAGTCTGCGATGTTGTCGCAACCGTTTCGCCCTGGATCCAGTTGACAAAGCCGCCTTGGCCGACAAGGCGGCTTTTTCGTTGGGCAAATGGTCAACTTCGGCGTTGACGGCTGCGATGGGTAACTGACTCTCACCACACCGACACACGCATGCCCCTGCCTCCCCCGCCCGCCAAGCGCGGCGCCCAGCTCTCGCCTGAGGTCATCGACTTGTCCACCCGCCGCGCCAAGGCCCGTCCCCAGACCAGCAAGACGCCGGCCCTGACCCAGCCGCCGGTGCTGCCGCGCTCGATCGAACCCGAGGCCGCCGTGGTGAACGCACGGCCGACCCCCATCGGGCGCGCGCCGCAGGAGAGCGAAGCACGCAGCGCACGCGAGCCTCGGCCCACCAACGGCAAAGTGCAGGCGGCCGCCCAGGCGGCGCCGCGGCGCAAGCCCCGGACCGGCGGTCCGACCCGGCTGTTCGTGCTGGACACCAACGTGCTGCTGCATGATCCGATGGCGCTGTTCCGCTTCGAGGAGCACGACATCTTCCTGCCGATGATCGTGCTGGAGGAACTGGACGCGCACAAGAAGGGCATGACCGAGGTGGCGCGCAACGGCCGCCAGACCAGCCGCATGCTGGACGCGCTGGCCGGCGTCAAGGGCGCCGACATGACCCAGGGGCTGGAGTTGGTCTCGACCGGCCATGTCCACGCCGGCGGCAAGCTGTATTTCCAGACCACGCCGCTCGACGTCAGCATGCCGGCGGCGCTGCCACCCGGCAAGGCCGACAACCAGATCCTCGGCGTGGTCGCCGCGCTGGAGAAGCAGCATGCGCCGCGCGAGGTGGTGCTGGTGTCGAAGGACATCAACATGCGCGTCAAGGCGCGCGCGCTGGGCCTGACGGCCGAGGACTACCAGAACGACAAGACGCTGGAGGACGGCGACCTGCTGTACTCCGGCGTGCTGCAGCTGCCGTCCGATTTCTGGACCCGCCAGAGCAAGACCATCGAGAGCTGGCAATCGGGCAGCTCCACCTTCTACCGCGTCAGCGGCCCGGCGGTGGCCAGCCTGTACATCAACCAGTTCGTCTATTTCGAGGCCCCGGGCGAGCCCAGCCTGTACGCGCGCGTGACCGAGATCCGCGACAAGACGGCGGTGCTGAAGACGCTGAAGGACTACACGCACCTGAAGAACGGCGTCTGGGGCGTGACGGCGCGCAACCGCGAGCAGAACTTCGCCCTCAACCTGCTGATGGACCCCGAGGTCGACTTCGTCACCCTGGCCGGCACGGCCGGCACCGGCAAGACGCTGCTGGCGCTGGCCTCGGGCCTGACGCAGGTGCTGGACGACCGCCGCTACACCGAGATCATCATGACCCGCGCCACCGTCAGCGTGGGCGAGGACATCGGCTTCCTGCCCGGCACCGAGGAGGAGAAGATGGGCCCCTGGATGGGCGCGCTGGACGACAACCTGGAGTTCCTGGCCAAGGGCGATGCCTCGGGCGCGGGCGAATGGGGCCGCGCCGCCACCAACGAGCTGATGCGCAGCCGCATCAAGATCAAGAGCATGAACTTCATGCGCGGCCGCACCTTCATGAACAAGTGGATCATCATCGACGAGGCGCAGAACCTGACGCCCAAGCAGATGAAGACGCTGATCACCCGCGCCGGCCCGGGTACCAAGATCATCTGCATGGGCAACCTGGCGCAGATCGACACGCCCTACCTGACCGAGGGCTCGAGCGGCATGACCTACGCCGTGGACCGCTTCAAGGGCTGGCCGCACGGCGGCCACGTGACGCTGGCGCGCGGCGAGCGCTCGCGGCTGGCCGATTTCGCCAGCGAGGTGCTGTAAAGACAGAACCGTCGGACGCAAAGGTTTCGCAGAAGTCGCAAGAGGAAACCATCAAAGGTTTTCCTTGAATTTTTTGGCGTCCTTTGCGTAGTTTCTGCGTCCTCGGCGTCCGGCTGCTCTCCGTTGCAACACCTCAAAAAAAACCGCCCGAGGGCGGTTTTTCATTGGACGACGGCCCAGCCGATCAGAGCGTCACTTCCTTGGCGACGTCCGCGTACTCCTCGATCTGGTCGAAGTTCATGTAGCGGTACACGCTGGCCTTGTCGGCGTCGATGATGCCCATCTCGGCGCGGTACTCGGCCAGCGTCGGGATGCGACCCAGTTTGGCACAGATGGCCGCCAGTTCGGCTGAGCCCAGGAACACGTTGGTGTTCTTGCCCAGGCGGTTGGGGAAGTTGCGCGTGCTGGTGGACATCACCGTGGCGCCCTCGCGCACCTGCGCCTGGTTGCCCATGCACAGGCTGCAGCCGGGCATCTCGGTGCGCGCGCCGGCGGTACCGAAGGCGGCGTAGTGGCCTTCCTTCATCAGCTCGTCCTGGTCCATCTTGGTCGGCGGCGCCACCCACAGCTTGACCGGGATGTCGCGCTGGCCGCCCAGCAGCTTGGCGGCGGCGCGGAAGTGACCGATGTTGGTCATGCACGAGCCGATGAAGGCCTCGTCGATCTTGGTGCCCGACACCTCGCTCATGAACTTGGCGTCGTCCGGGTCGTTCGGGCAGCAGACGATCGGCTCCTTGATGTCGTTCATGTCGATCTCGATCACGGCGGCGTACTCGGCATCCGCATCGGCTTCCAGCAGTTGCGGGTTGGCCAGCCACTGCTCGACCTTCTCGATGCGGCGCGCCAGCGTCTTGGCGTCGGCATAGCCATTGGCGATCATGTTCTTCATCAGCACCACGTTGGACTGCAGGTACTCGATGATCGGCTCCTTGTCGAGCTTGATCGTGCAGCCTGCGGCGCTGCGCTCGGCCGACGCATCCGACAGCTCGAATGCCTGCTCGACCTTCAGCTGCGGCAGCCCTTCGATCTCCAGCACGCGGCCCGAGAAGATGTTCTTCTTGCCGGCCTTGGCCACCGTGAGCAGGCCCTGCTTGATGGCGTAGAGCGGAATCGCATGCACCAGGTCGCGCAGCGTCACGCCGGGCTGCATCTCGCCCTTGAAGCGCACCAGCACCGACTCAGGCATGTCGAGCGGCATCACGCCGGTGGCGGCGGCAAACGCGACCAGGCCGGAGCCGGCCGGGAAGCTGATGCCGATCGGGAAGCGCGTGTGCGAGTCGCCACCCGTGCCGACGGTGTCGGGCAGCAGCAGGCGGTTGAGCCAGCTGTGGATCACGCCGTCGCCCGGGCGCAGCGCGACGCCACCGCGGTCGCTGATGAAGGCCGGCAGCTCGCGGTGCATCTTGGCATCGATGGGCTTCGGGTAGGCGGCGGTGTGGCAGAAGCTCTGCATCACCATGTCGGCCGAGAAGCCCAGGCAGGCCAGGTCCTTCAACTCGTCGCGCGTCATCGGGCCGGTGGTGTCCTGGCTGCCGACGGTGGTCATCTTGGGCTCGCAATAGGTGCCTGGACGGATGCCCTGGCCTTCCGGCAGGCCGCAGGCACGGCCGACCATCTTCTGCGCCAGGGTGAAGCCGGCCTTCGACTCCACGGGCGCCTGCGGCAGGCGGAACGCGGTGGAGACCGGCAGGCCCAGCGCCTCGCGTGCCTTGGCCGTCAGGCCACGGCCGATGATGAGGTTGATGCGGCCGCCGGCGCGCACCTCGTCCAGCAGCACCTCGCTCTTGAGCTCGAAGTCGGCGACCTTCTGGCCGCCTTTCTCGATCCTGCCCTCATAGGGATAGATGTCGAGCACGTCGCCCATCTCGAAGTTCGACACGTCGACCTCGATCGGCAGTGCGCCCGAATCTTCCTGCGTGTTGAAGAAGATCGGCGCGATCTTGCCGCCCAGCGTGACGCCGCCGAAGCGCTTGTTGGGCACGAAGGGAATGTCCTCGCCGGTGGCCCAGATGACGCTGTTGGTGGCCGATTTGCGGCTCGAGCCGGTGCCCACCACGTCGCCCACGTAGGCGACCAGGTGGCCTTTCTTCTTCAGGTCCTCGATGAACTGGATCGGGCCGCGCTTGCCGTCCTCCTCGGGCTTGAAGGCGGCGTCGGGCCGCGTGTTCTTCAGCATCGCCAGGTAGTGCAGCGGGATGTCGGGGCGGCTCCAGGCATCGGGCGCCGGCGACAGGTCGTCGGTGTTGGTCTCGCCCGGCACCTTGAACACGGTGACGGTGATCTTCTTGTCGACCTCGGGTCGGCTGGTGAACCACTCGGCGTCGGCCCAGCTCTGCATCACCGCCTTGGCGTGGGCATTGCCGGCCTTGGCCTTGGCAGCAACGTCGTTGAAGAAGTCGAACATCAGCAACGTCTTCTTCAGCGCCTCGGCCGCGACACCGGCGACTTCGGCGTCGTCCAGCAGTTCGATCAGCGGATGCACGTTGTAGCCGCCGACCATGGTGCCCAGCAGCTCGGTCGCCTTGGCCTTGCTGATCAGCCCGACCTTGATGTCGCCGTGCGCGACGGCGGCGAGGAACGAGGCCTTGACCTTGGCGGCGTCATCGACACCCGGCGGCACGCGGTGGGTCAGCAGATCGAGCAGGAAGGCGGTGTCCTCGCCCGCGGGCGGGTTCTTGATCAGCTCGATCAGTTCGCCGGTCTGCTTGGCGTCCAGCGCCAGCGGCGGGATGCCCAGCGCGGCGCGTTCGGCTGCATGGGTTCTATAGGCGTTCAACATCTTTTTTCTCTCCTGGTAACTGATGATTCAAATTCCTCGACCCGCAGACTGCCCGCCCGGCGCGCTCGCACGCGCCGAAGTTGCCACCGAGACCGGCTGACGTTCAGCGGCTCGGGCCGTCCAGCAGGTTGGGCTGCGGCTTGGACTGCATCTGCGCGGCAAATTCGCGCTGCGTCGGCGTGACGCATTCGTCGGCCACGCGCTGGCCCAGCTTCTGGTTCAGCAGCATCGACTTGTTGCCCAACTGCAGCCACATGGCGCCGGCACGGTTGTCTTCCATACGGATCGCCCCGGTGCGGCTTTCCACTGGATGCATGTAGTAGCGCTGCTTGCCGGTGGCAACGTGGAAAAACCCGAGGTTCTGTTCGTCCGCGGTGACGGTCACATCGGCGCCCAGCTCGCACTGGATCTTGCCGGTCTGGATGTGCTTGGAAATCGCCACCTCGGCATCGCTCAGGCGCTGCGTCGGCGTCTGCACCGGCGTGACCGCCTCGACCGCACGGGCGGTCTTGGGCGCCACGCGCTTCCTGGTGGTCTTGGCCTTGGCCACCGGCTTCTTGGCCGGTGCCTTCTTGGCTGCGGCCGGCTTCTTCGTTGCCGTCGTCTGCGCCTGCAGCGGGCCACCCGCGAGAACCAGCGCCGTGGCGATCGGGAGAAGGGCAAGAAACTTCATGCTGCGTTCACTTCCGTGAAGAATTTAAGGGATGGCGATGATGACACGCCGCGCATGTCAGAACCATGAGGCCACTTCGGCCGGCAAGTTCCGCCCGGTCGCATGCGCGCGCTCGAGCAGTTGCCAGAAATGGCGGTAGCTGGCGCGGTCGTGCAGGCTGCCCTCGAAGCTGATCGGCGCCCAGTCGGCTGCGGCCGCCGCCAGCAGGATGGCGCTGGCGGTCTCGATCTGCTGCTCATTGGGCGAGAACGCTTCCAGGATCGGGCGGATCTGGCCCGGATGGATGCTCCACATGCGGGTGTAGCCGAACTCGCGCGCCGCCCGCCGGGCTGCGGTGCGCATGGCGGCCTCGTCCTTGAACTCGGTCACCACGCAGTGCGAGGGCACCTTGCCGAAGGCGTGCGCGGCCGAGGCGATCTCCAGCTTGGCGCGCAGCACCAGCGGGTGCGTGAACTGGCCCTCGATGCCCATCCCATCGGCCGGGATCGCGCCGGCGTGGGCCGAGACGAAATCCATCAGCCCGAAGCTGAGCGACTGCACGCGCGGATGCGCGGCGATGTCGAAGGCACGGTGCACGGCACCGGGCGACTCGATCAGCACCTGCAGCGGCAGGCCGGGCGGGTAGGCCGCCAGCAGCGCCTTCTCGGCCCGGTCCACGTCCGCCACCGATTCCACCTTGGGAATCATGATGTGCGTGAGGCGCTGGCCGGCATCGCGCGCGATGACGTCCATGTCGGCCTCGAACGCCGGGTGGTCGACCGGGTGCACCCGTGCGCCGACCCGCGCGCCATCCGGCGCCGACATGACCAGTTCGGTCACCAGCAGCGCGTGCTCGGCCTCGCCGCCCACCGGCGCGCCGTCCTCGCAGTCGAGCGTGACATCGAACACGCAAGTGCCGAACTCCTCGCTCATCTCGGCCTGCAGCTGCAGGCTCTTGCGCATGCGCGCCTCGACGCCGCTGTAGTGGTCGCACACCGGCAGCATGCCGGCGGCGGCCTGGGCACCGAGGAGGATGTCGCGGGGGTGGGTCATGATCTGCAGATCCGGTCGACGCCAACATGAACGGTCGCCGCGCAGGCCGGCCCAGCGACCGCCGTGGCGCGGGCTTTGCCCGGCTGCCGGCGGAGTACCCCCTCAGGCAGCCAGGCACGAAGCGACTCGGGTGAGTGCATCACAGCAGGTGCTGCACGCCTTCCTTCTCGCCCTCCAGCTCGGCAAGCGTCTTGTTGATGCACTGCTGGCTGAACTCGTCGATCGGCAGGCCCTCGACCACCTTGTACTCGCCGTTCTCGCAGGTGACCGGAAAGCCGAACATGACTTCCTTCGGAATGCCGTACCAGCCCTGCGACGGGATGCCCATGGTGACCCATTCGCCGCCGGTGCCCAGCGCCCAATCGTGCATGTGGTCGATGGCGGCATTGGCGGCCGATGCGGCCGAGGACAGGCCACGCGCCTCGATGATGGCGGCGCCGCGCTTGCCGACCGTGGGCAGGAACACGTTGGCGTTCCAGTCCTCGTCGTTGATCATGTCCTTGACGCAAACGCCATCGATGGTGGCGAAGCGGTAGTCGGCGTACATGGTGGGCGAGTGGTTGCCCCACACGGCGAGGTTCTTGATGTCCTTGACAGCCTTGCCAGTCTTGGCGGCCAGCTGGCTCAGCGCGCGGTTGTGGTCCAGGCGCAGCATGGCGGTAAAGTTCCTGGCCGGCAGGTCGGGGGCCGACTTCATGGCGATGTAGGCATTGGTGTTGGCCGGGTTGCCGACCACCAGCACCTTGACGTTGCGGCTGGCAACCGCGTTCAGCGCCTTGCCCTGCGCAGTGAAGATCTGCGCGTTGGCGGCCAGCAGGTCGGCGCGCTCCATGCCGGGGCCGCGCGGACGGGCGCCGACCAGCAGCGCGTAGTCGGTGTCCTTGAAGGCGGTCTTCGGATCGGCATGCGCCTCCATGCCGGCCAGCAGCGGGAAGGCGCAGTCTTCGAGCTCCATCATCACGCCCTTGAGCGCCTTCTGCGCCTTCTCGTCGGGGATCTCCAGCAATTGCAGGATCACCGGCTGGTCCTTGCCCAGCATCTCGCCCGAGGCGATACGAAACAGCAGGGCGTAGCCGATCTGGCCAGCGGCACCGGTGACGGCGACGCGAACGGGCTTCTTGCTCATGGAATTAACTCCGGATGGTTGTGTTATCAGGCAGGTGGAACAGCGGCTCGACCGAGCGCGTGCACGTGCGACTACCGCCACTGCGCACGCCACCCGGCGCCCGTGTCAAGTGTATCCGCGAAAACCCTGAGCGTCAATTTGTCTTGTGTCTTATATAAGATATGATTAGCCCATTCCAGCGCGTGACAAAGAACCCTTGCCATGGCCACCGCCGCACCCTCTTCCACCTCACCTGACATCGAGCAGCCAGGCGCCGCCCTGACCGCCTTCGCGCCCGGCCAGGCACCGGCGTTCAGTCCGCTGTACCAGCAGATCAAGACCCTGATCCTGCAGGGACTGCAGCAAGGTGAATGGAAGCCGGGCGAAGTGATCCCGAGCGAATTCGACCTCGCCGCGCGCTACAAGGTCAGCCAGGGCACGGTGCGCAAGGCGGTGGACGAACTGGCGGCCGAGAACCTGCTGGTGCGCCGCCAGGGCCGCGGCACCTTCGTCGCCACCCATGCCGAGCAGCAGGTGCAGTACCGCTTCCTGCGGCTGCAGCCGGACAGCGGCACGGTCGACAGCGAAGGGCCGGCGCAGCGCGACTTCGTCGACTGCCGGCGCCAGCGCGCCAACGCCGAGGTGGCGCGCGCGCTCGGACTGCGCGCAGGCGATCCGGTGCTGCAGGCGCGCCGCCTGCTGCGCTACGCCGGCGTGCCGACCATCCTGGAGGATATCTGGCTACCCGGCGGCCCGTTCAGGGGCCTGACCGTGGAGCGCCTGTCGCAGTACCACGGACCGATGTATGCGCTGTTCGAGGCCGAGTTCGGTGTGCGCATGGTGCGCGCCGACGAGAAGATCCGCGCGGTGCTGCCCGACGCGGGGCAGGCCGCCCTGCTCGAGGTCACCGAAGCCACACCGCTGCTCAGCGTCGAACGCGTGGCCTATACCTACAACGACGTGCCGATGGAACTGCGGCGCGGCCTGTACCGCACCGACACGCACCACTACAGCAACCAGCTCAACTGAAGTCCATGCAGAGTCCCGCAGCAGCAGTTGCAGCAACACCCGCAGCAGCACTAAGTGCTGCTGGCAGTCATGACATGGCGCAATGCGCGAGTCAGCAAGATGCGTTGCAATAGAATCCTTCGGTGACCCGCCGACACAATTACAAGACCACAAGACCGTCACACCTTCACTGAGAGTGCCCTCATGAGCGATGCAGCCAAGCCCAAGCCCGAATTCCGCAACATCAACGCGTTCAGTGATCTGCCGAGCTTTCGATGGCCGCTGGCGGCACTGGTGTCCGGCATGCACCGCATCAGCGGCCTGCTGATGGTGCTGCTGCTGCCCTTCATCATCTGGCTGTTCGACAAGTCGGTGTCGTCGGAGATCTCCTTCGGCGAGTTCAGCGCCGCATTCACAACCGGCGCCTGGATCTTCCCCGCCTGGTTCATCAAGCTGGTGGTGCTGGCGCTGATCTGGGCCTATCTGCTGCACCTGTTCGCCGGCGTGCGTCACCTGTTTCTCGACGTCTCGCACCGCACCACCAAGGCGTTTGGCCGCCAGTCGGCGGCTTCGGTCATCGTGCTGAGCGCGCTGTTGACGGTGATCCTGGGCGCGAAGCTGTTCGGCCTGTACTGAGATTGAAGAGAAGCGAGGAGCGAGGACATGGCGACAACCTATGGCAACAAGCGTCTGGTGGTGGGCGCGCACTACGGCTGGAAGGATTTCCTGGTGCAGCGCATCAGCGCGGTGCTGATGGCGGTGTTCACCCTGGTGGTGCTGGCCGCGCTGCTGTTCACCAAGGGGCCGATCGGCTACGACACCTGGGCCGGCATCTTCGCGCCGCGCTGGATGAAGGTTCTCACCTTCTCCGTCATCGTGGCGCTGATCTGGCACGCCTGGATCGGCGCGTGCAGCATCTGGTACGACTACGGCAAGCCGGCCGGGCTGCGCCTGGCGCTGCAGGCGGTCACCGTGGTGTGGCTGATCGGCTGCGCCGGCTGGGCGATCGAAGTGCTCTGGCGCCTGTGAGCGGCGACGGCGTCAAACCTTCTGACTTGGATTTTTAGAACCATGAGCTATACCAAAGACAAAGTCGCCGTCCGCAAGTTTGATGTCGTGATCGTCGGCGCCGGCGGCTCCGGCATGCGTGCCTCGCTGCAGCTGGCGCACGCCGGCCTCAACGTCGCCGTGCTGTCAAAGGTCTTCCCGACCCGCTCGCACACGGTGGCGGCGCAGGGCGGCGTCGGCGCCTCGCTCGGCAACATGAGCGAGGACAACTGGCACTACCACTTCTACGACACCATCAAGGGCAGCGACTGGCTGGGCGACCAGGACGCGATCGAGTTCATGTGCCAGGAAGCACCCAAGGTGGTGTACGAGCTCGAGCACATGGGCATGCCGTTCGACCGCAACCC
>NZ_DAOMOQ010000025.1:0-47993 GCF_035444425.1 Ottowia sp. | reverse complement strand
TGGCGGTGGCGGTGGCGGTGGCGGTGGCGGTGGTGGCGGTGGTGGCGGTGGCGGCGGTGGCGGTGGTGGTGTTTGTGCGACCGTCAGCGTCCCCGGCACCACATTCACGATGTAGCCTTCGGCGGACGTGTAGCTCCCCGTGATGGGGTACTGGTCAGGCGGGCTCGACGGCGTGGCCGTGGTGGTGGGGGTGCCGGTGATGCCGGCACCCGTGTCGCCCAGAATAAGTCCGGTCGTCGTCGACGTGAAGCTCGGGTTGGACTGTCCCACCTGCCGGCTGGCGTCGTGGATCGTCACCGTCGCGGTGGGCCGCTGGGCGTAGATGAAATGGTTGTCGGTCTCCGAGACAGTCACGCGGCACGAGCTGCCGGGGTAGGCGCATCCATACAGGTTCGGATAGGTGCCCGATCCCTTGATGCCCCCTCGGGTCTCACCCACCCAGGTGTTGGCCCAGACACGCCACGGCGCGCCCGAGATGCTGCCGCCGCCCGTGTTTTGGAAGGTGGCGGCAGCGATCAGGTCGGTCGACTCGACGCCGACGACCGGCATGCCCAGGCTCAGGTTGCCACTCAGGGTCTGGACCCGCACCACATCGGCCGTCAACTCCGTGGCGGCGATCGCCTGAGGCGTGTTGGTGGCCGCAGCCATGCCGGTGACGGACACCGGCCCGATGCGCACGGCGTTGGCATCGACCCAGGTGAACGAACCCAGCGCCGATCCGCCCACCGTGTTGGCGGCGGCGTCGTTGCCGGGGCTACCCAGCCAGACAGTGCGCCCACCGCGCGCCAGCACCGTATCGGCGGTGATCGGCGCATTCGTGTCCTGGGTCACATCGCCGTAACTGGACAGCCCCACCGTGGCGACGCTCAGCGGGGCACCGAGGTGGATACGGCCGCCGCCGTCGTTCTGCAGCGTTAGCGCGGTGGTGCCCGAGCCCAGGCCGAGCGGGCCGACGACGTCGATATCGGCAGCGTGGGTGTCGCTGCCCGCGACGATGGTCGGCGCCGTGATGCGGTCGAACTCGTCTAGCGACACAGCAAAGCCCGTGCTCGCGGTACCACCCAGCGCGATCTGATCGCCCACGCGGTCCGCGGCGACCCCGCTGCTGTCGACCGCCCCCGGCCGCAGGTTCAGCACCGTGCCGGCACTGACCTGGCCGTCGATCTGCAGCGCATCGGTGGTCGCATCAGACGCCGCGCGCAGCACCACGACGCCGCTGCCGTCGATCGCAGCGGGCGCTTGCCCATCATCGCTCACGCCGGCCAGGAGAACCCCAGCCAACGCGCTCGACGCGCTGCCCGTCACCTCGATCAGGCCACCGTCCGTGGTCTGCAGCGTGCTGCCGGCCTGCATGTGGACACCGGCACCCTGGTTCATGCCGGTCGTCGTGTTGGCATGCCCGCTCACCTGGATGGCTCCGCTGCCGCTGCGGACGCTGGTCTGGCTGCCCAGCAGCACACCATGACTCCAGTTGACGGCAGTCGAGCCGTACAGCAGTTCATAGCCTTCACCAACACCCGCGATCCGGATGGCGCCGGAGTCACTGCTGATCTCGCTGTTCTCGACCGACGTGCCGGCGAGACCTCCGCTGCCATGGATCGCCACCGGGCCCGAACTCGATGCGACGCGCGTGCCGCCATCGAAATTCACGCCCATCGTGTTCGGCGCTGAACCCCTGATCGTGATGGCGCCCGAGGTGGCGCTCAGCGCTGCACCTGACGCATGGACGCCGGCGCTGGACAAGGACGGAACCGCCGGGTCCGAGGATGCGGCGACATGACCCTCAATCGTCATGCTGCCGGTCGAAGTCTCGATGACGGCATTGCCGAGCTCGACGACGGCCGTCGGGCTGCCATCGGTCTGGCGACCCAGTCCCTTGATAACCACGGCACCACCAGCGCCGCCATCGTCCTGCCCGACCCGGGTGTCGATGCTGCTCCCCTGCAGGCAGATGGCGCAGGACGCCGTCGGATTGGCGCTCGCATCGAGCGTGACCGCACCACCATCGGTCACGACGCTTTTCAGGGCGATCGAGCCCACCGGCGTCGTGGCATTGACCGCACCGCCGTTCGTGCTGATGGGACCATCGAAGTCGATGCTGCCGTGGCTACCGCCGAGCCCGGCATGCAGGTTGACGTGCAGCGCCCCGGCGTCCGAGATGATCGCAGGCGAGCTTGTTCCGGTGTCAGAGGTGAAAGTCGAGCCGAGGATCGAACCATGCGCATCCAGGGTCAGGGTGACCGGTTCGGTGCCGGCGTCGCGCTTGATGACCGCGGACTGCCATACACCAGACACGGGCTCAGTCGCAAACTCGATGTCGCCGGCACCGCTTCCATCCGCATGGGTGCGGATCGTGACATTCGTGCCGGCATCCAAGGCCCCATTGATTGAGCTGGTGTTGAGGCTTGAGCTGGCCGGCGGACTGAAGTAGCCCGAAACAGGCAAGTCAGCAGCCCTCGGGTCGCTGGTGATGGTGATGTTCGAGGGGTCAGCCAGCCAGGTGCCACCGGCTCCCGCGTCGACGCTCAGGCCCCGCACGTCGAATGCAGGTGCCGATGTCTCGATGTAGCCCCCGCCCCCCGGCCCACCGGCCTTGATGGTGCCGTGTGCACGCAGCGATTTGGTGCCGACCAGCGACACGCTGCCGCCCGAAGCGCCGCTGGCATCGATGACGCTGGCGGAGTTGAACGCGACGGCACCACTGCCCGAAGCCGCCGAAGTGCCCGAGGCCCGGATGTCGACCGTGCCGCCGGCCCCCGTATCGCCCTTGGCGAGCAGTTCAACCGGCTCTTTCGACTCGGCTCCAATCCCCACTGAACCGCCCGCATGCAGCGTGATCGCGCCGCCCGACGTCGCGCCGCTGACGTCGACCCTGGTGGGGAACTTGGTATTCAGCAGCACATTGCCTGCACTGCGCATCGACACCGAGCCGCCCTTGGCCGTCGTGCTGCCCGCCAGCACCTCGCCCATGACGTAGACGCGGCTGTCGGCATCGCCGGTGCCGGCATCGAACACGATCCGGCCGCCATCGCCGGTCGAGGAGGCCGTGCTCAGTGCAGCGTCACTCATGTGCTGGATGTCGGCAGCGCCGCCCTGCGCCGCCGCCACCAGCCTGATCTGACCACCCGAGGCCTCGATGCTGCCGGCCTGGCGGACCGTCGCATCGCCGGTGGCGGCCGCCGCGGACAACAGCACCTGACCGCCCGGGGCTTCAAGCCTGCCACTGTTGCCAACGGATGCGCCGCGCTCGGAACCCGCCACGACGCGCAAGGTCGTCAGTCCGTCACCCACAGGATCGATAACGATTTGCTGGCCCGCGGCCAGGATGACGGTGCTGCCCGTGATGCTGCCGTTGTTGCCCACCGCTGAGGAACTGCCGCCGCCCAGCAAGGCCACGCGCCCGGCCGCCGTGATGTTGCCCGCATTGCTCACCGGGCTGGATGCACTGGTTGCGGTGCCCGTGAAGGTGAGCGCCCCTCCATTCATGAAATTGTCGTCGCTCACATCGAGCGTCGACGCCACGATGCCGCCGACGTCTACCCGCGCACGAGACCCGAAAACGATGCCGCCGGGGTTGATGAGATAGACATGTCCGTTGGCATGGAGGTTGCCGTCGATGGTCGACTGGGCACCGCCGAGGACGCGGTTGAGCAGGACACTGGAGGACCCTTGGGTTTGGTTGATCGTCACGGTCTTGCCAGGGCCGATCACGAAGCTCTGCCAGTTGGCCACTGCGCGCGGCGTGGTCTGGGTGATGGTCATGGTGTCACCAGCGATCGACTGGTCGACCGCGCCCGCATTGGAGGGCACGGTCATTACTTGCGGCAGACCGGGCGTGCTTTGCGCCAGCGCCGGCAGCACGCCGGCGCAGGCCATGGCGACGATCAAAGGCTTGAGTGCGGCGGCCGGCTTCCAGCCGCGCCGATGGGCCATGGTTTTCATGTCAGAACACCTTCTGCGCCTGGATGAAGAAACGCGGGTGGTGGCCGCCGCCGTCGGTCAGTGCCCGCCGGGTGCCGGCGCGCCAGGCCAGCGTGGCGTTGACCGAGAAGTCGCCGGGCTTACCCCAGGCCAGGCCGATGCCGTAGCCGCGCAGGCTGACCGAGTTGCCGGGCATGCCGCCAAGACTCTTGATCTGGCGCCCGCGCGCGGCGTCGTAGAACAGGAACGGGGTCAGCGTGTCGGTGGCAGCCCAGCGCCACTCCAGGCTCTGCACCCAGCCCTGGTCGACCAGCGCCTCGCTGGACGGATAGGCGCGCACCGCGCGCGCACCGCCCAAGGCCAGCTTCTCGGACGCGTCGAGGTTCTTGCTGGCCCACTGGCCGCCGATCGAATAGTAGAGCGAGTGCCCTGCCGCGATGGCCTGCAGGCGCGACACGCGCGCCACCAGCTTGCTGAAGCCGCCGCTGGTGTGCAGCCCGCCGGGCGCCTGGTCGGCGGCACGCACGTCGGCGTCCCGGATGCGCAGGCGGCCGTTGTACAAGGTGCCGGTGCTGGCGAAGTAGCCACCGCCCAGCACGGTGTCGCGGCGCTCCCAGGCCCAGCCGAGGCCGACCGCGTGCACGCGCTTTCTCAGCGTGTAGTCGACGGCACGGAACTCGTCCTTGAGCGTCTTGGATTCGAACGACAGGCGGGTGAACAGGCTGTGGTGGCGCTGGCGGATGAGCGGGTAGCTGAGCGACAGGTCGATGACGTCGGCGGTGCCGCGCGCGTCCAGCGGCTCGAAGTCGCCGCCGAGCTGGTACTGCACGCGCGACACGCCCAGGCCGGCGCGCAGCCCGCTGGTGCCCAGCGGCAGCTCGTAGGACAGGCGTCCGAACACCAGCGACTTGTCGGACACCATCAGCCGGGCGTCGAGGTTGTCGCCGATGCCGGCCGGGCTGGACCAGCGCGCCGTGCCGCCGACGCGGTAGCGGCCGACCTCCAGCGTACCGTGGTTGTCGGCCTCGGCCGCGAAGGCCCAGCGCGGCCCGGCCGCGACCTCGACCGCCAGGTCGACCGTGCCCGGCTCGGCACCCTGCTGCAGGCCGGACGACACGCGGATGCCGGGCTGGTCGGACAGCAGCAGCATGACGCGCTCGTAGGTCGGCGCATTAACCGCCTCGCCGACGGCCAGCGGGGCCAGGAAGCCGCGCACGCGCTCTTCGCTGATGGGTGCGTCGGGCGCCAGCTGCACATCGATCTTGCCGAGCCGGCCCTCAATCACGCTGATCTCGACCACGCCGCCCTGCACCGTCTGCACCGGCACGATGGCCTGGGCCAGGAAGTAGCCGCGCTCGCGGTAGTGCTGGGTGATCTGGCGCGCCAGCGCCTCCAGGTCGGCCAGGCTGACGTCGCGCCCGATGTAGGGCTGCGCCAGCGCGCGCAACTCGTCGGCCGGCAGCGTCCGGGCGCCGGCCAGACGCACGTCGTTCAGCCGGAAGCTCGGCTGCTGGGCCGGCGCCGCCGGTGCCGGCAGCGTCTGCGGGTCGGCGCTGGCGCTGGCCTGGGCGTGCGCCAGCGGCGCCAGGCCGGCCAGGCCCAGTGCCGCGAGCGCGGCGCGCACACGGATGTGCCGGAATCGACCTTGCTTCATGTCCCCGCCCCCACCTTGAGCCGCCAGTTGCCGATGACGTTGAACGGCGCCCAGAAGAACGGATGCGCCATCTTCGGATCGTGCAGCACCGCCAGTTGGGCCGCCTGCATGGCGCGCTGCACGTCCTGCCCCTTGGCCAGCTGGTGGTACAGCGTGGCCATCAGCACCGCGGTGGCGTCGTCCGACACCGGCCACAGCGAGGCGATCAGGCTGGAGCTGCCGGCGGTCAGGAACGAGCGCGTGAAGCCCAGCACCTCGTCGCCCTGGGCGATGCGCCCGAGCCCGGATTCGCAGGCCGACAGCGTGACCAGCCCGGTGTCGGGCATGCGCATGCGCAGGATCTCGTGCGCCTCGAGGAAGTTGCGGCGCCCGTCCTCGTTGGCCAGCAGGATGCGCGAGTACAGCGGGTCGACCTCGTCGGCCTCGGCGTGCGCCGCCACGTGGATGATCGGCGCGCGCGCCGATGCGCGCTGGAACTGCGTCTTGTTGGCGTTGACGCCGGTGAACAGGCTGTTGTCCGGGAACAGGCGCGCCAGCTGCCTGACCTCGGCCTCGGCGCCGGGCAGGTCGTACTTGTCCTCGATGCGCGGGTTGCCGAACGCGGTCAGGCTGCCGGACACGCGCGGCGCACGCTGCGCCAGCTGCACCGCCACGCTCATGCTGGGCGCCACGGCTAGCGGATGCGCCTCGATCAGGTAGCGGCCGCCGACCCGCAGCGCCTGGAACGGCAGGTAGTGCAAGGGGCCGTGCGGCACCACGACCAGCCGCTGGCCGGCGCCCAGGCCGAGCGGCCCGATCAGGGCCTCGCCCATCTTGTCGGCGTTGGCGATCGCGGTGCGGCGGCCACGCACCACGCTGTTGCGAAAGCCGTCGACCAGCTCGGCCAGTTCTTCGCGCCCGACGGCAAGGCGGTGCAGCTCGATCGACGCCGGGCCGACCACCCAGACCAGCAACTGCTCGGGCAGCGCATGGAACTGCAGCACGCGCTCGTCGGCCGCCAGCACCGCCTGCAGCGCCGCCAGTTGCAGCGCCTGCGTCGCCTCGGGCGCCAGGTCGGCGCGGCCGCGCACGGCATCCAGCAGCGCGCGAGCGGCTGCGCTCGCTGACCTCGAACGCGCGCGCCGGATCGCCCAGCGCGCTGTACAGCCCGATGGCGCGCTCGAACACCGCCTGCAGGTCGGAGAACAGGCCGATCTTGAACTCTTCGCTGCGGAACCTGGCGCGCACGCTGTCGATGCGCTGCATGGCCTGGTCGGCCGCCGCCACCGCCGCCGCGCGGTCGCCCAGCGCCTGCTCGCTGCGCGCCACCCCATCCCAGGCCCACAGATGGAAATATTCGCTGTCGGGGCCGTACTGGCGCTGCGTCAGCAGCCGGTAGGCATCGCGCGCCTCGGCCGGCTTGCGCTCGGCCAGCAGCAGGCGCGCCTGGGTGCGGTCGAGCTGCGCCCGCAAGGGCGCTTCCTTGGGTGGCTGGATGGTGCCGACCAACTGGCGCGCGCGCGCGATCTCGCCGCTGTCGATCAGCGCGTTCACCAGCGAGCCCTGCACCAGCGGCGCGTAGCGCTCGGAACTCTGCGCCAGCGCCTCCTCGTAGCTCTGCACCGCGCCCGTCAGGTCGCCCCGGCGCGCGCGCACGTCGCCGATGATCTTGTGCGCCGGGCCGGCCACGACCTTGGGGTCCCGCGCCGGGTAGCGCAGCGCCTCGCGCGCGAACTCGGCCGCCTTGTCGAGCTGGCCCGAGTAGCTGTAGACGATCGCCAGGTCCCGGTTGGCCAGCGCCTTCAGGTTCTCGTCGCCCTTGGCGTTGGCCAGGTGCAGCGCCTTGCTGGCGGCCCGCACGCTCTGGCGGAACTCACCCGCCTCGGCCAGCGCCACCGCCTGACTGCAGTACTGGTAGCCGTCGAGCTTGACCGTGTCCTGCGCATACAGGATGGCGCCGTCGCTGGTCAGCGCCAGCAAGGTGTCGGTGTCGGCCAGGCGCGCGCGCTCGGCCTGCTGCGCCGCGGCCTCGGCGTCCAGCACGGTTTGCGCGCTGGCTGCCGGCAACGCGCCCATCAGGGCCACCGACAGGGCGATCGCCCACAGCCCCCGTTTCGGTGCACCCCGAATCACTGCCTTCATGCGCCGCACCCCCGCTAGAGCAGCCGCGCAGGCAACGCGCCCGGACGACAGGCACCGCGCTGCAGCGACTGCGGATCTGATCGGGCCAGTCTAGGCGGCCGGCTGCGGCACTCCAATGCGCTAGATGGCCTAGGGCGAACGGTTTACGCCGTCTGCGGGCGCCGTGGGCCATGGGGGACACTGCCGGCACCGTGCGGGCCGCCGAACAGCCCGTTGGCGGCGCACCACAGGCGCCGCCCCGGGTCGAACGCGTCACTCGGACACAATCCCTGCATCGCCACCGTCGTTCCCGTGCCCAGGCCGCGACGCAGGCACGACCGCATCCACCTACGAGCCCCACCGACTTGATCGCGTTCAACGTCTTCGAAGCCACCATCCAGGCCACCCGCGCCGCGCTGCTGGGCGGCGCCGTGACCTGCGTGCAACTCGCCGAGCAGTACCTGGCACGGATCGCCGCCTACGATGCGGCCGGGCCGCGCCTGAATGCCATGCTGGCGATCAATCCGGCGCTGATGGCGGAGGCCGCGGCACTCGATCGCGCGCGCCAGGCGGCACCGCATGCGCTGCCGCCGCTGCACGGCATGGCGGTGGTGGTCAAGGACAACATCGACATGCGCGGCCTGCCGACCACCGGCGGCGTCGCGGCGCTGGCGCAGCTGACCGCCGCGCGCGACGCCAACGTGGTGGCACGCCTGCGCGCCGCCGGCGCCTTGATCATCGGCAAGACCAATCTGCACGAGTTCGCGCTCGCCGGCCTCACCGTGAGTTCGCTCCGTGGCCAGACGCTGAATCCCTACGACCTCGGCCGCACACCCGGCGGCTCAAGCGGCGGCTCGGGGGTGGCGGTCGCCGCCAGCCTGGCGCTGGTCGGCATCGGCACCGATACCGGGCAATCGGTGCGCTCGCCCGCCTCGGCCCTGGCCCTGGTCGGCTTGCGGCCGACGCGCGGGCTGGTGGGTCGCTCGGGCGTGATGCCGGCCAGTCTGACGCAGGACACCGTGGGCCCGCTGGCACGCAGCGCTGAGGACGCAGCGCGCGTGCTCGACGTGATCGCGGGCTTCGACGCCGATGATCCCTCCAGCGCCGCCAGCCCCAATCGGCAGACCGCCGGCTACGCGGCGCAACTGGACCAACATGGGCTGGCGGGTGCGCGCATCGGCATCCTGCGTGCGCTGTTCGGCAGCGCCGAGCGGCATGCCGAGGTGAACCGCGTGGTGCTCGCCGCCGCCGACGCCATGGCGGCGCAGGGCGCGATGCTGGTGGACATCGCGGTGCCCGAACTGGACGAGCTGACGGCCGACCAGGTGACCAGCGACCATGAAATGCGCGCGGCCTTCGACCGCTACCTGGGCGGCATGGCGACCACGCCCGCCACCGCGAGCCTGGCCGCCATCGTGGCCGGCGGCGGCTTCCACCCCAGCGTCGCCGCCAGCCTGCGCGCCGCGGTCGAGGGCCGGGGCATGGCGGATCCGGCCTACGCGCGCATCTTCGTGCGCCGCGACCGCCTGCGCACCGCCCTGCTCCACGTCATGGCGCGGCACCGGCTCGACGCCATCCTGTACCCGCACCAGAAGATTCTGGTCGTGCCCGTCGATGCCGAGGCGCAGACCGAGCGCAACGGCGTGCTGTCCAACGCCACTGGCATGCCGGCCATCTGCTTTCCCGCCGGCTTCTCCGCGCCGAGCGAGCAGGCGCCGGTCGGCGTGCCGATCGGCGTCGAACTGCTCGGGCCCGACTGGAGCGAAGCGCGGCTGCTCGGCTACGCGCACGCCTTCGAGCAGGCCACCCGGACGCGCATCCCGCCGCACGGCACGCCGCCACTGTGACGTCGCCGCAGCCGCTGGCAGGCGCCGCCAGGCAGCCGCCGCGCCGTGCTGCACAATGGGCCGCCATGTGTCTCGACTCCATGCAGCGCCCTGAAACCGTGCGCCTGCACTTTCCCTCCGCGCTGAAGCGCCGGCACGCACTGGCAACGCCAAGACAGCAGGCGGGCTCTGCGCCCTCTCAGCCCACACCCACACGACATGCCCGGCCGCAGGGGACCGCATGAGCCGCCGTCGCTGGCCCTGGATCGTGCTGGTGCTGCTGCTCGCCGCGGCCGCGGTGATCGCATACCGCATGCGCCCGGCCGAGGTGCAGGTGGTGGAGCTCAAGCGCAGCGCGCTGCAGCGCACGCTGCAGTTCTCGGCCCGGGTGGCGACCAGTTCGCGCGTCAACATCGGCGCCACCATCACCGGGCGCGTGGCCGCCGTGCAGGTGCGCGAGGGCGACGCGGTGCGCACCGGTCAGGTGCTGCTGCAGCTCGAACCCGACGAGCTGCGCACCGCGCTGGCGCAGGCGCAGGCCAATGCGCGGCAGGCGCAGGCGCGCGTGGCCGGGCTGCGTGGCAGCGTGCGCAGCACGGCGCAGGCGCAGCTGGAGCAGGCCAGCGCCACACTGCGCGCCGCCGAGCGCGAGCTGGCGCGCACCCAGCAGCTGATCGCCGACGGCTTCATCAGCGTGGCGCGGCTGGACGAGGCACGCCGCGCGGTCGACGTGGCCCGTGCGCAGCAATCCAGCGCCCGCGCCCAGCTGCAGGCGGTCGGCGACAGCGGCGCCGAGTTGGCACAGGCGCAGGCGCAGCTGGCGCAGGCGCAGGCGGCGATCGAGGCCGGCCAGGCGCGCCTGGCGCAGGCCACGCTGCGCGCCCCGACCGATGGCCGCGTGCTGCTGCGAAACGTCGAACCAGGCCAGATCGTGCAGCCGGGCAGCGCCCTGCTGAGCCTGGCGCTGGCCGGGCCGACCGAGCTGGTGGCGCAGGTGGACGAGCGCTTTCTCGACCAGTTGCAGGCCGGCCAGCCGGCCAGCGTGGTGGCCGATGCCTTCCCGGCGCAGCCGTTCGCCGCGCGCGTGCAATCGATCGCGCCGGCGGTTGACGCGCAGCGCGGCTCGGTCGAGGTCAAGCTGGCGCCCGGGCAAGCGCCGCCGGCCTTCCTGCGCGAGGACATGACGCTGTCGGTCGAGGTGCTGACCGGCGAGCGCGCCGCCGCGCTGGTGCTGCCGCTGAGCGGGCTGCGCGATGAAGCGACGCCAGGCCACGGCACCGTCTGGGTTGTCGCCGATGGCCGGGTGCAGGCGCGCGCAGTGCAGCTCGGGCTGCGCACGCTCGACGCGGCCGAAGTGCTGGCCGGCGTGGCCGAGGGTGAGCAGGTGCTGGTCGGCCCCGGCGCGCCGCCCGGCCAGCGCGTGCGCACCCGGATCGTGAGCTGGCAAGCGGCGGTCAAGCACTGGGGCGGCACGCGCGAGGACGGCGTGAACTCGGTCGTCAATACCATGGGGCGCTGACCGCGGTGCCGCACTGGCTGGGTTTCGAATGGCGCGTGGCGCTGCGCTTCCTGCGCGAGGGCCGCATGCAGACGCTGCTGATCATCATCGGCGTCGCGGCCGGCGTGGCGGTGATCGCCTACGTGACGGCGCTGGTCAACGGGCTGCAGGCCAACACCGTGAACAAGACCCTGGGTACGCAGGCCCACATCAGCCTGCGCGCGCCGGACGACGCGGTGACGCCGTCCTGGCCGCAGGCGCCCGGCACCGAGGTGCTGAGCGAGACCCAGGCGCGCGCCCAGCGGCTGCGCTCGGTCGCCAACTGGCAGGCACTGCTGCCGCTGCTGGAGCAGCGTGCCGAGGTGCGCACGGTCTCGCCGATGGTGTCGGGCAGCGGGCTGGCGCTGCGCGGCGAGGCCTCTCAATCGATCGCGCTGATGGGCGTCGAGCTGGCGCGCTACGAGCGCATGACCGAGCTGAGCCGCAAGGTGGTGAGCGGCCGGCTGCGGCTGGAGCCGGGCGAGGCGGTGCTGGGCACCGAGCTGGCCAAGGATCTGGGCCTGCGCGTGGGCGACCGCTTCTCGGTCAACACCGGCCGCGTCACCGAGTCGATGCGCGTCACGGCGCTGGTCGACCTGGGCATCAAGGACCTGAACCGGCGCACCGTGATCGTGCCGCTGCGCAGCGCGCAAAGCCTGCTCAATCTGCCCGGCGGCGCCACCGTGATCGAGCTGCAGGTGCACGACGTCTGGGCCGCCGAGCGGGTGGCGGCGCAGCTGCGCCGCGGCCTGCCCTACCAGATCGAGAGCTGGCAGGAGACCAACGCGCAGCTGGTGTCGGCGCTGCGGGCGCAGAGCATCAGCACCGGCGTGATCCGCATCGTGGTGGCGATCGTGGTGGTGCTGGGCATCGCCAGCGTGCTGGTGGTGTCGGTGGTGCAGAAGCAGCGCGAGATCGGCATCCTGCGCGCCATGGGCGCCACGCGCGGCCAGATCCAGCGCGTGTTCCTGGTCGAGGGCGCGGTGGTCGGCGCGCTCGGTTCGGTGCTCGGGGTGCTGCTGTCGATGACGCTGATCTGGCTGTTCACCGTGCTGGCGCTGGGTTCGGACGGGCAGCCGCTGTTCAACATCCACCTGCCGCTGGAAACCGCGGTGCGCACGGCCCTGCTGGCGGTGCTCTGCGGCGTGCTGGCGGCGCTGGCGCCGGCGCGCCGCGCCGCCCGCATGGACCCGGCGCAGGCGATCCGCGTATGAGCGCGCCGGGCCGCTCCCAAGCGCTCATGGCGCAGCGCGATCAGCGCGGAGCCTACCCAGTGCGCGCGCCGGGCCGCTCCCAAGCGCTCATGGCGCAGCGCGATCAGCACGGAGCCTACCCAGTGCGCGCGCCGGGCCGCTCCCAAGCGCTCATGGCGCAGCGCGGCAGCGCGGAGCCTGGTCAATGAGCGGCACGCACAACCACGCCGCCACGGCGACCGCGCTGATCGAGCTGCACCAGCTGCGCAAGAGCTACAACCTCGGCCAGCCGAACGAGGCCGAGATCCTGCACGGCATCGACCTGCACATCGCGCACGGCGAGTTCCTGGCGCTGATCGGGCCGTCGGGCTCGGGCAAGAGCACGCTGCTCAACATCCTCGGCCTGCTGGAGCCGCTGACCGACGGCAGCTACCAGCTGCAGGGCCAGGCGGTGCAGGGCCTGGACGACGAGGCGCTGACGCTGCTGCGCCGGCGCGCGCTGGGCTTCGTGTTCCAGTTCCACCACCTGCTGCCGGCCTTCACCGCGCTGGAGAACGTCACCCTGCCGGCACTGATGAGCGAAGGCCGCGTCAGCACGAAGCAGCGCGAGCAGGCGCGCGCCCTGCTCGAGGCGGTCGGCCTGGCCGACGCGGCGCACAAGCGCCCGTCCGAGCTGTCGGGCGGCATGCAGCAGCGCGTGGCGATCGCGCGTGCGCTGGTGCACGACCCGCCGCTGGTGCTGGCCGACGAGCCGACCGGCAACCTCGACACCGCCGCGTCCGACGCCGCCTTTGCGCTGATGCGCCAGATCCACGAGCGGCGCGGCACCGCCTTCATCGTCGTCACCCACGACCCGCGCCTGGCGCAGCGCTGCGACCGCATCGTCGAACTGGTGGACGGGCGCATCGCGAGCGACCAGGCGGTCGCGGCGCCCTGACCCCGGCCGCTGCACCGGCGCAGCGTCGACCCCGATTCAGCGGCCCGGCACGGCCGGCTCGAACACCCAATCGCCATCGACCTCGCGCCCGTGCACGGCTGCCAGCGCCGGCGTACCCGGCGTCAGACTGCTGCCGTCCAGCGCCCAGCGGTGGCGCAGCGCGAACTCGAAGCCCGGCGCGGCCTGGCGGCAGGCGATGTCGGCGCGGCCGAAATCGGGCGCGACATCGCGGCACGGGAGGCCCGGACTGGCCGGCGACGCGCCGCCCGGCAGGCCGACCTGCCCACCGCTGCGCGGCAGGTAGAAGGCGCGCAGCACGCCGTCCTCGCCGCGCAGCAGCAGCAGCTTGAGCCGCTCGGCATCCGCCGCGGCCAGACCCGCGGGCAGGTAGCGCGCATCGGCCGGCGCGTCGGCCCACATGAAGGTGCCCGGCAGCAACTTGAGCACGCGCACGCTGGGCGGCCCATCAGGCTCCGCCGGACCGCTGGCGTAGCGCCAGCCGAAGGTCAGGCCCACCAGGGCCGCCAGCGCGACCATGGCACGCAACGCCCACGCCAGCGCTCGCCGTTCGTCCAAGACTCAGTCGAACTTCAGTGTGCGCACGCCATCCGGGGTGCCCAGCAGGCAGGTCTGCGCCTTCTGGTGCGCGAACACGCCCACGGTGACCACGCCCGGCCACTGGTTGACCGCGCTCTCGAAAGCCAGCGGGTCGGCAATGCCCAGGCCACGCACGTCCAGGATGTGCTGGCCGTTGTCGGTCACCAGGGGCTGGCCGTCCTTCAGCCGCAGCGTCGCCTCGGCCCCGAACTCGGCGAACTGGCGCGCGATGCGCCGCGCCGCCATCGGGATCACTTCCACCGGCAGCGGAAAATCACCCAGCCGATGCACCAGCTTGGACTCGTCGGCGATGCAGACGAAGCGGCGCGACTGCGCGGCGACGATCTTCTCGCGCGTCAGCGCCGCGCCACCGCCCTTGATCATGTAGCCCTGGTGGTCGATCTCGTCGGCGCCGTCGATGTAGACCGCGATCTCGCCGACGTCATTGCAGTCGAACACCGGGATGCCGAGCGCCACCAGCCGCGCGGTCGAGGCCTCGGACGAGGACACGGCGCCCTGGATGCGGTCCTTCATGCCGGCCAGCGCATCGATGAACTTGTTCACCGTGGAGCCGGTGCCCACGCCCACGATCTCGCCCGCGACCACATGGTCCAGGGCGGCCTGGCCGACCATGGCCTTCAGTTCGTCCTGCGTCATTTGCGACAATTTCCCCTTGCGTTGATTGGAATCGCGAAGAATTATCCGATGGCACTGCTTCCCTACGGCCTGGCGCGGCCCTTTCTGTTCAAGCTCGACCCCGAGGCGGCGCACGACCTGACGATCGACACGCTGGCACGCGCGCACGGCACCCCATTGCAATGGACCTGGTGCAACGGCCGCATCGACGACCCGATCGAGCTCGCCGGCCTGCGCTTTCCGAACCGGGTCGGCCTGGCGGCGGGCCTGGACAAGAACGCGCGCGCCATCGACGGCCTGGGCGCGATGGGCTTCGGCTTCGTCGAGGTCGGCACCGTGACGCCGCTGGCGCAGCCCGGCAACCCGAAGCCGCGCATGTTCCGCCTGCCGCGGGCCCAGGCGCTGATCAACCGCATGGGCTTCAACAACGATGGCCTGCAGGCCTTCGTCGCCAACGTGCAGGCCTCGCGCTTCCACCGCGAACGGCGCAGTGCGGACGCCGGGCCGCGCATGCTGCTGGGCCTGAACATCGGCAAGAACGCCGCCACGCCGATCGAGCGCGCGACCGACGACTACCTGCTCGGCCTGGCCGGCGTGTACCCGTACGCGGACTACGTGACGGTGAACATCTCCAGCCCCAACACGAAGAATCTGCGCGACCTGCAAGGCGACGCCGCCCTCGATGCGCTGCTGTCGGCGCTGACGTCGCGCCAGGCCGAGTTGCGCGAGCAGCACGGCCGCCAGGTGCCGCTGCTGCTGAAGATCGCCCCCGACCTGGACGCCGGGCAGGTGCAGGCGATCGCCCAGGCGCTGCGCCGCCACGGCATCGACGGCGTGGTCGCCACCAACACCACGCTGGCGCGCGATGCGGTGCAGGGGCTGCCGCACGCCGACGAGGCCGGCGGGCTGTCGGGCGCGCCGGTGCGGGACGCCAGCAACCAGGTCATCCGCCAGTTGCGCGCCGCGCTGGGCGCGGACTTCCCGATCATCGGCGTCGGCGGCATCCTGAGCGGGCACGATGCCGTCGCCAAGATCGAGGCCGGCGCCGACGCGGTACAGCTCTATACCGGCCTGATCTACCGTGGCCCCGCGCTGGTGCGCGAAGCGGCCCAGGCACTGCGCGCGCTGCGATCCGGCGGCGTCTGAGCAGCGGGCACGGCGGCGGCTTGCCGGGCCGGACCGGCACGACGGCCATGGTTTTCGCCCGCGTGCCTGCGTCATGCGCGCTGTGCACAATGGGACACACCTGAGCCAGCGAAGTACATGACCAACCCCGCTTCCACGCCCGACCCCGCGGCGCCCGACTGGCATCTGCGCAGCACCGCCGAGGCGCTGCAGGCCCTGCAGAGCGACGCCGCCAGCGGCCTCAGCGCCGACGAGGCCGCACGCCGGCTGCAGCGGCACGGCCCGAACGAGCTGGCGACGCAAAGCCTGCGCCCCTGGTGGGCGCTGCTGCTGGACCAGTTCAAGGATTTCATGATCCTGGTGCTGCTGGCGGCAGCCATCGTGTCGGGGCTGGTCGGCGACCTCATCGACACCCTGGTGATCGTCGTCATCGTGCTGCTGAATGCGGTGATCGGCTTCAGCCAGGCGCGCCGGGCCGACCAAGCGATCGCCGCGCTGCGCCAGCTCGCCGCGGCGCAGGCGCAGGTGCTGCGGAGTGGCCAGCCGCAGCCGGTGGCGGCCAGCAGCCTGGTGCCGGGCGACATCGTGCTGCTGGAGGCCGGCAACCAGATTCCGGCCGATCTGCGTCTGCTGGAGGCGGCGCAGCTGAAGGTGGACGAATCGACACTGACCGGCGAGTCGGTCACGGTCGAGAAGCGCACCGAGGCGCTCACGGGCGAGAAACTGGCGCTGGGCGACCGCGTGAACCTGGGCTTCAAGGGCACCACCGTCACGAACGGCCGCGCGCGCGGCCTGGTGGTGGCCACTGGCATGCGCACCGAACTGGGCCAGGTGGCCGGCCTGCTGAACGACACGCTGGACCGCGGCACGCCGCTGCAGCAGCGGCTGGCGCGCTTTTCCAGGCAGCTTTCGGTCATCGTGCTGCTGATCAGCGCCGCGCTGTTCGGCATCGGCCTGCTACGCGGCGAGCCGGTGCTGGTGATGCTGATGACCGCCATCAGCCTGGCGGTGGCGGCGATCCCCGAGGCGCTGCCGGCCGTGGTCACCGTGCTGCTGGCCGTCGGCGCGCGGCGCATGGCCGACTTCCACGCACTGATCCGGCGCCTGCCGGCGGTGGAAACGCTGGGCTCGGTCAGCGTGATCTGCTCCGACAAGACCGGCACGCTGACGCAGAACCGCATGCACGCCGAGCTGGTGCTGGCGGCCGGTCAGGCCTGGCACCCGACGGCAACCGAGGCCGAGCAGACCGCGCCCTCGCCGCAGCACCTGCAGCTGCTGCGCGCCGCCGCGCTGTGCAACGACGCCTGTCCCAGCGGCGACTGCGACGACGCCGGCCACGTGGTCTGGCAAGGCGATCCGACCGAAACCGCGCTGACCGCCGTGGCGGCACAGGCCGATCTGCTGAAGCCCGAGCTGGAGAGGGAAACACCGCGCGTGCGCGAGCTGCCGTTCGACTCCGACCGCAAGCGCATGACCACCTTCCACCGCGACGGCGCGGTGTTCACGGCCTTCACCAAGGGCGCGCCCGAAAGCGTGCTGCCGCGCTGCACGGCGCACTGGTCGCCGGCGGGCCTGCAGCCGCTCGACACCGACGCCATGCTGGCCGAGGCGGAGCGTCTGGCCGCACAGGGCCTGCGCGTGATGGCCTTCGCCAGCCGTGCCTGGCCGCAGCTGCCGCCCGCGCCCGACGTCGAGGCGATCGAGAGCGGGCTGGCGCTGATCGGCCTGATCGGCCTGATCGACCCGCCGCGCGAGGAAGCGGCCGCCGCCGTGCGCGACTGCCTCAGCGCCGGCATCACGCCGGTGATGATCACCGGCGACCACCCGGCCACGGCGCTGGCGATCGCGCGCCGACTCGGCATCGAGGGCGATGGCGCGGCCCGGGTGCTGACCGGCGCCGAACTCAGCGCCCTGGACGACGACGCCCTGCGTGCGCAGGTGCAGGAGGTGCACGTCTACGCCCGGGTCGACCCGGCGCAGAAGATCCGCATCGTGCAGGCGCTGCAGTCGCACGGCCAGTTCGTCGCCATGACCGGCGACGGCGTCAACGACGCGCCGGCGCTGAAGGCCGCCGACATCGGCGTCGCCATGGGCAAGGGCGGCACCGACGTGGCGCGCGAGGCCTCGGCGCTGGTGCTGCTGGACGACAACTTCGCCACCATCGTGGCGGCGGTGCGCGAGGGCCGGCGCATCTACGACAACATCCGCAAGTTCGTGCGCTACGCCATGACCGGCAACTCGGCCGAGGTGCTGACGCTCACGGCAGCGCCGCTGCTCGGCCTGCCGATGCCGCTGCTGCCGATCCACATCCTGTGGGTCAACCTGGTGACCGACGGCCTGCCCGGCCTGGCGCTGGCGGCCGAACCGGCCGAGCGCGGCATCATGCGGCGCCCGCCGCGGCCGCCCAGGGAAAGCCTGTTCGCGCAGGGCCTGGGCTGGAGCATCCTGCTGATCGGCGGGCTGCTGGCGGCGCTGTGCCTGGGCGTGCAGCAATGGGCCATCGCCCACGGCGACACGCACTGGCAGACCATGGTGTTCACCGTGCTCACTCTGGGCCAGATGGCGCTGGTGCTGGCCATCCGCTCGGACACCGATTCGCTGTTCTCCCTGGGCCTGATGAGTAACAAGCCGCTGCTGGGCGCGGTGCTGCTGACCTTCGTGCTGCAGCTGGCGACCATCTACGTGCCCTGGCTGAACCCGATCTTCAAGACCCAGCCGCTGGCGGCGTGGGAACTCGGCCTGTGCCTCGCGCTCGCGGCGCTGGTCTTCGTGGTGGTGGAGCTTGAAAAGGCCTGGCGCCGCCACGGATCACCCGTCGCGCCGCGCGCGCAGCCCGCATGATGGCGATCCACCCGGCGTTCGTCTTCCTGGGCGGGCTGCTGGTGGTGGTACTCGGCGCCGAGCTGCTGCTGTCCAGCGCCACGCGCATCGCCAACATGCTGCACGTCAGCCCGATCGTCATCGGGCTCACCGTGGTGGCCATCGGCACCAGCCTGCCGGAGCTGGCGGTCGGCATCACGGCAGCTGCCGAAGGCAAGGGCACGCTGGCGGTGGGCAACGTGGCGGGCGCCAACATCATGGTGCTGCTGCTGGTGCTGGGCCTGTCCGCCGCCATCTCGCCGCTGCCGATCCAGCCCTACAGCCTGCGGCTGGAAGTGCCGGCCATGATCGGTGCCGCGCTGGCGCTGGTCATCATGTCGCTCGACGGCGTGCTGACGCGCACCGAGGGTGCGCTGCTGATGCTGGCGGCACTGTTCTACACGGCGCTGATCGTGCAGTCGAGCCGGCGCGACCGGCGCCGTGTGGCCGACGAATTCCTGCACGAATACGCCACCCCGCTGCCGCCGCTGGCCGAGCGCCGCAAGCAGTTCCTGCTGCACGGCGGCTTGTTGGCGCTGGCCATCGGGTTGACCATCCTGGGCGCCGACCTGCTGGTGGCCGGCGCTTCGGCGCTGGCCGCGGCATTCGGCGTGTCGGACGCGGTGATCGGCCTGACCATCGTCGCGCTCGGCACCTCGTCACCCGAGCTGATCACCACCGTGGTGGCCACGCTGCGCGGCGACCGCGACGTGGCCATCGGCAACCTGCTGGGCAGCGGCGTCTACAACATCCTGGCGATCCTGGGCACGGTGATGCTGGTGTCGCCGCAAGCCATCGACGTCAGCCGCGAACTGCTGCTGATCGACCTGCCGATCGCGGCGGCGGTGGCGCTGGCGTGCTGGCCGGTGTTCCGCAGCGACCACATGCTCTCGCGCCTGGAAGGCCTGTTGTTTGTGTGCGCCTATGGCGCCTACCTGGCGCTGCTGCTGACGCGGGTCTGAGGCGGGGCGGCTCGAGGCTAGATCTCGCGCACCATCCACACCGCATCGGCGCCAAAGCCGCACACCGGCATCGGCGCCGGCCGCGCGGCGAAGCCGTGGCGCGCCCAGTAGGCTTCGGCACCCTGCACGGCGACCAGCATGGCGCGCCGCAGGCCCTGCCGCCGGGCGCTGGCCAGCACCCGCGCGAGCAGGCGTTCGGCGATCTGGCGACCGCCATGATCCGGATCGACCGCGATGTCGTGCACGTACAGCCAGTCACCCGGCGCCGGCGCGCGGGCACGATCCAGCGCCTTGTTCAGGCCCAGCGGCACCCCGGGCGCCTGGACATGGGCAATCGCGTAGGCGCACAGGCGCGTCGGCGTCACGCCGCCACCCGGCGCCGGGGCGGCGAAGGCGCCCCAGCAGGTCTTGCCCGGCGCGCCCAGCTTGCTGCCCAGCACCTCGGGCGATTCCAGCAGGGCGTGTCCGTAGGCACGCGCCTGCACGGCCATCACGCCGGCGAGATCAGCCTGCGTGATGGGGAGCAGTTCGAGCGCTGCCTGCGCGAACACCGCGCGTTCAGCCGACCCAGCGGCGCGCGTTGCGCCAGATCTGCATCCAGGGGCTGAATCCGTCCTTGCCCTGCGGCGTCCAGCTCATCTGGACATTGCGGAACACGCGTTCGGGATGCGGCATCAGGGCGGTAAAGCGGCCATCCGCCGTGGTCACCGCGGTCAGGCCGCCCGGGCTGCCGTTGGGGTTGAACGGGTAGGCCTCGGTGGCCTGGCCGTGGTGATCGACGAAGCGCATGGCGGCGATCACCTGGTCTGGCTTGCCGCGGTAGCGGAAGTTGGCGAAGCCCTCGCCGTGCGCCACCGCGATCGGCAGGCGGCTGCCGGCCATGCCGCGGAAGAAGATGCTGGGCGAGTCCAGCACCTCGACCAGGGAAAACCGCGCCTCGAAGCGTTCGCTCCGGTTGGTGGTGAAGCGCGGCCAGGCGTCGGCGCCGGGAATGATGTCGGCCAGTTCGGCGAACATCTGGCAGCCGTTGCAGGTGCCCAGCGCGAAGGTGTCGCCACGCGCGAAGAAGGCCTTGAACTGCTCCGCGATCTGGGCATTGAACATGATCGAGCGCGCCCAGCCGATGCCCGCGCCGAGCGTGTCGCCATAGCTGAAGCCGCCGCAGGCCACGATGCCCTGGAACTGCGCCAGGCTGGCGCGGCCGGCCTGCAGATCGGTCATGTGCACGTCGAAGGCCTCGAAGCCGGCCTCGGTGAAGGCATAGGCCATCTCGACGTGCGAGTTGACGCCCTGCTCGCGCAGGATGGCGACCTGGGGACGCGCGCTCAGCACGGCCGGCGCGCCAGCGGCCAGCGCGCTGCGCAGCGCATCGCTCAGGTGCACGTGCAGCCCCGGATCGCCCGGCTGCCCCGCTGCGGCATGCTCGGCATCGGCGCAGGCCGGGTTGTCGCGCGCACGGGCGATCTTCCAGCTGACGCTGTCCCAGACCTGCTGCAGGTCGTGCAGCGAGGCGCTGAACACCTCCTTGGTGTCGCGCCAGATGCCCAGGCTGCCCTTGCCCTTGTCGATCGCCGACGCCGCCGGGCGCGTCTTGCCGATGGCGTGGCTCCATCGCGAGAGGCCGTGCGCGCGCAGCACCTGCATGACGGCGTCGCGCTCGGCCGTGCGCACCTGCAGCACCACGCCAAGCTCCTCGCTGAACAGGCTTCGCAAGGTCAGCTCTTCGCGGCGCGCGCTGATCTGCTGTGCCCAGTTCTTGGCGTCGCCGTATTCGGCGCGGCTGTCCTGGATGCCATCGCCCTCGGTGACCAGCATGTCGACGTTGAGCGCCACGCCGACCTGGCCGGCAAAGGCCATCTCGGCCACGGCGGCCAGCAGGCCGCCGTCGCTGCGGTCGTGGTAGGCGAGGATCTTGCCGTCGGCACGCAGCGCGTTCACCGCGGCCACCAGCGCCTTCAGGTCCTGTGCCTCGTCCAGGTCGGGCACGCCATCGACCACCGGGCAGCCGGACTGGCCCAGCGCCTGCGCCAGCACACTGCCGGCCAGGCGGTGCCGGCCCTTGCCGAGGTCGATCAGCAGCAGCGTGCTGTCCTCGGTCTGCGCGTCCAGTTGCGGCGTCAGGGTGCCGCGCACGTCATCCAGGGTGGCGAACGCGCTGACGATCAGGCTGACCGGCGACGTGACCTTCCTGGTGGCGCCGGCCTCGTCCTGCCACTGCGTGCGCATCGACAGGCTGTCCTTGCCGACCGGGATCGACACGCCCAGCGCCGGGCAGAGTTCCATGCCGACGGCCTTCACGGTGGCATAGAGCGCCGCATCCTCGCCCGGCTCGCCGCAGGCGGCCATCCAGTTGGCCGACAGCTTCACCCGCGGCAGC
This sequence comes from Ottowia sp., assembly GCF_035444425.1. Classification (GTDB taxonomy): domain Bacteria; phylum Pseudomonadota; class Gammaproteobacteria; order Burkholderiales; family Burkholderiaceae_C; genus Ottowia. The sequence continues at coordinate 26,269 of NZ_DAOMOQ010000025.1, read as the reverse complement.
TCGACCGGCGCCGCCAGCAGGTTGGTGATGGCCTCGGCGACCGCCATGCGGCCGGATGCCGGGGCATCGAGCGCGGCCAGCGGCGTGCGCTCGCCCATGCTCATGGCCTCGCCGCCGAAGCCCTTGAAATCGGCCAGCGTGACGGCGCAGTCGGCCACCGGCAACTGCCACGGGCCGACCATCTGGTCGCGGTGCGTCAGGCCGCCGACGCTGCGGTCGCCGATGCTGACGAGAAAGCGCTTGCTGGCCACCGTGGGGTGGCTCAGCACCTGGATCACGGCGTCCTGCAGTGTCACGCCGTGCAGGTCGAGCGGCGTGAACTCGCGCTGCACGGTCTTGACGTCGCGCAGCATGCGGGGCGGTTTGCCCAGCAGCACGTCCATCGGCATGTCCACTGGCTGCTCCTGCGCGCCGGCCTGCTCATCGGCGACGACAAGCTGGCGTTGCTCGGTGGCGGTGCCGACGACGGCAAACGGACAGCGCTCGCGCGCGCACAGCGCCTCGAACAGCGGCAGCGATTCTGGCGCGATCGCCAGCACATAGCGCTCCTGGCTCTCGTTGCACCAGATTTCCTTCGGCGCCAGGCCGCTTTCTTCCAGCGGCACGGCGCGCAGGTCGAAACGCGCGCCGCGTCCGGCGTCGTGGGTCAGCTCGGGGAAGGCGTTCGACAGCCCGCCGGCGCCGACGTCGTGGATCGCCAGGATCGGATTGCCCTCGCCCATCGCCTGGCACTGCGTGATGACTTCCTGCGCGCGGCGCTGGATCTCGGGGTTGCCGCGCTGCACCGAATCGAAGTCGAGCTGCGCGGCGTTGGTGCCGCTGGCCAGCGACGACGCCGCGCCGCCGCCCATGCCGATGCGCATGCCGGGTCCACCGAGCTGGATCAGCAGACTGCCGGCGGGAAAGGCGATCTTGCTGGTCAGCCGCGCGTCGATGCTGCCGACGCCGCCGGCGATCATGATCGGCTTGTGGTAGCCGCGCAGCAGCTCGTGGCCCGGCGCGCCCACGTTCAGCTCGTACTCGCGGAAGTAGCCGACCAGGTTGGGCCGACCGAACTCGTTGTTGAACGCCGCGCCGCCCAGCGGTCCCTCGGTCATGATCTGCAAGGGGCTGGCCATGTGCTCGGGCTTGCCGCCGGCGGTGTCGCTCAGGCCGTCCCAGAGCTTGCTCACGGTGAAGCCCATCAGCCCCGCCTTGGGCCGCGCGCCGCGCCCGGTGGCGCCCTCGTCGCGGATCTCGCCGCCGGCGCCGGTGCTGGCGCCGGGAAACGGGCTGATCGCGGTGGGGTGGTTGTGCGTTTCCACCTTCATCAGCACGTGGCGTGTCGCCGCCTCGCCGCTGTAGCGGCTGGCGCCGTCGAGTGCCGCCCGCGCCACGAAGTGATCCACCGCATGGCCTTCCATCACCGCCGCGTTGTCACTGTAGGCGATGACGGTGTGCTGCGGATGCTGCTGATGCGTGTGGCGGATCATGCCGAACAGGGTCATGCCCTGCGCCACGCCGTCGATGGTGAAGTCGGCGTTGAAGATCTTGTGCCGGCAGTGCTCGCTGTTGGCCTGGGCGAACATCATCAACTCGACGTCGGTGGGGTTGCGGCCCAGCTGCGTGAAAGCATGAAGCAGGTAGTCGATCTCGTCTGGCGCCAGCGCCAGGCCCCAGTCGGCGTTGGCCTTCTCCAACGCCGCCTTGCCGCCGGCCAGCACGTCGACATGCGCCAGTGGCTCGGGCGTGAGTTCGGTGAACAGCGCCCTGGCCTGCTCGCGCGAATCCAGCACGCTCTCGGTCATGCGGTCGTGCAGCAATGCGGCGATCTCGCTGCGTTGCTGCTCCGACAGCCGGGCGCGCTGCAGCAGCGGCGATTTCAGGCCCAGCCGGTACTCGAGCACGCGCTCGATGCGGTGCAGCGCGATGCCGCAGTTGCGCGCGATGTCGGTGGCTTTCGAGGCCCAGGGCGACACCGTGCCGAGGCGCGGCGCCACCAGCAGCAGTTCGCCCTCGCCCGGGCCTTCATAGGGGTCGCCGTAGCTCAGCAGCGCAGCCAGCCGCTGCAGTTCCTGCGCTGATGGCGGCGCATCGAACGCGGCCAGGTGCAGGAAACGCGCCGCGATGCGCTCGATGGCTGGATGGACGGCCTGCAGACGGGGAAGCAGCTGGCGGATGCGGAAATCGCTCAGCGCGACGCCGCCGTCGAAGAACTGGATGTGCTGGGTCACTGGGGGTGGCCTGGTGAGCTGCCGCAATGGGCCGGGTCAGGTTTGCAACGCCCCATCCTCGCGGGTCAAGGGCGCACCCCGGCAATTCTAGCCCTGCAGCCTCCTGTCACGATGGCGCCACGCCATGGCGGCCAACACCCGCAGATCGAGGCGCCGCACAGCCGCAACCCGGCTCCGGCGTGGTCGAACAATCGGCGTGGTCCGCCTGCGACAACACGGTCCACACACCTGTCTACCGGCCTGCAATTTGTTGCAGATCAAGCTTTCAGACCAAGGCGGATGTTATAGCATTTCGGGCCTCTCGGGACCGGGTTTCCACCATTGTTTCGGTCGCGATTTTTCCTCTTGAACCAAGTCAAGGACGGGCTACACTGTGGCCCGCATGATCTGGGTTGCCAGGGAAGATACAAGCGGCCATCGACCGGCAACTCCCATTATTTCAGGCCGCTCCGGTGACATGGAAAACACGATGAGAACATTCTTGAGGAAGTCCACTCTCTCGCCGCTCACCGCGGTATTGACCACCGCGATGTTGCTTGGCTCCGCTGCCTACGCGCAGGACAAGGCGTCTTCGGATGGACACCCTGGCCAGGTCACCCCGGCCGAGCAGGCGTTCCAGGGCGCGCCGTCTCCGCTGGCCAAGGAGGAGATGTACCAGTCCAGCAACCCCAAGGCGCCGCCGATGACGCAGGCCGAGTTCGACCGCGCGCGCCAGATCTACTTCGAGCGCTGCGCCGGCTGCCACGGCGTGCTGCGCAAGGGTGCCACCGGCAAGGCGCTGACGCCCGACCTGACGGTTGCCAAGGGCACCGACTACCTGAAGGTGTTCATCGGCTACGGCTCGCCCGCCGGCATGCCCAACTGGCTGACCTCGGGTGACTTCGACGAGAAGACCGTGGACCTGATGGCGCGCTACATCCAGCACGACCCTCCCACCCCGCCCGAGTACTCGATCGAGGACATGGAGAAGACGCGCAAGGAGTACGTGCCGGTTGCGCAGCGTCCGAAGAAGAAGATGAACAACTACAACATCAGCAACATCTTCTCGGTCACCCTGCGTGACTCGGGCGAGGTGGCGCTGATCGACGGCGACACCAAGGAAATCATCAACATCGTCAAGACCGGCTACGCGGTTCACATCTCGCGCCTGTCGGCCTCGGGACGCTACCTGTACGTGATCGGCCGCGACGCGCGCCTGAACCTGATCGACCTGTGGATGGAGAAGCCCGACAACGTGGCCGAGATGAAGATCGGCCTGGAGGCGCGCTCGGTCGAGACCAGCAAGTTCAAGGGCTGGGAAGACAAGATCGCGGTGGCCGGCACTTACTGGCCGCCCCAGTTCGTGCTGATGGACGGCGACACGCTCAAGCCGCGCAAGATCGTCTCGACCCGCGGCATGACTATCGACGGCGAGTACCACCCCGAGCCGCGCGTGGCCGCTATCGTGGCCAGCCACCAGAAGCCCGAGTTCCTGATCAACGCCAAGGAAACCGGCAAGATCTGGATGGTGGACTACACCGACCTGGAGAACCTGAAGACCACGCAGATCAACTCGGCCAAGTTCCTGCACGACGGTGGCTTCGACTCGACCCGCCGCTACTTCCTGACGGCCGCCAACGCGTCCGACAAGATCGCGGTGGTCGACACCAAGACCAGCAAGCTGGCCGCCTTGGTTCCGGTCGGCAAGATCCCGCACCCCGGCCGCGGCGCCAACTTCAAGCATCCGAAGTACGGCCCGGTGTGGGCCACCTCCGGCCTGGGTGACGAGAGCATCGCCATCATCGGCACCGACCCCGAGAAGAACAAGGCCAACGCCTGGAAGGTGGTGCAGTCGCTCAAGGGCCAGGGTGGCGGTTCGCTGTTCATCAAGACACACCCGAAGTCGACCAACCTGTGGGTTGACACCACGCTGAACCCCGATCCGAAGATCAGCCAGAGCGTGGCCGTGTTCGACATCAAGGATCTGAACAAGCCGCCGCAGATCATCGACATCGCCGCCTGCGCCAAGCTGGACGACGACGGTGCCAAGCGCGTGGTGCAGCCCGAGTACAACCAGAAGGGTGACGAGGTCTGGTTCTCGGTCTGGAGTGCGATGAACAAGAAGTCGGCCATCGTGATCGTCGACGACAAGACCCGCACCTGCAAGCAGGTGCTGAACGACAAGCGCCTGGTCACCCCGACCGGCAAGTTCAACGTCTACAACACGATGCACGACGTGTATTGATGTGACGTTCAGGCCGCCACGGTCGCAAGGCCGTGGCGGCTTTTTCATGCCCGCTGCAAAAATGCCTGTGGGCGCCGATGCAGCCGTGCAGGCAGTCACCCCGCACACCCGTCCGCCATACTTGAGGTTTTTGCGTCGCTGGCCGGAGCACCTGCCAGTGATCGCCGACAATCAACCCCATGTCCCGCTCGCTGTTCCGGATCGCCGCCCTGTCGCTGCTGTGCAGCGGCGCCTTGGCCCAGACCCCTGCTCCCGCGCCCGCCGAACCTTCGCCCGAACGCCGGATCGAGCTGATCCGCATGGTGCGGCAGGATTGCGGCTCCTGCCACGGCATCCAGCTCACCGGCGGGCTCGGCCCCGCCATCACGCGCGAGCGCATGGCCGATTTTCCCTATGACAGCCTGGTCGCCGTCATCTACCACGGTCGCCCGGGCACGCCGATGCCGGGCTGGAAGACGATGATCAGCGAATCCGACGCGCAATGGATCGCGCGCCAGCTGCAACTGGGTTTCCCGCTCGAATCGGCTGCCTCCAGATGATGAAGTCCCTGCACCTGCTCCCTGCCCTGCTTCTCTCCGCCACCTTGCTGGCAGGTTGCGCCACCTCGGCGCCGCAACTGCTGGTCGCGCCCGAGCGCGGCAACGGCGACCTGGGCCTGGTGATTGAACGCGAAAGCGGCAGCATCGGCGTGCTCGACACCACGGCGCGCCAGCGCCTGGGCACCGTGCCTGGCCTGGGCGACCTGTCGCACGCCTCGGCGGTGTTCTCGCGCGACGGCGCGCTGGCCTACGTGTTCGGCCGCGACGGCGCGCTGACGAAGGTCAACCTGCGCACCGGCCGCATCGAGGGCCGCGTGATGCAGGCTGGCAACTCGATCGGTGGCGCGATTTCCACCGACGGCAGCCTGGTGGTGGCGCAGAACTACCAGCCCGGTGGCGTCAAGGTGTTCGATGCGCGCACGCTGGAGCAGCTGGCCGACATCCCGGCGCTGGTCGACGGCAAGGCCTCGCGCGTGGTGGGTCTCGCCGACATCCCGCGCAACCGCTTCATCTTCTCGCTGTTCGACGCCGGCCAGACCTGGATCGCCGACCTGGCCGATCCGCGTAAGCCCCAGCTGACCAAGTTCGAGAACATCGGCAAGCAGCCCTACGACGCGCTGGTCTCACCCGACGGCCGCACCTACATCGCCGGCCTGTTCGGCGAGGACGGGCTGGCCAAGATCGACCTGTGGGCAGCGCAGCCCAAGGTCGAGCGCATCCTGCCGAACTACGGCCGCGGCGAGCAGCCGCTGCCGGTATTCAAGATGCCGCACCTGCGCGGCTGGTCGATCGCTGGCGGCCACGCCTACCTGCCCGCCATCGGCCGGCGCGAGGTGCTGGTGGTCGACACCACCAGCTGGAAGGAAGTCGGCCGCATCCCGGTCGCCGGCCAGCCAGTGTTCGTGATGGCGCGGCCCGATGGCCGCCAGGTCTGGGTCAACTTCGCCGTGCCCGACTACGACACCGTGCAGGTGATCGACACCCAGACGCGCCAGATCGTGCACAGCCTGAAGCCCGGCAAGGCGGTGCTTCACATGGAATTCACGCCGCGCGGCGACGCCGTCTGGATCAGCGCGCGCGACGATCACAAGATCACCGTGGTCGACACGCAGAGCTTCCAGACCGTGGCCGAGCTGCCCGCCAAGTCGCCCAGCGGCATCTTCTTCACCTCGCGCGCCGCGCGCACCGGCTTCTGACGGCACTGGACATGCCGGTCCGCGACGCCGCACAAACCCTGCGCGAGCGCCTGCTGAACGAAGCGCAGCGCGACTTCCCACTCACCCCGCGCCCCTTCGCGGCGCTGGCCGAGCGCTTCGGTGCCAGCGAGTCCGAGGTCATCCAGGCCTGCCGCGACGGCAGCCAGCGCGGCGCCATCAGCCGCATCGGCGGCGTCTGGGCGCCCGGTGTCGGCGGCGCCGCCCTGCTCTGCGCCATGGCGGTGCCGCCCGAGCGCCTGGAGGCGGTGGCCGCGCTGGTATCGGCGCACCCCGGCGTCAACCACAACTACGAGCGCGAGCACCGGCTGAACCTGTGGTTCGTCATCACCGGGACCGGTACCGAGCCGCTGGACCAGGCGCTCACGACCATCGAGCAGGAAACCGCCCTACCCGTCACCCGGCTGAAGATGGTGCGGCCCTACCGAATCGACCTTGGCTTCGATCTGCACCGCCCGGCCGTCGCCGGCAGCGCCATCCAGCACCGGCCGCCCCGCGTCGAGCCGGCCGACCACGCGCTGGCGGCACTGGTTGAGGCCGGCCTGCCGCTGGAGCCCGAGCCCTTCGCCGGCTGGGTACGCCAGCTCGGCTGTTCGACCGATGCGGTGCTGGCGCGCATCCAGGCCTGGCTCGACACCGGCACGCTGCGCCGCTTCGGCCTGGTGGTGCGCCACCACGAGGTCGGCTTCTCAGCCAATGCCATGACGGTGTTCGACATCCCGGACGACGAGGTCGATGCGCTGGGTGCGCGCCTGGCTACCCAGCCTGGCATCACCCTGTGCTACCGGCGCGAGCGTGCCGAGGGCTGGCCGTACAACCTGTACTGCATGGTGCACGGTCGCAGCCGCGAGGACACGCTGGCGCTGCTGCAGGCTGCCATCGACGCCGCCGGCCTCGCCGCGCAGCCACGCGCCACCCTGTTCAGCCGGCGCCGCTTCAAGCAGACCGGGGCGCGCTACTTCCGCCCGCTGCCCGAGACCGCCGATGCCCGCTGATACCCCCGCCACCGTCCCCGCCCTGCCGGCCGGCGTCGATCTCCAGGATGCGCGCCTGATCGATCTGCTGCAGCGCGCCCTGCCCCTCACCGAGCGCCCGTTCGCTGATGTCGGCGCCGAACTCGGCCTGGACGAGCAGCAGGTCATCGAGCGCCTGCGCCGCCTGCTGGCTGACGGCGTGCTGACCCGCTTCGGCCCGCTGTTCCACATCGAGCGGGCCGGCGGCCAGTTCATCCTGGCGGCACTGCAGGCACCCGAGGACCGCTACGACGAGGTCACGGCCCAGGTCAACGCCCTGCCAGAGGTGGCGCACAACTACCGGCGCGAGCACACGCTGAACATGTGGTTCGTGGTCGCCGCCGAAACCTCGGAGGGCGCCTGGGCCGCCTGCGAGCGCATCGAGGCCATCACCGGCCTGCCGGTGCATGCCTTCCCGAAAGAGCGCGAGTTCTTCGTCGGCCTGTACCTGCCGTTGCTGGCCGACTCGCCGCGCACCAGCCTGGACACGCTGCATGCCACCGATGCACCGGTCGTCGCCAGCGCGCCGCTCAGCCTGACCGACTTCGACCGCCGCCTGATCGCCGTCACCCAGACCGGCCTGCCGCTGCAGCCGCGTCCCTACGACGCCGTCGCCGCCGCCATCGGCAGCAGCGGCCCGGCGGTGCGTGCGCGCCTGGGCGAGTTGCTGGCGGCCGGCGTGGTGCGCCGCATCGCCGCCGTGCCCAACCACTACCGCCTCGGCTACGTCGCCAACGGCATGAGCGTGTGGGATGTCGATGACGCCGAGGTCGACCGCCTGGGCCAGCTGCTCGGCAGCCAGCCCGCCGTCAGCCACTGCTACCGCCGCCCGCGCAAGCCGGGCGTGTGGCGCTACAACCTGTTCGCCATGCTGCACGGCCACAGCCGTGCCGAGGTGCTGGCCCAGGCCGAGCACGTCGCCGCGCTGCTGGGCAGTGCCTGCCGCGCCCATGACGTGCTGTTTTCCAGCGCCATCCTGAAGAAGACCGGGTTGCGGCTGCGTGCGGCGGCCTGAACACGGGCGGCGCGCCAGGCCAAATTGACTCAAGTCATGGCCGGATCGGCGCTCCGGCCTATCATCGGCGCTTGGACACCAAGCCAGCCCAAAGGTAAGCAATGTTCCGCATTTCCCAATTCATGCACGAACTGGCCAAGGCCGAGGCCACCGGCGTCTACCCGCCGCCGACCCGGCGCCGCAGCGAGGGTGACGGACCCGGCGGCCCGGTCGTGATCTGGAACCTGATCCGCCGCTGCAACCTGACCTGCAAGCACTGCTACGCCTTCAGCGCCGACCACGACTACCCCGGCGAGCTGACGCTGGAGCAGGTCTTCGGCGTCATGGACGACCTGAAGGCGTTCCGCGTACCGGCGCTGATTCTCTCCGGCGGCGAGCCGCTGCTGCGCCCCGACATCTTCGAGATCGCCGAGCGCGCCAAGGCGATGAAGTTCTACGTCGGCCTGTCGACCAACGGCACGCTGATCGACGAGCCGCTGGCCCGGCGCATCCACGCCACCGGCTTCGACTACGTCGGCATCAGCCTGGATGGCATCGGCGCCACGCACGACAAGTTCCGCCGCCTGGCTGGTGCGTTCGACCTCAGCTTGAGCGCCGTGCGCCACCTGCAGAAGCTTGGGACCAAGGTCGGCCTGCGCTTCACCATGACCGACCTGAACGCGCACGACCTGCCCAATCTGCTGCAGCTGATGCGCGACGAAGGCGTCGACAAGTTCTACTTCAGCCACCTCAACTACGCCGGCCGCGGCAACATCCACCGCGGCAAGGACGCGCGCCACCTGGCCACGCGCCAGGCGCTGGACCTGCTCTACGACACCGCCTGGGCAGACGCCCAGGCCGGCGGCCAGCACGAATATGTCACCGGCAACAACGACGCCGACGGCGTCTACCTGCTGCAGTGGGTCGAGCAGCACCTGCCGCGCTGGACCGAGGAGGTGCGCGCCCGCCTGATCGCCTGGGGCGGCAACTCGTCGGGCGTCAACATCGCCAACATCGACAACCTGGGCGATGTGCACCCCGACACCATGTGGTGGCACTATGGTCTGGGCAACGTCAAGGCGCGGCCGTTCTCCGAGATCTGGCAGGACGTGAGCGACCCGCTGATGGCCGGGCTGAAGGCCAGACCGCGCCCGGTCAAGGGGCGCTGCGGCCAGTGCCAGTACCTCGCCATCTGCGGCGGCAACACCCGTGTGCGTGCGCAGCAGGTGACCGGCGACGCCTGGGAGGAAGATCCGGGCTGCTACCTGACCGACGAGGAAATCGGCATCGAAAGCGGCGGCGAACGCGTCGAGACCACCGCCTTCGGCGCGCGCCCGCGAACGACCGAACTGGCACCGACCGACTCCTGAACGGCTCTCGGCCACGGGGCGGGCCACTGCCGCCCCGTGCATCGCTTTCCTCAGGCCGCGCCGAGGTGCGGCACCAGCGCGCCAGGCGCCTGCCCGTTCTTGAGCGCGGCGGTGAAGGCCAGCATGCGGTCGATCGGCTGGCGCGCCCGCGGGATCAACGCTGGGTCGACCTCGATCGCGTTGGCTCCGGTCTCCAGCACACGGGCCACGTCAGCCAGCCCGTTCATCGCCATCCAGGGGCAATGGGCGCAGCTCTTGCAGCTGGCGCTGTCGCCGGCGGTGGGCGCCTCGTAGAACCGCTTGTCCGGGTTGAGCGTGCGCAGCTTGTGCATCATGCCGCTGTCGGTGGCAACGATGAATTCGCGCGCGTCCAGCTCGCGCGCCGCCTTCAGGATGGCGGAAGTCGATCCCACGGCATCGGCCAGCGCCACCACCTCGGGCGGGCTTTCCGGATGCACCAGCACCTTGGCGCCGGGGTGCTGGTCTTTCAGCATCTCCAGCTCCAGCGCCTTGAACTCGTCGTGCACGATGCAGGCCCCGTTCCAGAACACCATGTCGGCGCCGGTCTGCTGCTCGATGTAGGCGCCCAGGTGGCGGTCCGGTGCCCACAGGATCTTCTGGCCACGCTCATGCAGCGCCCGCACGATGTCGAGCGCGCAGCTCGAGGTGACCATCCAGTCGGCGCGCGCCTTCACCGCCGCGCTGGTGTTGGCATAGACCACCACGGTGCGCTCGGGGTACCGGTCGCAGAAGGCGCTGAACTCGGCCGGCGGGCAACCCAGGTCGAGCGAGCAGGTGGCGTCCAGGTCCGGCATCAGCACCGTCTTCTCGGGGCTCAGGATCTTGGCCGTCTCCCCCATGAAGCGCACGCCGCTCACCACCAGCGTCTGCGCGGCGTGGTCACGGCCGAAGCGCGCCATCTCCAGCGAATCGCTGACCATGCCGCCGGTTTCCTCGGCCAGGTCCTGCAGGTCGGGGTGCACGTAGTAATGCGACACCATGACCGCGTTCTTTTCCTTCAGCAGGCGGCGGATCCTGTCCTTGAGCGCCGTGCGCTCTGCCGGGCTCAGTTCGGCGGGCACGCGCGCCCACGCGTATTCGGTCGAGCACACCGCGCCGCCCTCGGGCTGTTCGTATTCAACCTGCTTCAGGTTGGTCGAACTCATGGCAGTTCCTCCAGGCGCATGGAGAAGTCGACCGCCTTCACGTCCTTGGTCAGCGCACCGATGGAGATCCGGTCGACACCGGTCTCGGCCAGCGCGCGCAGGCCATCCAGCGTCACACCGCCCGAGATCTCGAGCACCGCGCGGCCGGCGTTGATGCGCACCGCCTCGCGCAGCGTGGGCAGATCCATGTTGTCCAGCAGCACCATGGTGGCACCGGCGACCAGGGCCTCCTGCAACTGCTGCAGCGTCTCGACCTCGATCTCGATGAACGCCGCCTGCGCCGCCACCGCCTGCGCCGCGCGCAGCGCCGCCGCCACGCCGCCGGCGGCGGCGATGTGGTTTTCCTTGATCAGCACGGCGTCGTGCAGGCCGAGCCGGTGGTTGGTGCCGCCACCGGCGCGTACCGCGTACTTCTGCGCCAGCCGCAGGCCTGGCAGCGTCTTGCGCGTGTCGACGATGCGCGCCCGCGTGCCGGCCACCTGTTCGACGTACTGCGCGGTCTTGGTCGCCACGCCTGAGAGCAGTTGCAGGAAGTTCAGCATCGTGCGCTCGGCGCTCAGCAGCGCACGCGCGCTGCCCTCGATCTCCAGCACCACCTGGCCCGCTGCACAGCGCTGGCCCTCGCCCACGTGCCAGCTCAAGCGCGCAGCGGGATCCAGCGCGGACAGCGTGGCCTGCACCCAGGGCGCACCGCAGACCACCGCCACCTCACGCGCCTGCACGCGGGCGCGGGCACGCTGCCCTTCGGGCACCAGGGCGGCGGTCAGATCGCCACCGCCGACATCTTCCGTCAGGGCACGGCGCGCATCCTCGTGCGCCACGGCGGCCATCGTCTCGGGCGTCATCAACTTGTCATCACTCGGTTTCATGGAGCGGCAAGCATAGCAAGCTCCGGCCGCCGCTCCGGCGAGGCGCGCGCACCGGTCTTGATCGGGATCAGCACGCCGGCCGCGAATTGACTCACATCATGGCCCCATCAGGCCACCGATCTATCATCAGCCTCCACTGGCGTCGCCCGGCGCCGCCATCAGCCGATCGAAGCCGCCGCCATGCCTCTGCCCCAAGCCCCGTTACTTCGCAATCTGCTCCGGTTCTGCCTGGCGGGCATCGCGGGCGCCGCCATCAGCACGGCGCAAGCCGCGTCTTCGGCCGGCAGCGCCGACACCGCTGCGCCCGCCCGCGCCTCGATCAAGGCCGCCGCCCTGTACCAGCAGCACTGCGCCGCCTGCCACGGCGAGCAGCGCCTGGGCGCCATGGGCCCGGCGCTGCTGCCCGAAAGCCTGTCGCGCCTGCGCAAACCCGAGGCGCTGCGGGTGATCCGCGACGGCCGCGCCGCCACCCAGATGATGGGCTATGCCGAGCAGCTCAAGCCGGAGGAAATCGCCGCGCTGGCCGACTGGATCTACACCCCGGTCACGCCCGCGCCGACCTGGACCGACGCCGACATCCAGGCCAGCCGCATCGAGACCGCCGGCTGGCGCAGCTGGCCCGCGACGCCGCAATGGAAGGCCGACCCCATGAACCTGTTCGTGGTGGTCGAGGCCGGCGACCACCACATCTCACTGCTCGACGGCGACAAGCTGGAGGTTATCCACCGTTTCCCCAGCCGCTTCGCGCTGCACGGCGGCCCGAAGTTCACGCTCGACGGCCGCTACGTGTTCTTCGGCTCGCGCGACGGCTGGATCACCAAGCTCGACCTCTGGAACCTGAAGACCGTGGCCGAGGTGCGCGCCGGCATCAACATGCGCAACATCGCCGTTTCCGGCGACGGCAACTGGGTGATGGCGGCCAACTACCTGCCGCACAACGTGGTGCTGTTCGACAGCGACCTGAAACTGTCGAAGACCTACGAGGCGCGCACGCTCGACGGCACGAAGAGCTCACGCGCCTCGGCGGTGTACGACGCCACGCCGCGCAACAGCTTCGTGGTCGCGCTCAAGGACATCCCGGAGCTGTGGGAAATCAGCTATGACCCCAAAGCCGCCCCGATCTACGACGGCCTGGTGCACGACTACAAGATGGGCGAAGGCATCGCCAAGCCCGGTTACCTGGGCGTGCGCCGCACCCCGCTGGAAGAGCCGCTGGACGACTTCTTCTTCAGCCAGGACTACGCCTACGCCCTGGGCGCCTCGCGCCCGCACGCCGACGGCTCGCCCAGCGGCCAGGTGGTCAACCTGGACGTACGGCGCAAGATCGCGACGCTGCCGATTGCCGGCATGCCGCACCTGGGTTCGGGCATCACCTTCGACTACCAGGGCACGCGCGTGCTGGCCAGTCCCAACCTGAAGGACGGCGTGATCAGCGTGATCGACATGAAGAACTGGCGCCTGGTCAAGGACATCGCCACGCCTGGGCCCGGCTTCTTCATGCGCAGCCACGAGAACACGCCCTACGCCTGGACCGATTCGATGATGAGCCCGGCAGCCAAGAACCAGCTTTCCATCATCGACAAGCGCACGCTGGAGATCGTGCACAGCATCAAGGGCCCGCCCGGCCAGACGCTGGCGCACATCGAGTTCACCCAGGACGGCAAGCACGCGCTGGCCAGCCTGTGGGAGGACGACGGCGCGCTGATCGTCTACGACGCGGCGACCTTCAAGGAAGTCAAGCGCCTGCCGATGCGCAAGCCCGTCGGCAAGTACAACGTGTTCAACAAGGTGACGCGCTCGGAAGGCACCTCGCACTGAGAAGGCCTGAGCCGCCGCGGCCGGCCTGACGGCGGCCTCAGCGCGGCTGGTAGGTCGCCAGGTCGGCGGTGTCGACGATGTGGATGTCGCGCTTCTCGACCCGGATCAGGCCGGCGGTTTCCAGCTCGTTGAGCACGCGCGAGAAGTATTCCGGCGTCAGCGACAGACGCGAGGCGATGGCCGCCTTGCTGACCGGAAGCGACACCGTCATCGGACCGACCGGCTCGCAATCCTCGCCCTTGCAGTCGGCCAGCAGGTAGCCGATGACGCGCTGCACACCGCTGTGCAGCGCGTAGCCCTCGACGTCCTTGATCAGCCCGTGCAGGCGCCGCGACAGGCCGGCCAGCATGCGCAGCGCAAAAGTCGGGTTGCCTTCGATCTCGCCCAGCACGGTGCTCTTGTCAATCGTCAGCACCAGTCCCTCGGTCAGAGTCTGCGCCGAGACCACGTAGGGCATGTCCAGGAACATCACGGCCTCGGCGAAGCTGTCGCTCGGACCGCACAGCTCGATCACCTTCTCGACACCCGTGGGCGAGATCGCGAACAGCTTGACCTGGCCCAGCACGACGACGTGGAACTCGTTGCACGGCTCGCCGGCGCGAAACAGGATCTTGCCGCGTTCCACCCGGCGCAGGGTGGCGCCGCCGGCAATGCGCTCCAACTCATCCTGCTGCATCTTCGAGAACAGCGGCAGGGTGGCCATGTAGCGGGGGATGTTGAATTTTTCTAGGCTGAGGGTCACTGTGGGAGAAATCGGCAAACGGTGCCGTGCCAGATGGAAATCGGTCCCGAGTTTATCTGACGCCACCAGGCTCCCGGTATGCAGCCCAGGCCTGCCGGTGGCAGTTGCCCCGCCAGCGGTGGCGCGCCGAACGGGAAAGCATGCGCCAGCGGCATCGAGCGATGCCAGGCGCGGGCGCGACAGCAGCGCTTGCAGCGTTTCCGGCCACGCGCCGGGCGGCGCCCGATCGACCTGAGCCGCGCCCCGATCGACCTGAACCTGGGCGGGCGGCTCAGCCAGCGTGGACTTGCGTCCGCGCCCTGCTCAGGCCTCCACCTTCGCGCGTGCCGGGGTCGGCACGAAGGCGTCGGAGAAGCAGGCATCCTCGTCCAGGCCCTGCGCGAAGAACGCAGGCACGGCGCTTTCGATCATCATGGCCGAGCCGCAGGCATACAGCTCCTGGCCGCTCAGGTTGGGGAAGTCGGCCAGGATCGCCTCGTGCACCAGCCCGCGCCGGCCGGTCCAGCCATCGTCGGCATCACCGTGCGAGATCACCGGGATGAAGCTGAAATTCTCGTGCTCGCGTTCCCAGCGCTCGGCCAGTTCCTTCAGGTACAGGTCGGACGGCTTGCGCACGCCCCAGTACAGGCGCATCGGCCGCGTGATGCCGCGGTGGAAAGCGTCCTCGATGATGCTCTTGACCGGTGCGAAACCGGTGGCGCCGGCCAGGAACAGGATCGGGCGCTCGCTCTCGCGCAGCGTGAAGCGGCCGATCGGTCCCTCCAGGCGGATCGGGTCACCGACCTTCATGCCCTCGAACACATGGGTGGTGAAGCGGCCGCCCGGGATCAGCCGCACGTGCAACTCGATCAGCCCCTTCTCGTGCGGCGGGTTGGCGAACGAGAAGGCGCGCTTCTCGCCGTCTTCGAGCACCACGTTGAGGTACTGGCCGGCCAGGAAGTCGTCGGGCTGCCCCGGCGGCGCCTGCACCATCACGCGCATCACCTCGGGCGCCAGGCGCTGCATCTCGACCACGGTGCCGACGAACTCGTTGCGAACCAGCGGCGCCAGGTCATCGACCTCGAGTTCCAGGTCTTCCAGCGGCACGGCGCAGCACATCAGGGCCATGCCCTTGGCGCGCATGGCCTCGGTCAGCACCGCCGGCTGGTACGGGCCGTGCTCGAACTTGCCGTTCAGCACCGTGCACACGCAGACGCCGCAACCGCCGCTGCGGCAGTCGTAGGCCAGCGGGATCTCGGCGCGCAGGCCGGCTTCCAGAATCGTCTCGCCCGGCCGCGCGCCGGCCTGCCTGGCATCCGGATGGATGGTCAACTGCAGGTTCTTGCCCGCGCCGCGCCCGCGCTGCCAGACCAGCCAGGGCTGCACCAGCAACAAGGCACTAATGCCAATCACCAGGGTCCAGGTGGCCGCCGGCGACCAGACATGCACCAGCGGATAGAGCGCCAGCAGCAGCCAGTCCAGCTTCAGCTCGCTCGGCACCGTGGCCATGTGCGCCGGCCCGCCCTGGCTCACCACCGGCACCAGCACGGCCATCACCAGCAGCATCACCACCACACTGATGGCGATCGGCTTCGGCGGCGTGGTGGTGGCCTTGGGCACGCGCTGCACGTGCACCCACATCAGCAGCAGCGTCAGCAGCGGCACCCCGATGTGGACGAACACCAGCAGTGAGAACAGGCGGTCGCTCACCCCGGTGTCGTAGATGAAGTTGCGGATCAGGGTGCCGCGGAACATCGGAATCCAGTCCAACCACTCGAAGCTGGCGGTGGTCACGTACTGCGCCAGCTGATCCCAGGGCAGCATGTAGCCGTTCGCGCCCGCCACGTAGACCATCCAGATCAGGAACACGCCGGTGACCCAGGAGAACCAGCGGAAGCCGCGCAGGCGGTCGAACGCGAAGTAGCGTGCCATGTGGATCACCATGGTGACCACCATGGCGTCCGAGGCGTAGCGGTGCACGCTGCGGACGATGCCGCCGGCAAACCACTGCTTGTGCGTCAGGCGCTCGACCGATTCGTAGGCGCCGGTGACGCTGGTGTCGAAGAAGGCGAACAGGTACAGGCCGGTGCCGGCCACGATCCAGAACAGGAAGAAGGTCAGTGCGCCGAGGTGGTAGTAGGGGTTCAGGCGGTCGCCGAAGGCGCGGTTGAACAGCGCCTCCACCTGCATGAAGCCCCAGCGCATCAGCGCCTGCAGTCGCGAAATCATGCGCCAACCTCCCGTCGGCCCGGCCGCGTGGCGCGCAGCACCACGACGACGAACAGCAAGCCGCCAACCACGGCCAGCAGACCGCCGAGTCCCATCAATCCCATACCAGCCACCTCCGCGCCGCTGCGCAATACCTGATCACTGCCCGCCACCTTGCGCTGCACGCCGTAGCCGCCCGACCACACCAGCCCGATGATGTGCATCAGCTGGCCGATCCCGTACAGCCACGGCTGCCAGGCGGCCAGGCGACCCCGCGCGGGCGCATAGCCGAGCGCCGGCAGCAGGTGGTAGACAAGGCCCATCAGCGCCAGCGTGACACCCACGATGCAGCCGTGGTAGTGGGCCGGAATCTTCACGTTGTTGCCGCTGATCAGCATGCCGATCACGCCGCCGCAGGCAAACAGCAGCATGGAACACACCAGCGCGCCCCACAGGGGTTTCTGCACGTCCTGCAGCCTGCGCAGCGGCAGCAGTGCCAGCACCACCGCCAGCGTCACCGGAAAGATCGCCAGGCCGCCGCCGAAGCGCATGGCCCAGGTGTGCAGGTTGCGGTGTTCCACCGTGACCACATCGTGCGCCAGGTAGGCGTAGGGCGTCACGAACACGCTCACCAGCGCCAGCGCCAGCAGCAGCAAGGCGATGCGCGGGCTGAGCGGCACGCTGGCGCCGCTGGCCTGCGCCAGCCACAGCCAGCCCACCAGCATCAGCAGTGTCCAGGCGAACTGCAGCGCGTGGCCACCACCCCAGAACAGGATCTCGTAGTAGGCGCGCAGCTCCAGCTGCCGCGGCACCACGGCCAGCGACCAGGCGAAGGCCAGCAGCGCCACCGCCACGCACACCGCGCTCGAGGTGAGGCCGAAGCGCAGTGCCTTCTCGCCGTTGATCACCCCGCCCAGCTTGGGCGCCGCCGCCAGCGTGCGCAGCACCTCGATGCCGAAGCCGGTCGCGAACACCACCAGCCCGGACAGGAACAGCGGGCCCTGCAGCACCGGAATGTAGTTCGCCATCACGGCCTCGCCCGGCTGCACGAACGCGCCCAGCGCCATCAGCGCAGTACCGCCGCCGCAGGCACCCAGCGCCACCCAGCTCCAGGACTGCCAGCGCTCGGTGCTGTTCAGGCTCCACAGCATGCCGGCCATGGCGGCGAACCAGACCAGCACCGACAGGTCCACGTGCACCACCAGCGCAACACGGAAGAAGTCGGCGACCGGAAACCACTGGTTCAGTCCCGGCGTGCGCGCCAGCACCAGCAGCACCGCATACAGGCCGGAGCCCGCCAGCGCGACCAGCCCCAGACCGAGCCAGCCGCGCGCCAGCGCGCGTTGCGCCGCGTTGGGCCGCGGCAGCGCGTAATCCGCCCCCGCCTGGGGTGCCTCGACACCAAATGCAGGCCGCGGCGGCGCGATGATGGCTTGCGCTTGCGTCCTCATCTGAGCGTGATGCCGCCCTTCTCGGCGTCGAAGTCGATCACCAGCACCTGCGACGGCGCCAGCGTGACGGTACCCTCGTGCTGGTGGTTGAAGCCCTCGGCGCGCACGTCGTCCTTCATGCGCACGGCGATCTTCTGCTCGCCCGCCGGCACCGGCACGCGCTCGTAGACCGCCGAGGTGCCGTCGCGCTTCAGCCCGGTGGGCTGCGCGGTGCGGCTCAGCACGGTCTGGCCGCCGATGTCGACCTCGATGCTGACCGGCGAGCGCTCGCGCGGGCATTCGATCGGCTTGCGCATGTTGGGCGGCAGCTTGGCCAGTTCCTCCGGCGTGCGCTTGATGCAATCGCCGACCGGCTTGCCGGTCATCGCGAAGCTCACCTTGATCAGCGCCTGCCCGGCATCGAGCGGCTTGTAGGTCGGCCAGTGCGAGAACACGCCGATGAACAGGGCGAATGCCGCGTACAGCACGCCCTGCCCGATCATGGCCGCCATCGATATCGGTTGGCGCCGTTCGGCAACCGCCCCACTTGCAGGTTTGTTCATGAAACCACCTCGACCTCCGGCGTGGTGCCGGGGTCCACTTCCTTGATACGTTCTCGCAGTCCTTGCAGCGCAGCGGCAACGGCCTGCTGGTCCCGGCTGTCGGCCCAGGCCATGGCCCAGCGCTCGGCGGGTACGGATGCACGCAAGTGCGGCTCACGCCGACCCAGCAGCCGATCCTGCGTCAGCGCGTGACCATAGCGGTATTCGCATGCCCCTTCCGCGCACCCTGTCATCAGCACGCCAGCCGCGCCATCGCGCAGCGCGTACTCGACAAAGGACGGCGGGAGCTGACCGGCGCAGATCAGCTCGATGGGCACCACATCGGGCGCCTGCAAGGCGGCCACGCGCGGCCCGTGTTCGCAGCCGAACACGACGATCGGCCGCTGCGCGCCGCGGCGCGCCAGTTCGCTGCGCATGCGCTGGCGCAGCGCATCCACGGTCAGTTGCGGCATGTCGATACCCGTCACCAGCCGCTCCATGCTGCGGAACGGCGTCGACGACGGACAGGCGCCGGCGCAGATGCCGCAGCTGGCGCAGCGGTCGGCGTCGACCAGCGCCAGCTCCATGCCCGGCTTGCCGCTTGGATGCTGCACCATGGTGATGGCAGCGTACGGGCAGTCGTCGAAGCAGCGACGGCAACCGCTGCAATTGGCCGGATCCACCTGCGCCACCGGCACCGGGACGCTGGGCAGGAACGGCAGGACCAGCAGCAGCAGCAAGGCGCCGCCGACCAGCAGCCACACCAGCTCGCCCGAGGTGGCGCGCACCAGGGGGTGCAGGAACAGCAGCAACCAGTCGAACTGCAGTTCCACCGGCATGGACGCGATGCTGGCGGCCGGGCCGCTGCGGATCGGCAGCCAGGTGGCCAGCAGCACGAACATCGCCACCATGGCCATGGTCATGGCGCGCGGCGGCAGCACCCTGGCGCGCGTCAGGCGCTGGATGTGGAACCAGAGCCCGAACACCATCAGCAGGGCAACCCCGACGTGGACGAAGATGAACAGCGAGAACAGCCGGTCGCTGACCGCGTCCGCCGTGAGGAAGTTGCGCGCCAGCGGCGTGCCCAGCAGCGGCAGGCGGTCCAGCCACTCGGCGGTCGCCACGGCCGAGAACTGACCCAGCTGGTTCCAGTTGAGCCAGAAGCCGCCGATTGCACAGACGAACGCGAACACGACCAGGGGCACGCCGGTAAGCCAGGTAAAGCGGCGAAACCGCTGATAGCGGCCGTACAGCCACTCGCGCAGCACATGCAGGCCCATCAGCACCACCAGCGCGTCGGCGGCGTAGCGGTGCACACCGCGCAGCCAGCCGCCGTAGACCCACTGCATCCGCTCCAAGCGCTGGATCGATTCGAACGCACCGGTGGCCGAGGTGTCGAAGAAGGCGAACAGGTAGATGCCGCTGGCCGCCAGCAGCCAGAAGCACAGGAACCCCAGGCTGCCGAGGTGTCGCAGCGGGTTGAGTCCCGAACCGGTCAGCGTGTCGAGCGTGCGCTCCATCTGCTGCCATGCCTGCAGCAGATGAAGGCGCACCGAGCCAGGCCCTTGCGTGCTTGCCGGAGGCTCGGCGCCGCCCAGCACATCGGCCGATGCGATCAACGCAAGGCCTCTCCGGGCACGGGCAGCAGGGGCCGTTGCGTGCGTTGCGCACGCCGTGCGCGCCGCTTGCGCAGCAGTTCCGCCACGCCGAACCAGATCATGGCGATGAAGAACATGAAGCCGCCGACGATCTCGACGATCAGCGCGTACTTGAACCGGTAGGTGCCGGTGTCGGGGTCGTACACGGTGCACAGGATGCGCACGCGCTCGATCAGGTCGGACAGCGTCTCGGTCTGCGTGAACGGCGCCCGGCCCAGCAATTGCCGCAGCGGCTCGCCCAGCTTCTGCGCCGTCATGTTGTCACCCCAGACCTGGCTGAAGATCTTGCCTTCGGCATCCACCACCGTGACGCCCAGCACGTGGTCGAAGCCGGCCGGCGTGGCCACATAGCTGAAGCCGAAGCTCTTGGTCAAGGGGTCGACGATATTCGCGTGCGGACTCAGGAACTCCCAGTTCGCGTAGTTGATCCGGTGCTGCGCCGCGAATGCGCGCATCGCCGTCGGCGAATCGAAGGGCTGGTTGAACCCGATGCTGATGACATGGAACTGGTTCGGGCTCAGCAGCTTGTCCAGGCCCTTCACCGCCTCGTGCAGCATGCGCGTGTTGGTCGGACAGATCTCGAAGCAGCCGGTGTAGATGAAGCTGACCAGCAGCGGCTTGCCGCGGTACTCCGACAGGCGGATCGGCTTGCCCTGGCGATCCAGCAGGGTGTAATCCGGCACCTTGGTGCCGACCACCGCCTGACCCAGCGCCAGCGCGGTGCTCTCATCCAGGGTCGGGACGGTACTGGCCGGCTTGGCCGCCCAGGACGCCAGCGCGAACCCGAGCAGCAGGCCTGCAGCCACGGTTCGCGCTGCGATGCGCGCCGTCCGCTCGACTCCTGATCCGATCAAGGACAACATACCTCACTCATCCCACTGTGGACGAGGCGGCAGCCCAACACGCGCCGCCTGTCGCTCACGAAAGCAGTGCCGTCCCCTGCGGTTCGGCACCCCTTTCCCGGTATCACTCTCCGGTCTCGCCACACCGCACCGGCCGGTCGCGCGAGACCTCGAATCGCCTCAGCTCAGACCCCACAGGGTCGACAGGTACTTCCAGTTGATGAAGTAGTAGAGCACGAAGGCGGTCAGGAACACCATGGCAAGCACGAAGGTGCCCGGGGCGGCGAAGCCCGAGGAGCCATGGCTGGTCTGCGCGGCAACCGACGGCGCGGCACGCGGGACTGGCGTGAAGGTCGCGCTGACGCTGCCCTTCTCGAGCTTCTTGCCCCACAGCAACGAACCGACGGTGACGTAGATGTACATGGCGCCGCCGGCGATGGCTGCCATGCCGGTGATGCCGACCAGACCCATCATCAGGTAGGCGGCACCCGGCCATTCATAGGCCAGCGCGTGGCCGCTGAACGCCATGTCCCAGTGGCGGCGCGACACGCCGAGCGTACCGGCACCCATCATCACCAGGGTGAAGAAGTACATCGACAGGCCGAACACGTAGGGCTGCCACTGCGCCATCTTGGGCGCGATCATCTCGCGCTTGAACAGCACCGGGATCAGGTAGTAGGTCAGCGCCATGAAGGTCAGCGTGGTGCCGATCACCACCGTGGCGTGGAAGTGACCCGGCACGTAGATGGTGTTGTGGATGATCATGTTCAGCTGCTCGGTGCCCATCATCACGCCGGAGATGCCGCCGAGGAAGCCGAAGCCGATGATCGAGATGAACACGCCGGAGAAGGTCGGGTTGCTCCATGGCGCCTTGCGCAGCCATTCGAACAGGCCCTTGGTGTAGCCCTTCCTGCGTTGCGCCACTTCCATCGCGCCCGGCACCGTGAGGCCGTGGAGCATCGAGGCCAGCACCGCGAAGTACATAAAGTAGCTGGTGTTGATGATCTTCCAGGGCACCGACAGACCGGGGTCGGCCAGCAGGTGGTGCGCGCTCGCGAGCTGCAGGAACAGGATGTAGAGCAGGAAGGCCGTGCGGCTGACGCGCTCGGACATCGGCTTGGCGCCGAACACCACCGCCGCCACCAGGTACCAGACCGAGATGTGCGCGGCCACGTTGATCTGCTGCGACGAGTGGCCCAGCGCCCACCAGATGGTGCGGTAGATCAGCGGATCGACCTGCTTGACCAGGCCGATCGACATCAGCCAGGTCGGGACCAGGATGATGGCGCCCGACAGCAGCGTGAACACGGCGATGATGGCCGCCGTGAGCGCGCCCATGGTCACCAGCGGCACCGAGCCTTCATAAGTCTTCTCGCGCTTGGCCACCACCAGGGTGCCGAAGAACACGAAGCAGCCGATCAGCGCGCCGACCGCGAACAGGATGATGGTCAGGTAGAACCACGGCGATGCCATCATCGGCACGTACGAGGTCATCATCACGCTGGAACTGCCCTGGAAGATGACGATGTTGTTGCCGACCGCGCCGATCACCATCAGCGCGAACGCCAGCCAGGCGATCTTGGGCGCCGCGATCCGGCATCGCAACAAGGTCGATGAGCAGAAATACAGGATCGCGATCTCGAAGAAGATCAGCCAGTAGATCAGCATGTCCAGGCCGTGCGCGGTCAGCACCATGTAGAAGGTGTCGGCCTCGAGCCAGTGGATGGCCGGCCAGCGCGTCAGCACGACGCCGATGGCCAGGATGCCGCCAAGCAGCAGGAACACGACGCCGGCGACGGCGTTGTAGGTGATCAGCTTTTCAGCCTGAGCCTCGAACTGGAGGCCTGATCGCGGGCAAGTGCGGTAAGTGGTTTGGCCCATGATTGGTCCCTCTTGTTATTTGACGTAGATGCGGCCCACCATCGTGTGGTGGTTGATGCCGCAGTACTCGTTGCACACCACCGAGTAGGTGCCGCTCTGGTTGGGCGTCACGGTCAGCACGTGCTCGAAGCCCGGCACCATCTGGACGTTGATGTTGGCCGGCTGCAGGGAGAAGCCGTGGTTGTAGTCCATGGCGGTCAGGTGCAGGCGGTATGACTGCCCTTTCTCCAGTTCGAGAATCGGCCAGAACGACCACAGGCGGCCCAGCATGTAGACGTCGCTGCCGGGCGGCGGCGCCACCACCGGCACGTTCTGGTCGGTCTCGGTACGCACGGTGTACTTGTCCACGACGGCCTGGGCCTTGGCCATGAACTTGTCCGGCGTGGTGCGGTAGGTTTCAGTGGACAGGTTCTGGTCGCCCCAGATGTGCCAGCCCACCATCATGAAGAACAGGACCATGCACCAGATCAGCGACAGCACGATCCACGTGCCTTCGACCCGATCGATGGGTTCCTTGTACCAAAGCCGATCTGACGGCGGCAATATTGCGCTCATTGGCGTGTGCCTTTCAAGTTGCAGGGAATGAGTAGACCGGCCCTACTCGCCGACGGGCAAGATCAGGATCTCGAACACGCCCCAGCCGTTGTACACCAGCATGGGTATCAGGACTCCCAGGAACAGAAGCAGGAACGGGCTGTCCAGCAACTTCTGCATCCAGGGAATCGGCTCGTTCGGATCGTTCAGGTCGTCGTGTGAACTCATAAGTCCCTCCAGTAGAAAAGCGCGCGCACCATCAGTATGAACCGCCGCGGGTAACGACTGCTCAATTCTCGACCGCGCCACTCAAGTATGACTTGAACTAGTTCAATAAAACAAGTGCGCAGCCTGATAGGTCATGGGGGTATGCAGTACCATCGCGCTCCATGAAGCCCGTCCGAAACGGCCGTTCGCGCGCACCGCATGTCGTCTGCTGAGGCCAGTCGATCGACGCTGCGGCGCATGGCCTGGGTCTGCGTGCTGCTGGTGCTGCTGGTGACGACGCTGAGCGCCTACATGCGGCTGAACAAGTCCGGCATCGGCTGCGAGGACTGGCCGCAGTGCTACGGGCAGGCCCTGACCGACGCGGCCAGCACCGCCGAGGCGGGCGAACCGTCAGCCGCCATCGTGGCGGCGCGGCTGGCGCATCGAGTGGCCGCGGTGGCGGTGCTGTTGCTGGTACTGGCCATGCTGGCCGCCTGCCTGCGCGCACGACCGCGCCTGCGCCGGGAGGCGGCGCTGGTGCTGGCGCTGCTGGTCGTCACCCTGTTCCTCGCCGTGCTGGGCCGCTGGTCGGCGCGATCGCTGCTGCCCGCGGTCACGCTGGGCAACCTGCTCGGCGGCTTCCTGATGCTGGCCATGTGCCTGCGGCTGGCAGCGCCCAGGCCGGTACGCAGCTCAGCGAGCCTACGGGCATGGGTCTGGGTCGCGGCCCTTCTGCTGCTGGCGCAGGTGGCGCTGGGCGGCATGGTGAGCGCCACCCACGCCGCGCTGAGCTGCAACGGCCTGCTTGACTGCTGGTCGGAGGCGCAAACCCAGTCCTGGCAGGTGCTCGACCCATGGCGAGTACCGATGCCGGAAAACAACGCGTTCGCCCAGGCGGCTGGTGCGCCGGTGCAGTGGCTGCATCGCCTCGGCGCCGTGGTCGTGCTGCTGTGCAGCCTGCCGCTGGCCATCGCGTTGCGGCGCCACGACATCATCGGCGCGCTGTGGCTGCTCGCCTGCCTGCTGCTGCAGCTCGGATCGGGCCTGCTGCTGGCGTCGACGGGTTTCCCGCTGGCGCTGGTGCTGCTGCACAACGTGCTGGCCGCGGCGACGCTGGCGCTGCTGGCACGCTGGCTCTGACCAGCGCAGCAGCAGCACCCCGCAGCCCCGGCTCCGCCTAGCTCGCCGCCGGCTCGCCGGTCACCGCCGCCAGCATGGCCGGCGATCCCTGCAGCGCGGCGCGCTGCATCAGGTGCTTGACGGCGCGCAGGCCGCCCAACTCCTCGCCGCCACCGGCGCGGCCGGGGCCACCGTGCTTGAGGTACGGCAGCGCCGAACCATGGCCGGTGGATTCGGCCGCTGCCACGCGGTCCAGGATCTGGATGCGCCCATGCAGCATGGCGAGCTGCGGCACGACCTGAGCTACCACCTCGGCGCTCCTGGTCACCAGCGTGCCGGCCAGGCTGCCCTGGCCCCTGGCCGCCAGCGCGACTGCCTCGTCGATGCCGTCGTAGGCCATCAGCGTGCTGACCGGGCCGAAGGCTTCCACCTCGTGCGCCGCGTGGTCCCGCGCGCTGCCCGCCAGCAGCAGCGTCGGCTGGAAGAAGGCGCCGCCGGCCACCGCGTCGCCGACCAGCGCGAAGTCCTCGCTGCCGCCGAACACCAGTTCAGCGCCCTGCCGCAGCGTGCTCACGCGCTCACTGACGTCGCCCTGCTGGGCCTTGCTGGCCAGCGCACCCATGCGCACGTTGTCCAGCCGCGGATCGCCGACGCTGGTCTTGGCCAGCCGCTCGGTCAGCTTGGCAGCGACGGCATCGACGCGCTCGGCCGGCACGATGGCGCGCCGGATCGCGGTGCATTTCTGACCGGCCTTCTGCGTCATCTCGCGCGCCACCTCCTTGACGAACAGGTCGAACTCCTCGTCGTCGGGCGTCACGTCGGGCGCCAGGATGGCGCAGTTGAGCGAATCGGCCTCGGCGTTGAAGGGGATGCTGTTCAGCACCAGGTTCGGCGTCACGCGCAGCTTGGCAGCGGTGTCGGCCGAGCCGGTGAAGGTCACCGCATCCTGCACCTGCAACCGGTCCAGCAGGTCGCCGGTGCCGCCGATGATCAGCTGCAGCGCGCCCTCGGGCAGGATGCCGGATTCATTGATCAGCCGCACCAGCTTCTCGGTCAGGAAGCTGGTGGCCGTGGCCGGCTTGCCGATACAGGGCATGCCGGCCAGAAAGGTGGGCGCAAATTTCTCCAGCAGGCCCCAGACCGGGAAGTTGAAGGCGTTGATGTGCACCGCCACGCCGCCGCGCGGCACCAGGATGTGGGTGCCGGCAAAGGCACCGGTCTTGCCGAGCGGCATCTGCGGGCCTTCATGCCACAGGTTGCCGGTCCTGGGCAGGTCCCGCGCCATGCTGGCGTAAGCGAACAGGGTGCCGGTGCCGCCCTCGATGTCGACCCAGCCATCGCTGCGCGTGGCGCCGGTGTGGAACGACAGCGCGTACATCTCCTCCTTGCGCTCGCCCAGGTACTTGGCCAGGCTCTTCAGCATGGCGGCGCGCTGCTTGAAGTCGGTCTTCAGCATGGCCGGCAGGCCGACGCTGCGGGCGAAGTGCAGCGCCTCGCCGAAATCGATGACCTCGTCGTGCGTGTGGGCGACGACCGAGCCGTCGATGGCGCTGCGCAGTGCCTGCGCGGGCTGGCCACCGATCCAGCGGCCGGCGATGAAACTCTGAAGCTGTGAAGTGCTCATGACGATGATTTCCTCTCTAGACCAAGCATTATTGATCAGTCAGGCAAATGCCTAACATACGCTCATGCTGCCGCATAGCGGAC